>NZ_JAAKSL010000011.1:0-157473 GCF_049173895.1 Aeromonas sp. 602200
AAAGGCCTTCCCAGATGGGAAGGCCTTTTTGCTATGGGCGGTTTTTACCCACTAACCCCGATGGTTGCACACCAGAATCAACACAAAGCCCGGTTTCATAACCGGGCTTTTGTATTTTTAGCGCCTTAAACCACCAATATCTGGCTTTTCTCTGCCAAGTAAGAGTGCCAGATAGCCGATTATTTCCACCATTTTCTGGCTATATCCGAGCCTTATCAGCCATTTGAGCGAGTTTACAGGCGGCCAAATCAGCCTTCTGCTGCCTGCTGGCTACAGGGCAGTTCCATATTGATCACCCCCTCTTCCATCTGCACATCGATCTTGAAGGCCAGCAGCTTGGCTAGGTTGGGAATACCGAGATTGCCGTATTAATCAGGTATCGTTCAAGCAAAGAGGCCTTCCCGACGGGAAGGCCTCTTTGCTTTATGTATCAGCTGATTACCATCACTCGGTCGATTTATCAGGGCTTCTCTTTGTTGCCAATGCTCAGGCCGAGCTTGATGGAGAGGGCTGCCAGTAACAGCAGCATCATGATCAGGGAGAAGAAGTTGCTGCCAAGCTCCGGGTATTGCACCTTGAGCAGCGCGGAGTGGCCGAAGACACCGATAAAGAAGCAGAGCAGGGTGCAGATGGGGGTGTTGCCCACCATGGGTTCATGGCGATAGTGCTGGAACAGCTGATAGGCCGCCAGCCAGAGGGCAATCAGCGGGAAGAAGGAGAAAGGCACGACCGAGTTGGTCAGCACGGCCAGAGAGGCATCGCCACAGATACCAATCAGCATGGCCATGGCGAGCGGTTTTTTCGGGATCATAAGCTGTTCAGTCATATCGTTCTCCATCCTGTGGTCATGGGTGAGGTTCACGGCGCTTCTGGTTTTGTACCTCGGCGCCCATGGCGATCATCCGCAGTTGGCGAATTGTTCGGTCGGAGAGTGCACGGCACTCTTCGCTGGTCATGTCGAGTGCATCGGCACCGGCACTGAAGACGATGGTGACCATGGCTTCTGCCTGGATGTAGGCATCTTCCCGTGGTGCTTCGGTGGTGGCTTCCAGATAATCGGTCAGCTCTGCGATAAAGTGCTGGATTTCGCGAGCCACCGCCTGACGAAAGGCGGCCGAGGTGCCGGAGCGTTCCCGCAGCAGCAGCCGGAAGATGTTGGGGTTGTTCTCGACAAACTCCATAAAGGTCTGCACCGAGGTGCTGATGACACTGCCACCACCGGCAATGCGCTGGCGTGCCTGGCGCATCAGTTGGCGCAGGGTAAGGCCTCCTTCGTCAACCAGGGTCAGGCCCAGTTCCTCCATATCGCGAAAGTGGCGATAGAAAGAGGTGGGCGCGATACCCGCTTCGCGAGCGACTTCCCGCAGGCTGAGATTGGAGAAACTCCGATTGGCGCACAGTTGGCTGAATGCAGCATCGATCAATGTACGCCGGGTTTTTTCTTTTTGTTGAGCGCGAATACCCACGAAATCAGTCACCTTCAGCTTAACGAGGACAAATGATAACCCGAAGGCGCCTCAGGATCAGGTTTGTATCCTATTTTTTTACCATTGACCGTGAGGAAATCACCATAGAAAATGGCTAACAGCTGTTCGCTGAAAGGATGCAATGAGATGGCCAGACCCCCCATTATTTTCACCAATACCCTGCTGTTCTCCCTCTCCGGGATAGTGGCGTTGATTGTCGTGCCCTGGTACGGCGTGAGCCACGGTTACGATCTCTGGCAGTGGGCCAGTTTCCTGTTGTTGTTCTGCCTTAGTGGTCTCTCCATCACCGCAGGCTATCACCGGCTCTGGTCGCACAAGGCCTACAAGGCGCACCCCGCTTTGCAGTGGTTGTTTGCCATCGGCGGTGCGTTGGCGCTGCAGAATTCGGCCCTGCACTGGTCGGCCGATCACCGCCATCACCATCGTCATGTGGATGACAACGATAAAGACCCCTACAGCGCGGGGCGCGGCTTCTGGTATTCCCACATCGGCTGGATGCTGCGGGAGCATCAGGGAGATCGCTATGGCGATTACAATAATGTGCGTGACCTGCAGAACAACCCGGTGGTCGCGTTTCAGCACCGTCACTATCTGACGCTGGCGCTGGCGGCCAATCTGGGGCTGCCGCTGCTGCTCGGCCTATGGCACGGGGATATGCTCGGCATGTTGCTGTTGGCAGGCGTGCTGAGAATGGTGATGACTCACCACACCACCTTCTTCATCAATTCGCTGGCCCACATCTGGGGCAGTCAGCCCTATACCGACCGCAATACCGCTCGCGATAACGGCATCCTGGCTTTTTTCACCTTTGGCGAGGGGTACCACAACTTTCACCACCTGTTCGAGAATGACTACCGCAATGGCATTCACTGGTGGCAGTTCGATCCGACCAAGTGGTTGATCCGGCTCGCCTCCTGGTGCGGTCTGGCGGGAGATCTCAGATCTTCGCCGGAGGAGCGTATCGAACAAGCCCGGCTGCAGATGCAGCTGAAACGGGCACAAGCCAAGTTGCGCAAGCAGGAAGATCGCGAACTGTGGCAGGCGCTGCTGCAGGAGGAGTACGACAAGCTGAGCCAGCAGTTGCAACACTATTACGCTAGTCGCAAGCGGCTGCTGGAGCTGCGCAAGCGCAAGGCGCTGGCGCGCTATGACCGCCTCAAGCTGCAACTGGAGTACCGGGCCCTGCGTGACGGCTTTATCGCTGGTAAACGCAACTGGAGTCGCCTGCTGGCAGGCATTGCATGATGCCTTGCCGGGGTATCACACATACTAAAAGAGAAGACCGCCTGCTGGCGGTCTTCTCTTTGGTATGCATGTTTGAACGGGCTAGTTGGTTTGGCTCTGCTGTTGCTGCAACTGATCCAGTGCCTGCTGCTCCTGCTGGCTGAGACCCAGCTGTTCACAGGCCTGCTCAAAGCTGATCCCCAGATAGCGCATCATGATATCCAATAACGGGAGGGCTTAGTTGGCTTGGCTCTGCTGTTGCTGCAATTGATCCAGTGCCCGTTGCTCCTGCTGGCTGAGACCCAGTTGTTCGCAGGCCTGCTCAAAGCTGATCCCCAGATGGCACATCATGATATCGATGGCGGGCAGATAATTCTTCATAGCTTCTTCCATGGTGATCCTCCAGACCCGTCACTTATGCCCTGAACCACTCGGGGCGGCAATTAGACTTTAGGCTTAGTCTGTCCATTTGATCAGCACCCCTGCCACTGGGGTAGGGAATTTGTTACCCTGCACCATGATAAAAACGGTTGCCGTATGACTGCGAGCAACAGGTGAGGAGCAGGGCATGTTATTGAGTTTCTTGATCATCGCTTCAGGTTGGTGGCACATCCGTGCTGCCTACGGTTCAGACAGCCGCCAGTTCTATATCAGCAAGCCGCTGACCATGCTGTTTATCATCGCGTTGGCGTTCGGCTACCAGAGTTATGACCACGACGGTTCCCACGCCTGGATCCTGCTCGGCCTCTGCCTCTCGCTGGCGGGCGATGTGCTGCTGATGCTGCCAAGCGATCGCTTCATTCAAGGGTTGGCGGCATTTCTTGTCGCGCATCTCTGCTATATCGTCGGCTTTGCCCAAGGACCGCTGCTGCTCAATCTGGTGGACGGCTTGCTACTGTTGCTGATTGCTGGCATGGTATTTGGCCTGTTGTGGGGCAAGCTGGGAGAGATGCGGATCCCGGTCTTTTGCTACATGCTGGTGATTATCGGCATGGCCTGGGTGGCCGCCGGTGCCTGGCACGCCTCTCTCACTGCCGGTTCTGCCGCAGCGTTGGTGGGGGCACTGATGTTCCTCTTCTCCGACAGCATGCTGGCGCTCGATCGCTTCCGCCGCCCCTTTCCCCACGCCCGCGCTTGGGTGATGAGCAGCTATTTTGCGGCACAATTCCTGATTGCGGGCTCGCTGGCGGGATAACACCACGTGGTGGAGTACAGGTAACAGATAAAGAAAAACGGGCATTGGCCCGTTTTTCGTTTTATGCCCGGTGGTTTTCACTCCTCTAGCGGTTCGGCATCCGCTGCCCGTGGGGCGGGGGATTTGAGCAACAGCATCAGGCCGCTGGCGATCAGCAGGAAGATCCCCATGATGTAGAACACCTGGTTGTAGGCCATGATGGCCGCCTCCCGGTTGATGGTATTGGCCAGCATGGCGTGGGCTTGCTGCTGGGCAATCTCGGGGCCTGACCCCTGCGCCATCATGCTCTGGGCCAGCTGCAGCAGATAGGTTTGTCCCTCGATGCTGCTGGCGGCCAGAGTGCTGCCAATTTGCAGCACATGGGTGCGGGTATCGTTGTCGAGCAGGGTCGCGATGATGGCGATACCGAACGCACCACCGAGGTTGCGCAGTACGTTGAGCAGGGTCGAGGAGGAGGGGATCTCGTCGTGGCTCAGGCTGGCGGTGGCGACCAGGGAGAGCGGCACCATGATGAAGGGCTGCCCCAGCGCCCGCACGATAAGCGACTGGATCAGCTGCGGCCCGGCGTAGTCGGCACTCATGTTGACGTTCATAAAGCAGCTGACGGCGAAGATAAGGAAGCCGAAGCTCACCAGATAGCGCGGGTCTATCTTGTGGGTCAGTTTGGGCACCAGCGGTAGCACCAGCAGTTGCGGCAGCCCCATCCACATCAGGACTTCGCCGATCTCCAGCGCGTTGTAGTTGTGGATCTGGGTCATGTAGAGCGGCAGCACATAGATGGAGCCCATCAACGCCATGCCGAGGATCAGATAGGCGAAGCAGGCCAGCGCGAAGCGCGGGTTGTGCAGCAACCGCAGATTGACCAGCGGGTGACGGCGGATCAGCTGGCTGATGACGAAGAACACCAGCGCCACTGCCGAGATGACCGCCAGTCGCACGATGAAACTTGAGCCGAACCAGTCTTCCCGATTGCCCTCTTCCAGTACCACCTCCAGCAGGCCGAGGCCAAGTGCCATGGTGACAATCCCGATGAGGTCTACCCGCTTGATCACGGCCCAGTCCACCGGTTTTTTATCAAGCCCGTGGGCCAGCATGGCCATCACCAGCAGTCCCGGCGGCACGTTGAGATAGAAGATGTAGTGCCACGACATCTGCTCGGTGAGCCAGCCGCCGAGGGTCGGACCGATGGCGGGGGCGAAGGTGGCACAGAGGCCAAACAGCGCCATGCCGGTGGCCCGCTTTTGTAGCGGCAACAGGGTGACGATGAGGGAGAAGGCCATCGGGATCAGCGCCCCGCCGGTGAAGCCCTGCAGCGCCCGGAAGACGATCATGCTGGTGAGGTTCCAGCTGAACGAGCAGAGCACGGAGGCGGCGATAAACGCACTGGTGGTCCAGAGCAGGTAGCGGCGCACGCTCAGCCCCCGGCTCAGCCAGCCGCTCAGGGGGATGGCGATCATCTCCGCCACCAGATAGGAGGTGGAGATCCAGGAGCTTTCGCTCAGGGTGGCCGACAGGGCCCCCTGAATATCCTTCAGGGAGGCATTGGTGATCTGGATATCGAGGATGGCCATGAAGGCGCCGATAAGCCCCCCCATGACCGCGATCCAGTTGCGACGTGGAATGGGTTCCATCAGTTGGCAGCCACCACGGGCTCAGGAGTGCGGGTATCCACGATCACTTCGGTGGAGAGACCCGGCAGCAGCTTGCCTGCCAGCGGGCCTGGCTCGGGGATGCGGATCTTCACCGGTACCCGCTGCACGATTTTGGTGAAGTTGCCGGTAGCATTCTCCGGTGGCAGCAGGGCGAACTTGGCACCGGTGGCCGGGGCCAGGCTGTCGATGATCCCCTCGACCGGTTGATCCGGGTAGGCATCGAGCACCACTTCGACCTTCTGGCCCGGCTGCATATGGGCGAGCTGGGTCTCCTTGAAGTTGGCCTCGACCCACACCTGCTGCAGCGGCACCAGGCTGGCGACCTGCATGCCGGACTGGACGTAGAGCCCTTCCCGCAGGCTGCGCTTGCCTATGATGCCGTCGGCTGGCGCCCGCAGTTCGGTGTAGCCGAGCTCCAGCTTGGCCTGCTCCAGTTGTGCTTCGCTCAATGCCAGCTTGGCCAGATTCTGTTTGCGTTCGGCATCCAGTACCAGCAGTCGTTCACGGGCCGCCTGCAGGGCGGCTTGGGCCTCCCGGGCTTGCGCCTGATTGACCTGCAGGCCGGCACGCACCTCGTCCAGACTGTCTTGCGAGCTGTAGTGGCGCTGGTTGAGCTGACTGATCCGGTTGACCTGCTGGCTGGCGCGCAGCTGTTCGGCATTGGCGGAAGCGACCTTGGCCTCGGCCTGCTGGATCATGCTCAGTTGCTGGGTGCGGGTGGCGGCCAGATTTTCGGCCGTCGCCTGATTGAGGCGCAGGTCGGCTTCGGCCTCCGCGACCCTGGTTTTGTATTCGCGATCATCGAGCCGGGCGATCAGCTGGCCCGCTTTGACCGGCTGGTTGTCGGTGACCAGCACTTCGCGAATATAACCGGGTAGCTTGGAGCTGATCCCGGTCACTTCACTTTGCAGATAGGCGTTGTCGGTGCTTTCAAAATAGCGGCCGTGAAGATACCAGTAACCGGCGAACAGCAGACCGAGCAGCGCCAATATCATGGCTGCCAGCAGGGGAATTTTTTTGTGTTGACTCATTTTTGTGATTCCTGAACTTAAGGGGCGCAGGCTAACACTGGTCAATTGTTTCGATTAGTATTGGTTCACGAGATATACAGTTTCACTGGTGCAACAATGGATCTCAATGCCGCGTTAATTCTGGTGCGTATCGTCGACAAGGGCTCGTTTACGGGGGCCGCCCGCGAGCTGGGGATGACCAAGGCGATGGTCAGCCGCCGCATCGCCGAGCTTGAACAGCGGCTCGGAGTGCGTCTGCTCTATCGCTCCACTCGTCAGCTCACTTTGACCGAGGAGGGGGAGAAGTACTACCTGCACTGCAGCAAGGCGGTCGATGCCCTGACCGAAGCCGAACTGATGCTGAGCGCCAGCCAGCAGGAGGTGACCGGCACCCTCAAACTGGCGGTGCCTATCGAGACGGGGCAACTGGTGGTCGGGCGCCTGGTCGCCAAGTTTTTGCAGGCCTATCCCGCCCTGCAGGTGGAGCTGGAGCTGACCAACCGGGTGGTGGATCCCATCAGCGAAGGGCTGGATGCGGTGGTGCGGATTGGCGACATGAGCGACTCCAATCTGGCGGCGCGCCGACTCTGGAGCACCGGACGGCTGCTCTGTGCCAGCCCGGACTATCTGGCCCGCAGCCCGGTCATCGAGCGGCCGGAGGATCTGGCCAACCACGAGCGGGTGACGGTGAGCAGCGGGTTTCTTGCCTCTCACTGGTGCTTCGAGCTGGATGGCAGAGAGGTGCTGGTTGACCCCCCCTCCCGTTTTCGGGTCAATAATATTACCTGTGCCCGGGAGGCTGCGAAGGCGGGGCTGGGGTTGGCTTCGTTACCCGCTATGCTCTGTCAGGATGAGCTGGCCAGCGGCGAATTGGTGATCCTGCTGCCAGAGTGGCAGCAACCCAGGGTGCCGATTTATTTGTTGTTTCCGGAGCGGCAACTGATGCCGCGCAAGTTGCGGGCATTCATCGATTTCATGATTGAGAACGGCGCCGAGTTTGGCATCGACAAGTTGTTGTAAGGGGGAGCTATGGATAACTGGATCAATCTCTATCGCGCCTCACACACCCTGGAGGCGCACGCGTTGAAAGGGGCGCTGGAGGCGGAAGGGGTGCTGGTGCGCCTCAATGGCGAGGGGCTGTCAGGCGCCCTTGGCGAACTGCCGGTCGACATGTTGCAGGTGACCCTGATGGTGCGGGCCGAGGATCGCAGCAAGGCGGGACGGGTCATCGAGCGTTACCAGCAGCGTCAGGGTAACGGCTGGCTGTGCGGCCAGTGCGGGGAGGAGAACGGCGCCAACTTCGACGTCTGCTGGCGCTGTCATCACGATCCCCACGACAGCTGATCTTTCTTCCGCTAGCGCGGCGGGAACTCGATATCTTCCCCTGCGCTGGCATCGTGATAGGTCGCCAGATCCAGCTCGTTTTCGCTGCGGGCGATCAGCACCGACACCAGAATATCCCCCGATACGTTGACCGTGGTGCGTGCCATGTCGAGGATCCGGTCAATGCCTGCAATCAGTGCCACCCCTTCCAGCGGCAAGCCCACCGCCGTCAGGGTCAGGGTCAGCAGCATCAACCCGGTGCCCGGGGTGCCAGCGGTGCCGATACTGGCCAGGGTGGCGATGCTGATGATGGTCAGGTAATCGACCATGTGCAGATCCACCCCGAATGCCTGAGCCACGAACAGCGCAGTCACTCCCTGATAGAGGGCGGTGCCATCCATGTTGATGGTGGCGCCGATGGGCAGCACCTTGGCAGTGATGGCGGGGGAGACTCCCAGCCGCTTCTCGGCGCAGGCCAGACTGATGGGCAGGGTACTGCTGCTCGAGCTGCTGGTAAACGCAACCGCCTGGGCATCAACGATGCTCTTGAAGTAGTGCAAAGGATTGAGCCGTGCCAGCAGGAGCAGCAGGCCGCTGTAGACCCCGAGCACGTGCAGCAGGCAGCCGAGGTAGACGGCGCCGATCACCTTGAGCAGCGGCAGCAGCAGGTCGAGGCCGTATTTGCCGGTCATCCAGGCCATCAGGGCGCAGACACCGTAAGGGGCGAGCGCCATCACCATCTGGGTCAGCTTGAACATCCCCTCGGCCAACGAGGTGAAGAAGAGGATGGCGGGGCGGCCACGGCGACCGCTGGCGTTGAGGGCGACCGCCAACGCCACTGCAAAGACGATCACTTGCAGGATCTTGCCATCCACCATCGCCTGTACCGGGTTGCTCGGCACCAGATGGCTCAGCACGCTGGCCAGGGTGGGTTGGGTTGCCACACCGAGTCGCTGATGGGGCCCCATGTCGGCACCCATGCCGGGCTCCAGCAGCCAGCCCATCATCAGGCCGATGCAGATGGCGATGGCGGTCGAGAAGAAGTAGAGACAAATCGCCTTGCTGCCGATGCGGTCGAGGGCCTTGCCCTTGAGCAGCGAGGTGAGGCCGGCGATGACCGAACAGAAAATGAGAGGCACCATCAGCATCTGGATGGTGTTGACGAACAAGACGCCAAGGGGCTTGAGCAGCAGGGCTTGCTCTTCAAAGCCGACGCCCAGGCCGACGCCAATCAGCATGCCGATCAGGGTCTTGAGCCAGAGTGGTCGGCGGGTCCAGATCTGCCAGGGCTTGAGAGCCTCTCCATGGAACAGCATGACGCCAATATCCTTATACATTGTCTGCGATGGCCAAAAAGGGGCGCCAGTGTAGCGATCCCTGACGCGGGTTGCCACATTATCGACAAAGCGGTGGCGGTGACCACTCCCCTGACCAGGTAATGCGCAATTTATTGGCCTATATCAAGATCCCTCCGGGCGGGGAGATATTTAATTGGCATTAAATATGTTTATTATTGAGGTGAGAGATGTCGCAATCGGTTCATGGTCACGAAGTGATGGAGATGATGTTGGCACACGGGGGGCAATTTACCCGTGCCAGCCTGAAACAGGCGATGGCCGAGCGGTTCGGTGCCGAGGCCCGTTTTCATACCTGCAGCGCCAGCGAGATGGATGCGGAAGCGCTGATCGACTTTCTGGCTGCCCGCGGCAAATTCATCGACTCGGCCGAGGGTTTCCAGACCCGCGCCGACAAGATCTGCAACCACGGTTAATCTCGCTGCGAGCGCATCATGGCGCTCGCTCAATTCTTCGCCCTTTGCTATATTTCGCCCCCTCTCTTTTCCCTATTCAGGGCGTAGCCCGGGCGTTGTATGGATACTTTCTCTGCCGCAGTCATGCTGTTTCTGATCATGGATCCGCTGGGCAACCTGCCGGTCTTCCTCTCTATCCTGCGTCATATCGATCCCAAGCGGCGCCGCAAGGTGATGATCCGCGAGCTGCTCTTCTCGCTGGCCATCATGATGCTGTTCCTGTTCGTCGGTCAGCAGATTCTCGGCTTCCTCAACCTGCGGCAGGAGGCGGTCAGCATTGCTGGAGGCATTATCCTGTTCCTGATCGCCATCAAGATGATCTTCCCCAGTGAGGGGGGCGTGACCGGACTGGCGGCGGGCGAGGAGCCCTTCCTGGTGCCGATGGCGATCCCGATGATCGCCGGTCCTTCGATCCTCGCCTCTTTGATGCTGCTGGCCAATCAGGAGCCCGCCCGGATGGTGGACTGGTCGCTGGCGCTCTTTATGGCCTGGGCTGCCAGCGCGGTGATCCTGATGTTCTACGAGGTATTCAACAAGCTGCTGGGTGAGCGGGGACTCACTGCGGTGGAGCGGCTGATGGGGATGCTGTTGGTGATGATCTCGGTCCAGATGCTGCTGGATGGGGTACATCACTATCTGGCAGTGACCGGCCAAGGCTGAGTGGGTTACATGTTGAAATGAATGAAACGGGGCTACGCAGAGCCCCGTTCTTTTTTGTTGCCGAGAAGGCGTGCCGTCAGCCGTGAGTGGTCGCTGCGGGTTCCAGTTTGCTCATGATGAGGGAGAGCAGCAATTCCCGCAGCCAGCGGTGGCCCGGATCCTCGCTGTGACGCTGATGCCAGATCAGCAGGTGGGAGATGCTGTCCAACCCGATGGGTAGCGGCAGCTGCAACAGCGGATAGACCTGGGTAGCGTGGCGGGCGTAGAGCCTGGAGAGGGTCACTATCATGTCGGAGTGCATCCCCATCCGCAACGCCGCCTCGAAGGAGGGCACGGTTGCCTCGATACGCCGGTAGAGATCCTGCTCTGCCAGCTTGTGATCCAGCATCCAGCGGTCCCGCCCCTCGCAGTAAGTCTGCACATGGGGATAACTGAGGTAGTGCTCCAGATTCCAGTTGGGCTCCCGCAGCGCGGGGTGGTGCTGCTGCACCAGACAGGTGAGATCATCGACCGCCAGCACTCGCTGACAGATGCTGTCGGGCAGGGTATCGAGTCGATAATCGGAGCTGATGCAGTTCTCCCGCACCGCGAAGGCGATGTCCACCTGTCCCTGACTCATCTCGGTCAGACTGTTCTCGGTCCACTCCTCGTAACGCAAGCGGATCCTTGGTGCCTGCCGCTTCAGCTCGCTCAGGTAGAGCGGGGCAAATAGGGTAAAGGCGCTGTCCATGCTGGCGATGACGAACTCTCGCTCCGAGCTGGCGGGGTCGAACTCGGGCGGCTGGATCAGGTTGTCCAGCGACAGCAGGATGGGCTGCAACTGCTGTTGCAGCGCAAGGGCACGGCCGGTGGGTTCCAGCCCGTAGGCAGAGCGGATGAAGAGGGGATCATTGAAGGTATCGCGCAGACGGCCGAGGGCTTTGCTGACGGCGGACTGGCTCAGATGAAGGCGGCGTGCCGCCTTGCTGCCGTTGCGCTCCTCCAGCAGTACCTGCAGGATAATCAGCAAATTGAGGTCGATGCGACCCAGTTGTTCCAGCAGCATGATATGAATCCTCTTCAATTCTAAGATGAATTTATACCATTTGTTTTCATATCTTGGCGATCTTATCCTCGAATGGTCTCAGGTTCGCATGAACCACTGGTACAGGATGTAGCGGTTGAGGGGACATGTAGCACAATCAATATGGCGACCTCAGGGTCGCCCTATTTTTTGGCTATGATTTATTTGCTCACTTGCACCTGCCTTGATTTTGCCCAACAATCCCTGCGCTCTATTTTGATACAAGTAACAGATATCTCTTTGTGAGGGAGTATCCCTATGGGACTCGGTGGAATTCATATCTGGCATATGCTGATCCTCTTGCTGGTCGTTGTGCTGGTCTTCGGCAGCAAGCGTCTTGCCAGTGCAGGTGAGGATCTGGGGACCGCCATCAAAGATTTTCGCAAGGCGATGCGTGACGACGCAAATCATCCGAAATAAGCAGTAGGAGTAGAAAATGTCTGTAGACGAGAAAGTTGAACTGAACGAAACCTGTGACAGCTGCGGCTGTTTTGCCGAGATCGGCACCATCATCGGCGAAGGCGACGATGTGATGGAGCTGGTTATTGAAGCCGCGGCCGAGGCGGATGCCCGCGCCAAGCTGGCTGCCTATGAAGCACTGGCCAAACAGGTCACCGCCGAAGCTCAAGTGAGCAGCGAACTGACCCAGGGCGCCAACGGCGTGATCCTGAAAGCCCGCCTGCAATTCACCTGCACCGCCGAAAAACTGATTTTCGAAATGCGGGCCCGCTCTATCTGAGTTGTCTGATAACGCGGCAGGTTTGCCTGCCGTGTTGACCCTTCTGCTGTGGGTCGGCGTTCTATAGTTACTCTATCCCACAGACGTTTTGCCCGGCGCGAGTCGGCCAACAGAAGGCGTAAATATCATGACGCAGCGATGGATCTCTGCCCCCAATCCCACCCTTTATCGTGATCCGTGCTGCCAACAGGCAGCAGGCGTGACCTCAGCACAGGGGCAGCCATCGTGATGCGACGCTGGATTTGGGCTCTGCTGGCCCTCTGCTGTTTTTCCCTGCTGGCGGCTGAGCTCAAGCCGGTGCGTTTGCCCCAACCCGGGGACCTCGAAAGCATTCTGCAAAAGCGCGAACTCAGGGCTCTGGTGGTCTATGAGCGCGGTTTCTATTTTCTCGATCGCGGCACCCAGTACGGCATTCTGGTCAATCAGCTGCAAGGATTCGAGCGCTGGCTGAACAACACCTATCTCGCTAAAGAGAAGGTCAAACTCAAGGTGGTCTACATCCCGGTGCGGCAGGACAAGCTGCTGGACTATCTGACCGAGGGGCGTGGGGATCTGGTGGCGGCGACCATGACGGTGACCCCGACCCGGCGTGAACAGGTGGCCTTCTCCCGGCCGCTCATCTCTTCCATCGAGGAGTGGGTGGTTAGCCAGAACAGCCTGCCCGCCTTCAGCCGCATTACCCAGCTCTCCGGCAGGCGGGTCTGGGTGCGGGCCAGCTCCAGCTACTACGAGAGCTTGCGCCAGCTCAACTGGTTGTTTCGCGAGTTGGGGCTGCCCCCCGTCTATATCGAGACGGTGCCCGAATATCTACAGGATGGCGATCTGCTGGAGATGGTGGCCGCCGGCATTATTCCCCTGACGGTGACCGACAGCTACAAGGGGCGGATCTGGCTGAGTGGCATGATCTCCGGTCTCAAGGCTCACAAGTTGATCCCCCTGCGCAGCAACGGCACCAGTGGCTGGGCGCTGCGCAAGAACAGCCCCGAGCTGCTGAAAGCGGTCAATGGCTATCTGGCGAGCGTCAGCCGCAACAGCCTCTACAGCGACATGACCCTGCGCCGGTTGCTGGTTCACAGCGAGCAGATGAGCAATATCCTGGCGCCAGATCCCATGGGGCGCCTTGCGACCATTCGCAAAGTGCTGGAGAAGTACGCCAATCAATACGATCTCGACTGGCTGATGCTGGCGGCGCTCGGCTACAAGGAGTCCGGCCTCAATCCCAAGGCGCGTTCGCACAAGGGGGCCGTGGGCATCATGCAACTGCTGCCCAGCACGGGGCGGGAGGTCGGCATCAACGGCGCCAGACTCACCACGCTGGAGGGCAATGTGGAGGCCGCCTGCCGCTACATGCGGTTGATCCTCGATACCTACTTCAATGATCCCAAGCTGGATCGGCTCAACCGCCACCTGTTTGCCCTCGCCGCCTACAACGCCGGGCCAAACCGGGTGCAGGCGCTGCGAGGCAAGGCGGAGAAACTGGGGTTCGATCCCAACGTCTGGTTCGGCAACGTAGATCAGCTGGTGGCCAACGAAGTCGGGCAGGGGCCGATCAACTATGTCGGCACCATCTACAAGTACTACGTAGCCTATCGTTTCAGCTTGCCCCAGATCGAGGGTAAGGCTGCCGCTATCGAAGCTGCTCAGCCCTGAGCCGGTTGACCGGCAGGGTCGCCTGCACGGTCGGCAATTGCCAGCCACCGTCCCTGTGTTGCAGGAACCAGTGGGCGGGGCCGGTGGCCGGGATGAGATCTGGCTGGCTGAGCTGGCCCAGATAGCGCAACATCGGGGTATCATGCAGTTCCATCAGCAACTCCTTTTGAATATGTGAAGAGGCTCGCCAGCGTTATGACACCCGGCCATGACAGCAGGATGACACCATGATCCCCGGATCCTTTGCCCTGATCGACGATCCCCAGCTGGCGCTCAAGGTGCGTTGTCACTGGATCCGCCATGCTCGCGAGCGGATCCAGGCGCAGTACTACAGCTGGGAAGAGGACAGCAGCGGCAAGCTGCTGCTGAGCGAGCTGCTCCACGCCGCTCGGCGCGGCGTCAAGGTGCAGCTGCTGGTGGATGATCTCTATGCCGGTGACAACCGCTTTCTGGAGATGGTGGCTCACTACCCCGGGATCGAAGTGCGGCTGTTCAACCCCTTCTGGCTGCGGGGCTGGCGCCCGCTGGCACTGCTGCTGGAGGGGCTGCTCAGCTTTCGCCGCATCAACCACCGGATGCATAACAAACTGCTGCTGGTGGATGGCAAGCTGGCGCTGATCGGCGGGCGCAACATAGGCGATCGCTACTTCGGTCTGGATCCGCAAGCCCCCTTCGTGGATCTCGATCTCGCCTGTCAGGGGGGACTGTGCCAGCAGATGGCGCAGGGGTTCGAGCAGTTCTGGCACAGCCGTTGGAGTCACCCCATCCGCCATCTGCTGCGCCGCGAGCTGCTGCCCGCCGAAATAGAGGTGGTCAACGACTTCCTGTTCACCATGACGGATCCGGCGGTGGCGACGGTCTATGATCTGCCCGCGGCGCTGTTTGACGAGAGCGATGTACCGCTGCAGTGGCACGAGGGGCGGGCAGAGGTATGGTTCGACCGTCCCGGCAAGGGGCTCATCTCCCGTCCCACCACCGCCCGTCAGCTCTGGCGTCAGCTGGCTGACAATCCAGGCTCGCTGGGGTTGGTGACCCCTTACCTCATCCTTACTCGCGGGTTTCGGCACCGTCTGGCGCGGCTACGTCAGCAGGGGGTCGCCATCGACATTCTCACCAACTCGCTGGCCAGCACCGATGTGCCGCTGGTCTATGGCCCCTATCAGCGCTATCTCGGCTGGTTGCTGCGCCGCGGGATCCGGGTCGCCGAGTTTGATCATGGCCACGGCAGCCTGCACGCCAAGCTGATCCTGCTGGGGAAGGAGCGGGCGCTGTTTGGCAGCCTTAATCTCGATCCCCGCTCGCTGTTTCTCAATACCGAACTGATGCTGCATCTGCACTGCCTGCCGATCTGCGAGGCGCTGCGAACGTGGCTGGCTCGCTGGCAGGAGCAGGCCGGTGGATTGCCGCGCAAACCCGAGGGGTGGCCAAGGCGACTGATAGCCCGTCTGAGTGACTGGTTGCCCCTGCGCCGTTGGCTGTAAGGCAGCCATTTTTTGTGCGAGATCTCGCAAAGCCTTGTAAGCCATTGCTGATGCCCTTTGCGGGTGAATAACCATGAATGAATCTATCTTGCTGTTTTATAACAATTTAGTGGTGATGATAAGGCTGTTTTTTGTACTCTGATGTGAATGGAATTAGCATAAAAACGTTTTTTATTTTGTTTTTATGCGTAATATTTCAGTTGCAAGGACAAACACGGCGGCTTGTCTGCCGTGTGGACGAAGGTTGTAACGGGTAGCTGGCCGGTTGCATTGCTGCAATTGGCGCGTACTTAAGATGGGTCGCGAACTATCGGAAAGTGAAACAGAGACCTGGCGTGGCCGGACTCCAATATGGAACATGCTATTTGCGAGGGGGTGACATGGACATGTCACCCCACTTTTTTGGTTCTTTGGCGAGTCTCGAGCCAATGAACGTTGGCCGCCAGGGGGCTGGTAAATAGCCTGACACGATATGGACCACTCTCGACCGCATTGAATCTCGGCAGCCCAGGTGAATGTAAAAAGGCCCCCTTGCATTAGCGAGGGGGCCTTTTTATCGGCCAGCGATCAGGGAGATATCAGCCCTTGATGCGCTCGATGCGGCCACCCAGACCCTGCAGCTTCTGCTCGATGTCTTCGTAGCCACGGTCGATGTGATAGATACGGTCGACGATGGTGGAGCCTTCGGCCACGAAGCCGGCCAGTACCAGGCTGGCGGAGGCGCGCAGATCGGTCGCCATCACCTGGGCGCCCTTGAGTTGCTCGGTGTCACGGCAGATGGCCACATTGCCCTGCAGTTCGATGTCTGCACCCATCCGTACCAGTTCGGGAACGTGCATGAAGCGGTTCTCGAAGATGGTCTCGGTGACCATGCCGGTGCCTTTGGCGACGGCGTTCAGCACAGTGAACTGTGCCTGCATGTCGGTCGGGAAGGCCGGGTAGGGGGCAGTCTTGATGGTGACCGGTTTGAGGGTGCGGCCAGTCATGTCGAGGGTGATCCAGTCTTCACCCTTCTCAATCAGGGCGCCAGCCTCTTCCAGCTTGACCAGTACCGCTTCCAGCAGGGTCGGGTCTGTCTTGCGGCAGGTGATCTTGCCGCCGGTGACCGCTGCACCCACCAGGAAGGTACCGGTTTCGATGCGGTCAGGCTGCACGCTGTAGTTGCCGCCGTGCAGACGCTCGACACCGTCGATGGTCAGGGTATCGGTGCCCGCGCCCTGGATCTTGGCGCCCAGAGTATTGAGGAAGTTGGCCAGATCGACCACTTCCGGCTCGCGCGCGGCGTTTTCGATCACGGTGCGGCCATCAGCCAGGGTCGCGGCCATCATCAGGTTTTCGGTACCGGTCACGGAGACCATATCCATCAGGATGTGGGCGCCTTTCAGGCGGCCATCGACACGGGCCTTGATGTAACCATCTTCGATGGTGATCTTGGCGCCCATCAGCTCCAGGCCGTGGACGTGCAGGTTGACCGGACGGGCACCGATGGCGCAGCCGCCGGGCAGGGAGACGTCAGCCGCGCCGAAACGGGCAGCCAGCGGGCCCAGCGCCAGAATGGAGGCGCGCATGGTCTTCACCAGCTCGTAGGGGGCGACGTGGTTGTTCACCGCACCGGTCAGCACTGTGACGTTGCCGTTGACCTTGGTGGTCGCGCCCAGCATCTCCAGCAGCTTGATGGTGGTGCCCACATCTTTCAGGCGCGGCACGTTGGAGAGGTGAACCTCTTCATCACAGAGCAGGGTTGCGAACAGGATCGGCAGGGCGGCGTTTTTGGCGCCGGAGATGGTCACTTCGCCGTTGAGAGTACAACGACCATCGATTTTGAATTTGTCCATTTTTACTTCGTTACCAAATCAGGAGGGCAATAGGAATTTACGTTCGCGTTTCCACTCGGCGTCGGTGAACGCCTTGATGGAGAGGGCGTGAATGGCGTTGCTGGCGATCTTGTCCATCAGCGGGGCATAGATGGCCTGCTGCTTCTTGACCCGGCTCATGCCGTCAAACATGTCACCGACGGCGATCACTTGGTAGTGACTACCGTCCCCTTTGACATGGACTTCGGACAATGGCAGAGCCTCAAGGAGTATCGCTTCAATTTCAGAGACTTGCATTATGCGTCCTCAGTTGTGAGCGGGGTTGACTGAAACAGCCCGGCCACCCCGTAGAGGTTGGCCAGGGTATAGAAATCACTGGAGGCGCCCACCAGTTGCGGTGTGGCGCCTCGCGCTAATACGGCTTTGGCCCATTTGACCAGCAGGGCCAGTCCGGCGGAGTCGAGGGTGGTGACGCTGCCGAGCTCGAGCTGGTCGTCCTGCCACCATTCGGCGCGGCGTTGCCACAGGTCATTGACCTGTGGCGCCTGCAGTTCACCGCTGAGGGTCATGGTTTGAGTACCAGCGGCTTGGCGTTGTGCTCGCGCAACTGGGCGATCACCGCATCGATGCCGTTCTGGCGGATCAAACCGCCGAGCTCGCTCTGCTTGGCGGAGAGCAGGCTGATCCCCTCGGCCACCATGTCGAAGGCTTTCCACTCGCCGGTCTTGTTGTTCTTGCGCAGCTTGAACTCGAGGAAGATGTCCGGCTTGCCGGCCTCTTTCACGCTGACGTTGACGGCGGTGATATTGCCGCTGGGGGCTTTGCCCGGCTCGACCTTGACGGTCTGCTTGTCAAAATGGGCCAACGCATCGGCGTAGGAGCTCACCATGTACTCGGTGAACACCTCGACGAAGGCATTGCGCTGCGCTTCGGTGGTCTCTTTAATCTGGTTGCCAAGCACCTTGTAGGCGGCGAAGCGGTTGTCTACATAGGGCAGCAGCTCTTCGCGGATGATCACCCGCAGGTGATCCGGATTGCTCTTCACCTGGGCCTGATCGGCCTTCAGGCGGGCAAAGGTCTGCTTGGCAGCCTGATCAACCAGCGCGTTAGGGTCGGTGGCATCGACTGCGGCCTGGGCAGACAGGGAAAAGAGCATGCTGGTCATCAGACCCAGCAGCAGGGCGATTTTCTTGAACATGGTTACTCCTTCTTGCTGTCTGATTTGCTGTCGGAGGATTGGCTGTAGAGGAACTTGCCAATCAGATCTTCCAGCACGATGGCGGATTTGGTGTCTTCAATCAGGTCGCCATCCTTGAGCATCTCGGTGCCCATCTCCTCATCGCTGAAACCGGGGGCCAGACCGATGTACTGCTCGCCGAGCAGACCGGAGGTGAGGATGGAGAGGGAGCTGGTATCGGCAAACTCGCCAGCGCTCTTTTGCATCATCAGGGTCACTTCAGGCACCTGGGTTTTCGGGTCCAGTACGATATCGCTGACCCGACCGACCACCACGCCGCCGACCTTGACCGGCGAACGGACTTTCAGGCCGCCGATATTATCGAAATGCGCGCGCAGGGTATAGGTTTCTCCTTCCGGTTTGAAGCTCAAACCGGCCACTTGCAGGGCCAGTGCCAGAATGGCACCGATGCCAGCCAGCATGAAGGTGCCGACCAGGAATTCTACTTTGCTGAACTTCATCTTTACCTTATCCAAACATGACTGCAGTGAGTATAAAATCCAGGCCGAGTACGGCGAGGGATGAGTGGACCACGGTACGGGTCGTGGCCTGACTGATCCCGGCCGAGGTCGGCTTGGCATCATAGCCGTTAAAGAGCGCAATCCAGGTAACCACCAGGGCGAAGATCAGGCTCTTGATGGCGCCCTGCATGATGTCTTCACCCCAATCGACGGAGGCCTGCATGGCAGACCAGAAGCCCCCTTCGTCCACGCCGAGCCAGTCCACGCCGACCAGTTTGCCGCCGAAGATACCGATCAGGCTGAACATAAAGGCCAGCAGCGGCATGCTGATGACGCCAGCCCAGAAGCGGGGGGCAACCACCCGGCGCAGTGGGTCGACCGCCATCATCTCTAGGCTTGAAAGTTGCTCGGTGGCCTTCATCAGGCCGATTTCAGCGGTCAGGGCCGAACCGGCACGGCCGGCAAACAGCAGCGCCGTGACCACAGGACCCAGCTCCCGCAGCAGGGAGAGGGAGACCAGCGGCCCCAGGCTCTGCTCGGCGCCGAAATCCTTCAATACGTTGTAACCCTGCAGCGAGAGCACCATGCCGATGAACAGGCCGGAGACCAGAATGATGGCCACCGACTGTACGCCCACCACATACAACTGCTGGACAAGCAGCGGGAAGTGCTTGCGCGGCTCGGGTTTGCCCGCCAGCGCATGGAACAACATGATGGTGGCGCGACCGACGGAGCTGATAAACCGCACTCCGACCCGCCCCAGCTTGCTTATTTGACTTATCAACATCAGAGATCCTGTAGCAGATCGCCTGCCGGAAAATGAAACGGAACAGGACCATCGGGCAATCCTTTGAGGAACTGCTCGACTTCGGGATTGTGCTCCTCGCGCAGCTGATCCGGCGTACCGTGCGCCACCACCTTGCGATTGGCAATGATGTAGGCGTAATCGGCGATGCTCAGCACCTCTTTTACATCGTGGGTGACGATGACGGAGGTGATATCGAGGGCATCGTTCAGCTCCTTGATCAGCTTGACCAGCACCGCCATGGTGATGGGATCCTGCCCGACAAACGGCTCGTCATACATGATGAGGTCGGGGTCAAGGGCGATGGCCCTAGCCAGCGCCGCCCGGCGCGCCATGCCGCCGGAGAGCTCGGAGGGCATCAGTTTCGCCGCGCCGCGCAAGCCCACCGCTTGCAGCTTCATCATGACGATGGTGTGGATCAGCTCCTCCGGCAGGCCGGAGTGCTCCCGCAGCGGGAAGGCCACGTTGTCGTAGACCGTCATGCCGGTAAACAGGGCGCCACTCTGGAACAGCATGCTCATCCGCTTGCGCACTTCATAGAGGCGCGAACGGGAGAGGGGGGGGATGTCTTCCCCGTCAAACAGAATGTGACCGGACTCCGGCTTGAGCTGGCCACCGATCAGCCGCAGCAGGGTGGTTTTACCGATGCCGCTCGGGCCCATGACGGCGGTTACCTTGCCACGAGGAATGGTCAGGTTGATCCCGTCATACAACAGCCGATCTCCGTGACTGAAGGTCAGATCGGAGATGGTGATCAGGTCATTGTTCAAACAATTGTCCATCCGGTGTAAATGAGGTGCGAATTTTATGGGGTAGTCTAGGTCTAAGCAACAGCAAGGAACAACTATTGAACAGGCTGCAAGCCCATTTGCACGACAGTTTTCTGTAACAAAGTGCGTCATCGAGAGCGGGACTTGCCATCCGATTCGCTTATCCGGGCAGACTTTTTTATAATCCCGCAGCTAATTTCGGCCCGGAGCTGTGTCTTTATGTCTGTAAAGCCTGAGAAAGTGTCTGAACTGTTCGATTTTCGTCGCAGTGCCCGCGCGGTGCTGGACACAGAAAAGCAAGCCATTGATGGACTCTATCAGTATCTGAACGACGCCTTCGACAAGGCGTGCGAGATGGTGCTGCGCTGTGGTGGCAAGATAGTGGTCACCGGCATGGGCAAATCGGGCCATATCGGCAGCAAGATCGCCGCCACCCTCGCCAGCACCGGTACACCGGCCTTCTTCCTTCACCCGGGAGAAGCGAGTCACGGCGATCTGGGGATGATCTCCAGTGGCGACCTTATCATCGCTATCTCCAACTCCGGTGAGAGCGATGAAATCCTGGCCCTGCTGCCGGTACTCAAGCGCCGCGGCATTCCGCTCATCTGCATGACCGGTAATCCGGCCTCCACCATGGCCAAAGAGGCCAACGTGCACCTGTGTATCAAGGTGGAGAAAGAGGCCTGCCCGTTGGGTCTGGCACCCACTTCCAGCACCACGGCAACCTTAGTCATGGGCGATGCCCTGGCGGTCGCCCTGCTGGAAGCGCGCGGTTTTACCGCCGATGACTTCGCCCTCTCTCACCCGGGCGGGTCGCTCGGCAAGCGTCTGTTGCTGCGGGTTGGCGACCTGATGCACAGTGGCGAGCTGTTGCCCCGGGTGGGGATAGATGCCACCATCAGCCAGGCGCTGCTGGAAGTGAGCCGCAAGGGGCTCGGTATGACGGCGGTGGTCGATGGCAATGGCCTGCTGGCCGGGCTCTTTACCGACGGCGACCTGCGCCGCATTCTCGACCAGCAGATCGATATCCATCACACCCCCATCAGCCGTGTGATGACGGCCAACTGTGTTACCGTAGGTCCAGAGATGATGGCTGCGGAAGCCGTCAAGCTGATGGAAACGAGAAAAATCAACGGATTACTGGTCGTGGATGAAGAGAAACGCCCGCTCGGCGCCTTCAACATGCACGACCTGCTGAAAGCCGGAGTAATTTGATGCAAAACGTACCGACCCTCTATGGTCCGGTGACGCGCAGCCAGTTCGACAAGGCGGCGCAAATCCGCCTGCTGGTGTGCGATGTGGACGGGGTGCTCTCCAACGGCCTCATCTACATGGGAAACAACGGCGAAGAGCTGAAAACCTTCTGTACCCGCGATGGTGCGGGCATGCGAGCGCTGCTCAATGCCGGGATCGAGATCGCCATCATCACCGGGCGCAACTCCCGAATCGTCAGTGATCGGATGAAAAGCCTGGGGGTGGCTCATGTGGTGCAGGGGGCTGATAAAAAGCTGCCTCACTTCGAAGCGCTGCTGGCCAAGCTGGGGCTGACTGCTGAACAGGCCGCCTATATGGGCGATGACACCATCGATCTGCCGGTGATGGCCGCCTGCGGCCTGGGTATCGCGGTGGCCGATGCCCATCCGCTGGTGCTGAGTCGTGCCGATATGGTGACCCGGCTTGGCGGTGGCATGGGCGCGGTGCGCGAGGTGTGTGACCTCATTTTGCAGGCGCAGGGTCACGACGATTATCAGCACGAGGCCTCGGTATGAGCAGACAGACCCTGTTGTTTGCCCTGCTGTTTCTGGTTGCGCTGGTTGCCTGGCAGTTGGGCAAGGTTGAGCTGGTGCCGGAGAGCGCCGTCAAAATCGAAAACTATCAGCCGGATTTTGTCGCCAAAGATCTGGTGACCACCAGTTTTGATATCAATGGCAAGCGCACCGAGCGGTTGGAGTCGACCTACGCCGAGTATTATCAAATCCTCGAGCAGGCCAACTTCGACAAGCCGGTGGTCTACATGTATGACGATCAGGGTGCCGCCGAGTGGAAGGTGACCGCCGAAACCGGCGTGCTCAACACCGGCGACAACGTCATCCTGCGGGACAAGGTGCATCTGGATGGTCTGCTACCTACCTCTTTCATCTCCACACTGGATACTCCCTATCTGGAGCTGGATCTGGTGACACAGGATGTGCGCAGCAACCGGGAAGTGAACATTCTGGGTCGGGATTTCCAGACCCAAGGGGTTGGCCTCAAGGGCCATCTGGACCGCAAATATTTTGAGTTACTGGATCAAGGCCATGCCATCTATTTCAATGAAAAACGCTAATCTGGCCCTCGCAGCCCTATTGTTGTGTGGTGCGGTGACCGCCAAAGAGTCCGACTTTGCCGAGAAGGTCTACGTCGATGCCGTCAAACAGGTGGCCGAGATGCAGGACAACCGCATCACCTTCGAAGAGGATGTGACCATCAATCAGGGCACCATCCGGATCAAGGCTGACAAGGTGGTAGTGACCCGCTCCGGCGAGAAAGGGGCGGAGGTGATGACTGCCTACGGCAAGCCCGCCACCTTCTTCCAGATCCTGGATAACGGCAAGCCGGTCAATGCCCACGGCAATACCATCCGCTACGAGCTGAAGAACCGTCTGGTGACCATCACCGGCAATGGTCAGCTCAAGCAGGAAGATAGCCAGGTCAATGGCGATCTGATCCGCTACGACATCGTCAAACAGAAGATGATTGCCGAGAGCAAGAGCCCGAGCCAGCGGGTCAAAACCGTGTTCCTGCCGGATCAGGTAGAGAATTTCGACAAGCCCGCCGACCAGAATAAGCAGGGAAAATAAGCCATGGCAGTGTTAAAAGCAGTGGGCCTGCAGAAGAGCTACAAGCGCCGCATGGTGGTGAGTGACGTCAGCCTTGAAGTGGGCACTGGCCAGATTGTCGGCCTGCTCGGCCCCAACGGGGCGGGCAAGACCACCTCCTTCTACATGATAGTGGGGCTGGTGCAGCGCGATGCCGGTCTCATCACTATCGACGATCAGGACATCAGCCTGCAGCCCATGCATGTGCGGGCGCGCAATGGCATTGGTTACCTGCCGCAGGAGGCCTCCATCTTCCGTCGCCTGTCGGTGTTCGACAACCTGATGGGCGTGATGCAGACCCGCAAGGGGTTGAGTCGCGAGGAGCGTGAGGACAAGGTTCAGCAACTGCTGGAAGAGTTCAATATCACCCACATTCGCGACAACCTGGGTCAGAGCCTCTCCGGCGGTGAACGCCGTCGGGTCGAAATTGCCCGTGCGCTGGCGGCCGAGCCGCGTTTTATTCTGCTGGATGAACCCTTTGCAGGGGTTGACCCGATTTCTGTGATAGACATCAAGAAGATCATTCAGCATCTGAAAGATAGAGGCCTTGGCGTCTTGATTACCGACCACAACGTCAGAGAGACTCTGGACGTATGTGAGAAGGCCTATATCGTCAGCCACGGCAAGATGATTGCCGAAGGTGCACCGGCTGACATCCTTGCCGATGAGCAGGTCAAGCGCGTCTATTTGGGCGATCAATTCAGTCTATAGTAAGGGGGCATGCCTTCATTTCCTTTGACGAGTGCCTCGCTGAACATAAGGATATCCCGACGTAGATGAAGCCGACATTACAGTTGCGTCTCGGTCAGTCCCTGACCATGACGCCGCAATTACAACAAGCGATTCGTCTGCTCCAGCTCTCCACTCTGGAACTTCAGCAGGAAATTCAGCAAGCGCTCGAAAACAACCCTCTGCTGGAGCAGGAAGAGAGCGAGGCGCAAGAGACCAGTCCGGAAGCGCCGGTCGATGCCAGCCAGCTGGATTCCAGCGATGCCATGGCTCAGGAGCAGATGCCGGACGAGTTGCCGGTGGATACCACCTGGGACGAGGTTTACTCTGCCGGGACCGCCCAGAGCGCGGGCCCCATCCACGATGGGGAAGATAGCGTCTATCAGGGTGAAACCACCGAAAACCTGCAGGATTATCTGCTGTGGCAGATGCGGCTCACACCGTTCAGCGATGTCGATGCTGCCATCGCGCTCGCCATCATCGATGCCATCGACGAATCCGGTTATCTGACCGTTGCGCTGGAGGATATCCAGGCAGCCGTCACCAGCGATGACGTAGAGGTGGAACTCGATGAGGTCGAGGCGGTACTCAAGCGGGTGCAGCACTTCGATCCGGTCGGTATTGCTGCCCGTTCTGTGCAGGAGTGTTTGCTGATCCAGCTGGATCAGTATGACCCGCAGACCCCCTGGCTCAACGAGGCCAAGGAGGTGATCCTCGAGCACATGGAGCTGCTCGGCAACCGGGATTACCGCACCCTCGCCCGCAAGACAAAACTCAAGGAGAGCGACCTCAAGGATGTGCTGGATTTGATCCAGCTGCTGGAGCCGCGCCCCGGCAATGGCATCATCCAGAGCGACTCCCAGTACGTGATCCCCGACGTCTCCGTGGTCAAGAAGGGCAGCAAGTGGGTGGTCGAGCTCAATCCCGACTCCGCCCCCCGCATCCGGGTCAACGAGACCTATGCCGCCATGGCCCGCAACGCCCGCAGCAGCACCGACACCCAGTTTATTCGCTCCCATTTGCAGGAAGCCAAGTGGTTCATCAAGAGCCTGGAAAGTCGCAATGACACCCTGCTGAAAGTGGCCAGTTGCATTGTCGAGCAGCAACAGGGCTTTTTCGAGTATGGTGAAGAGGCGATGAAGCCGATGGTGCTCAATGACATCGCCGAAGCGGTGGAGATGCATGAGTCGACCATCTCCCGGGTGACGACCCAGAAGTACATGCATACCCCCCGTGGTATCTTCGAATTGAAGTTTTTTTTCTCCAGCCATGTGAACACCGAAGGAGGAGGAGAGTGCTCATCGACCGCAATTCGCGCGCTCATCAAGAAGCTGGTCACGGCAGAGAATCCTGCCAAGCCGTTAAGTGATAGCAAGATCGCGGATTTGCTGGCCGAACAGGGTATTATGGTGGCGAGACGCACGATCGCTAAGTATCGCGAATCCTTGTTTATCCCACCTTCCAATCAGCGCAAACGCCTGGTTTAGGCAAACAAAAGGATGATGTTATGCAAATTAACCTGACCGGACACCATGTCGAGATCACCGAAGCTCTGCGTGATTATGTGAATAACAAATTTGCCAAACTCGAGCGTCACTTTGACCACATCAACAATGTTCATGTGGTGCTTAGCGTGGAAAAACTGAACCAGATAGCGGAAGCCAAATTGCACGTCAGCGGTGGCGAAGTGTTTGCCAACTCTGAACATGCAGATATGTATGCTGCGATAGACACCTTGCTCGACAAGCTGGACAGGCAGATCATCAAGCACAAAGATAAGTTAAATAAAAAATAACCATGCAACTTGAACACATACTGAGTCGGGACTGCACCAAGAGTGCAGTCCCTTGTACCAGCAAGAAACGCGCCCTCGAAATCATCAGCGAGCTGGCCGCCGAACGCCTTGGCACCTCCCGTCAGGCGCTGTTTGAATGCTTGCTGGCCCGTGAAAAAATGGGTAGTACCGGGATCGGTGCCGGTATTGCGATCCCCCACGGTCGCATTGACGATGAGTTCCCGCCAACCGCGATCCTGATGACCTTTGCCGACCCTATTCCTTTCGACTCCATCGACAATCAACCGGTTGACCTGTTGTTTGCCTTGCTGGTGCCGGAAAGCGAGTGCAAGCAGCATCTCAAGACCCTTTCTCTGATGGCTTCCAAGCTGGGTGACAAGGCGGTTTGCCGCCAGTTGCGTCAGGCAACCAGCGACGAAGAGCTCTATCAGATCATGACCTCGGCCTGACAGCAGGCCAAGGATGAGACACCTGTTTTGGCGTGAGGGAACAAGATGCAGTTAATCGTGGTAAGTGGACGTTCGGGCTCCGGTAAAACGGTAGCCCTGCGAGTGCTGGAAGATCTGGGTTACTACTGTGTGGACAACCTGCCGGTCAATCTGTTGCCCCAGCTGATTGTCTCGGTGGAGAGCCAGTACGACAAGCTGGCGGTCAGTATTGATGTGCGCAACCTGCCGAGCGATCCGGAGAAACTGGAAAATTTGCTGGCTCAAGTGCGCAATGAGGGGCGGGTAGAGTTCTCCAGCTTCTTCTTCGACGCCGACAACGGCACCCTGCTCAAGCGCTATGGCGAGAGCCGCCGTTTGCACCCCCTCTCGCGCAACAAGCTGTCGCTGGATGAGGCGATTCGGGAGGAGACCCACCTGCTGGCGCCCATCTCCTCGACCGCTGACCTGCGTATCGACACCACCACCCTCAGCATTCACGACCTGAGCGAGCTCATCAAAACCCGGGTACTCGGCAAGAAAGAGAACGAGCTGGTGCTGGTGTTCGAGTCGTTCGGTTTCAAATATGGCATCCCCAAGGATGCCGACTTTGTGTTCGATGCCCGCTTCCTGCCCAACCCGCACTGGATCCCCGAGCTCAAGCCGTTTACCGGCAAGGATGAGCCGGTCGCCAACTACCTCTCGGCGCAGGCTGACGTGATGCTGTTTACCCAGCAGATCGAGAACATGCTGGTGACCTGGTTGCCCCATCTGGAGCGCAACAATCGCAGCTACCTCACGGTCGGCATCGGTTGCACCGGTGGTCAGCACCGCTCGGTCTTTATTGCAGAGCGGCTGGCCAGTGCATTCCGTTTGCTCGGCAAGAACGTGCAGATCCGCCACCGCACTCTCGACAAGAGTGCCCCCCAATCCTGACGGACCAATAGGACGATCCGATGACTGTTTCCGCCTCGGTTGAAGTGAAAAACAAGCTGGGTATTCATGCCAGACCGGCCATGATGCTGTTCGAGCTGGTGCAGGGTTTCGATGCCCACGTGCTGCTGCGCAATGAAGATGGTGTGGAGGCCGATGCTGACAGCATCATCGGCCTGCTGATGCTGGATTCCGCGCAAGGGCGGCAGGTGGAAGTACAGGTTGAGGGCCCCGAAGAGGTCGAGGCCCTGGCCGCCGTGGTGGAGCTGTTCACCTCCGGCTTCAATGAGGAGTAGTCACTCCTCGTTCTTCTTCTATTCCTTTCACTTGTATTCGGTCGCGCTATTGCGGCATGACATGGCTGACTATGTAGTTCCATGGAGAAATGAGAGTTAGGCGCAGCCTAACAGGCTGCAGGCTGATGCAATAGACCGTTGCCGCGTTAGCTGGCCGATGAGACATTGCTGACTCCAGCCCGGTTCTGATAGCGCACATCCTCTTCAATGGTGACCACCACTTCCAGCGGCTTGCCGGAGCGTAACACCGATATGGTCAGCTTGGTGCCGGGGCGGCTCTCGGCGATCTTGTCCAAGGCGGCTCTGGGACCGCTGATGGCTTCACCGTTGATCTTGAGCAGCACATCCCCTCGTTGCAGACCGCCTTTGGCTGCTGGACCGTAGGGATCCAGACTCTTCACTACCAGACCACGCAGATCGCCGAGATTCATCATCCGCGCGATTATCGGGTTGATCTCGACGCTGGATATCCCAAGGTAGCCTCGAATGACCCTGCCATTGGTGATCAGCTCATCCATGATCCGCTTCGCCAGCCGGTAGGGGATGGCAAAGCTGATGCCGTAGCTCTCCTGATTGCCGTTGAGGTGATAAGTGGCGGTGTTGATGCCCACCAGATCGCCACGGCCGTTGACCAGCGCGCCACCCGAGTTGCCCTCGTTGATGGCGGCATCGGTCTGCAGCAGATCCTGCCGGCCATTGCTGTCGGGCCCCATGCTGGAGAGACCGGTGCGGCCAGTCGCGCTGATGATGCCCTGGGTGATGGTCTGGCCGACGTTGTAGGGATTGCCGATGGCGAGTACTACATCGCCCACTTCTGGCAACCGCTCCGGATCTTGCGGGATTACCGGCAGGTTATCTGACTCGATATAGAGCACGGCAAGGTCGGTAAGCGGGTCTGTGCCGACCAGCTCGGCACTGAAAACCCGGCCATCCTGCAGGGCTACGATGATCTGGTCGGCGTCAGCGATGACGTGGTAGTTGGTCAGCACGTAGCCGCGCTGGGTCATGATGACGCCGGAGCCCAGTCCTTGTGGACGCAGTTCTCCCTGATTGCCCTGGTTAGGAGCAAAGCTGCGGGTGTAGATGTTGACGACGGCGGGGCCGGCCCGATGAGCGGCATAGGAAAAACTCAGTTCTCGGGCATTGGTGATGAGCCCCGGGAGTTGGGCGCCACCGCGAAAATTGGGAAACAGCAGCAACAGCAGCGCCGCGACGGTCAAACCGAAACCGACAGACTTGCCCAAGTAACTGACTAAAGGGGAAATTTTCATGTCATTCTCATCCGTACAGGCTGCGCGCAGAGAATAACACTATCGATGGATAAAAATCACCCGCGGTGAAGGCCGCGGGTGATAGAGGGGTTGGCGAACAACTTGAGCGTTAGCGGATCACCAGATAGAGCGAGGAGTCGCCGCGCTGGATGTTGAGTGCCAGCACGTCAGGCTTGTTCTTGAGCGCCTTGGTCAGCTCGCCCAGGGTGTTGATGCGCAGGCGGTTGACCCCGATGATGATGTCACCCTTCTGCAGGCCGGAAGCGGCTGCCGGAGAGCGAGGATCAATATCGGCCACCGCAACACCGGAGACCGGGTCGGTAGTGGTGCTCAGCTTGGCCCCTTCCAGTGCTGGATGCAGCGCGCTGGCGCGTACTTCGCTGTCATCGGCCTGCTTCAGGGTCACCTTGGCAGTTTGTGACTTGCCATCGCGGATCAGCCCCAGTTCGACCTGCTTGCCAGCGCCCATGGTGGCGATCTTGGCGCGCAGCTCGCCGAAGGAGCGAACCGGTTTGCCATCGATGCTGACGATGATATCGCCAGCCTTGATGCCCGCTTTGTCGGCCGCCGAATCAGGCATGACCTGATTGACGAAGGCACCATCCTTCTTGTTGTAACCGAAGGTTTTGGCGATGTCGGAGGTGAGCTCGGTGCCGGTAATACCCAGCTGGCCGCGACGCACTTCACCGTACTTGACGATCTGCTCGGTCAGATCCCGCACCATGTTGGAAGGGATGGCAAAGCCGATGCCAATGTTGCCGCCGTTCGGGCCCAGAATCGCGGTGTTGATACCGATCAGCTCGCCACGCAGGTTGAGCAGGGCTCCTCCGGAGTTACCGGAGTTGATGGCCGCATCGGTCTGGATGAAGTTCTCCAGATTTTCGATGTTGAGGCCGCTGCGACCCAGCGCACTGACAATACCGGAGGTGACGGTCTGACCCAGACCAAACGGGTTGCCGATGGCCAGCGCATAGTCACCTACCCGCAGCTCGTCGGAGTCGGCGAACTTGATCTGCACCAGATCCTCGGCCTTGATTTGCAGCAGGGCAATGTCGGACTGCTTGTCTTCACCGATCTTCTTGGCCGCATATTCACGACCATCCTTCAGGTTGACCTTGATCTCGTCCGCCTCGTGCACCACGTGGGCGTTGGTGATGACGTAACCCTTCTTGGCATCGACGATGACACCGGAGCCGAGCGCCTGGAACGGCTGCTCGCTCACCTGTTCATCGGGCATGTTGGGGCCGAAGAAGAACTTGAACTGTTCCGGCAGACGCTGACGGGTAATTTTTTTGCCAGAAACCGAGATATTGACCACCGCCGGGGTGACCTGTTCGAGAACAGGCGCCAGGCTTGGCATCTCCTGATTAGAGCCTAACAGGGAAGGCAGTGCGGCCTGAGCAGGGGCCGCAGACATGGCGATACCGACGCTGAGGGCTAGCACACTGAGCATGGAAAGAGGTTTACGCATATGAAAAACAGCTCCCAGAAAAAGTTGCATTGCAATCGTCAAGGTCAGACCACAGGGCTGGCCAATTAGTTCCGCGAGGAACTAATTTGGTTGTTTGAGCAGTCCGGAAGAGGCGCCGGCATAGTCGCGAGGCGGTACGCCCGGCTCATCTGCTTCTTTGGTTGGGGCTTCTTCTACCAATGATTCACGGAACAGGGGTTCCTGTGCCTTGGCCAGGAATTTGCTCTGCTCGGCCATGTGGCGATAGAGGGTCTGATACTGCTCGGCCAGTTGCTCCATCAGCGCGGCGCTGTCGGCGAAGTGGGTATTGATTTGGCCCTGATAGCTTTCAAGCTCCTTGTGGGCCTTTTTCAGTTCCTGTTCCAGACGGCCGGCATCGCGGCTGCGTACCGAAAAACGGCCGAGAACGATACCGATAATCAAGGCCGCGACAGCCAGCAGGATCCCAGTTAACAGACTCATAGATGCTCCTTGTTACAGCTAAAACAGAGTGGGTTTATGCGGTCGTCATAACCGCCATGCCTTGATGGCACTATACCGTGCGTCCTGAGGCCGTGATACCATTTTGTCCTCGATTCAGGGACTTGGAGAGGCGCTCAAGGATGACACCGCAGCAAAAATACCAGCAGGATCTGCTGCGCCCCGGCTTTGTGGCCGACCCCGCGCAGGGGATGGCCATTAGCAGGCTGGAGCGACTGTATCAGGATTTGCTACGGCGCCCGACTCCGACCAGATCTCGAGGGTTGCTGGGTTGGCTGCAAAAGCCCAAGCCGCCGGAGCCCGTCCTCGGTATCTATATGTGGGGCGGAGTGGGCCGAGGCAAGACCTGGCTGATGGATACCTTTTTCGACAGCCTGCCGGGGACGCGCAAGATGCGCAGCCATTTCCACCGTTTCATGCACCGCATTCACGATGAATTGCAGGGGTTGAGCGGGCAGTCCGATCCCCTCAAACTGGTGGCCAGCAAGCTTGCCAGCGAGACAGACATCATCTGTTTCGACGAATTTTTTGTCTCCGACATCACCGATGCCATGTTGCTGGGCACGCTGTTTCAGGAGCTGTTTGGTCACGGCGTTGTGCTGGTCGCCACTTCAAATATTCCGCCGCAGGATCTTTATCGCAACGGGCTGCAGCGAGCCCGTTTTCTGCCAGCTATCGAGCTGATCGAGCGTCATTGCGAGGTACTTAACGTAGATGGCGGTATCGACTATCGCCTGCGTACGCTGGAACAAGCGGAGATTTATCACTGCCCGCTGGACTTGCAGGCAAAAGCCAATCTTGACCGCTATTTTCAGCAATTAACCGGTGGGCACACGGCTTGCGAGGGGACGTTCGAGGTCAATCATCGTCAGCTGACGTCGCTCGGAATGGGGGAAGGGGTGCTCTATATGGAATTTGAGCAACTTTGCTGTACTCCCCGCTCCCAGAACGACTATATCGAGCTGGCCAGACTGTTCCATACTGTTCTGCTGGCCAATGTGCAGCCAATGGGCACAGGCACGGATGACGCGGCTCGCCGCTTCATTGCCATGGTCGATGAGTTTTATGAACGGCACGTCAAGCTCATTATGTCGGCGGCGGTTCCCATGGCAGAACTCTACGGTGAAGGGCTGCTGAATTTCGAATTCCAACGCTGTCTTTCACGGCTTCAGGAAATGCAATCGCACGAATACCTTGCCAGAGTGCACCTTCCTTAGTCACAATACCGCGCCTGCCAGTCGGATGGGCATCTGCGGCAGGTAGGGCCGGGCGACATTTGCTGGTTTCATGGCAGTGAAATTAGCAGGTGATATTTAAGGCAACTTCACTTATAATCGCCCGGCCCACGTTACAGCTGTCGATAAGACAGCAACACTTTAAGCTTTACTTGTATTCGAAGGGGTACAGGTAGGCCATCGTTTGTTGTTTGTGGGAGAGCCCCCATAAACAATTGGGTCTGTAACAGGTAATTGGGTTTAACTTAATGAAAACTTTCGTTGCCAAGCCAGAAACCGTAAAACGTGACTGGTACATTGTGGACGCAGAAGGTAAAACTCTGGGTCGTATCGCAACCGAGATCGCTGCTCGTCTGCGTGGTAAGCACAAAGCTGAATACACTCCGCACGTTGACACCGGTGATTACATCATCGTTGTAAACGCTGAGAAGGTACGTGTTACCGGTAAGAAAACTACCGACAAAATGTACCACGCTCACTCCGGTTTCCCGGGTGGTATCAAGTCCATCAGCTTCGACAAGCTGATTCAGCGTAAACCGGAAATGGTAATCGAAGCTGCTGTTAAAGGCATGCTGCCGAAAGGTCCTCTGGGCCGTGCCATGTTCCGTAAACTGAAAGTTTACGCAGGCGCCGAGCACGCTCACGCTGCTCAGCAACCTCAAGTACTGGATATCTAATCGGGAACTGGCAACATGGCAGAAAATCAATACTACGGTACCGGCCGTCGCAAAAGCTCCACTGCTCGCGTATTTATCAAAGCGGGTAGCGGTAAGATCGTAATCAACCAGCGCTCCCTGGAGCAGTACTTCGGTCGTCCGACTGCCCGCATGGTAGTTCGTCAGCCGCTGGAACTGGTTGAGATGACCGAGAAACTGGATCTGTACATCACCGTTAACGGTGGTGGCATCTCCGGTCAAGCTGGTGCGATCCGCCACGGTATCACTCGTGCTCTGATGCAGTACGATGAAACCCTGCGTTCCGAACTGCGTAAAGCAGGCTTTGTTACTCGCGATGCCCGTAAGGTTGAGCGTAAGAAAGTCGGTCTGCACAAAGCTCGTAAGCGTCCGCAGTACTCCAAGCGTTAATTCGCTTTCGGTGCTCACTCTTTCGAGTGTCAAAAAAGCCTGGCAACCGCCAGGCTTTTTTTATTGGTAATATTACCGACATCAATGCTAACCACGCGTCACAAAAGACAAAAAATTGTTTCTTTATTGTTTTTATTGCTCACCGCTCTTTCTTGTCAAGTTGTTATCTTTTCTTTAAAATTTCCCCTGTTTTCTGTGGCAATTGTAAATCCAGCTTCCGCCGCTGTTGTCACGGGAAAAATGGGGAACAGGGACACTATAAGAATGTGCGGAGTCCACATGGGAGAGTTTTTGGATGAGCAATGCGCCAGTTGATACCGGTCGCCGCAGATTTCTTACCTGGTCAACGGTTGCCGTTGGTGGGGTAGGAGCTGCGTTTACCGCAGTGCCGTTTATAAAGTCATGGAATCCGAGTGCCAAGGCCAAAGCAGCCGGTGCACCGGTTGAAGTCGATATCAGCAAGTTGGAACCGGGTCAGCTCATCCGTGTCGAGTGGCGTGGCAAACCCGTCTGGGTGGTGAAACGCACCAAGCAGACGCTGGATGCCCTGGCAGCACATGATGACAAGTTGCGGGATCCCTCATCAGAAGAGCCGCAGCAGCCTGACTATGCCCATAACGGGTACAGATCGATCAAGCCCGAAATTTTTGTCGCGGTCGGTATCTGCACCCATCTCGGGTGTTCACCTTCTTATCTGCCTGACAGTTTTGGTGAGCAGGTGCAGGGGGTTGCGTCCGGCTTCTTCTGCCCGTGTCATGGCTCCAAGTTCGATATGGCTGGCCGTGTGTTCCAGGGGGTGCCTGCACCACTGAACCTGGTTATTCCGCCGTATCAATTCATTAACGACACCACCATTCTGGTCGGTGCCGATGGCAAGGAGGCCTGATCATGTTGAGCAAACTGATGGGCTGGATTGACGATCGCTTTCCGCTTACGGCCATGTACAACGACCACATGGCCAAGTATCCGGCTCCGAAGAACCTGAACTTCTGGTATTTCTTCGGTTCGCTGGCCATGTTGGTGCTGGTTAACCAGATCATCACCGGCATCTGGCTGACCATGAACTACAACCCCTCTGCGGAAGGTGCGTTTGCCTCCGTCGAGTACATCATGCGGGATGTGGAGTATGGCTGGCTGCTACGTTACATGCACTCTACCGGTGCCTCTGCCTTCTTCGTGGTGGTCTACCTGCACATGTTCCGAGGTATGATTTACGGCTCTTACCAGAAGCCGCGCGAGCTGCTGTGGATTTTCGGCATGCTGATCTTCCTGGTGCTGATGGCGGAAGCCTTTATGGGCTACTTGCTGCCCTGGGGACAGATGTCATTCTGGGGGGCCCAGGTCATCATCTCGCTGTTTGGTGCCATTCCGGTCATCGGTGACGATCTTACCCTGTGGATCCGTGGTGACTACGTTATCTCTGGTGCGACCCTGAACCGCTTCTTCGCGCTGCACGTCATCGCGTTGCCGCTGGTTTTGGTGATGCTGGTTGCCATGCATATCCTGGCGCTGCACGAAGTCGGCTCCAACAACCCGGATGGCATCGATATCAAGAAGCACAAGGACGAGAACGGCTGGCCGCTGGATGCGGTGGCGTTCCACCCTTACTTCACCGTCAAGGATATGATCGGTGTGGCCGGCTTCCTGTTCTTCTTCTGCGCCATCATCTTCTTCAAGCCGGATATGTGGGGTTACTTCCTCGAGAAGCCGAACTTTGAAGTGGCCAACGGCCTGAAGACTCCGGCTCACATCGCGCCTGTGTGGTACTTCACCCCCTTCTACGCGATTCTGCGTGCGGTACCTGACAAGCTGCTTGGCGTCATCATGATGGGCCTCTCTATTGTGGTGTTGTTCCTGCTGCCCTGGCTGGATCGCTGCAAGGTGCGTTCAGTACGCTATCGCAGCAAGCTGCACAAGCTGAACATCGCCCAGTTTGTGGTCTGCTTCATCATTCTGGGGGTGCTGGGTGTACTGCCGTCGACGCCGACTCTGACGCTGGTTGCCCAGATCTGTACCTTGGGTTATTTCGGTTTCTTCGTGCTGTTGTTCTTCTACAGCAAAAACGAACGCACCAAGCCGCTGCCGGAGAGGGTGACATTTAAATGAAAAAAATAATATTTGCAGTGCTGACCCTGCTGCCCTCTCTGGTGTTTGCCGCTGGAGGTGCGGTTGCACTGGACAAGGCCAATTACGATCTGAGTGACAAGGCATCCCTGCAACGCGGAGCGGCCACCTTCATGAATTATTGTGCCGGCTGCCACTCTACCCAGTACCAACGTTACAACCGGGTTGCTGCCGATCTGGAGATCCCTGAGGATCTGATGAAGGAGAACCTCATTTTCACCGATGCCAAAGTGGGTGATCTGATGAAGAGTGCCATGTCCGAGAAGGATGCCGCTAAGTGGTTTGGTGCGCCGCCTCCCGACCTGACTCTGGTAGCCCGAGTACGTGGTGCGGACTGGATTTACACTTATCTGCGTTCTTTTTACGTGGATCCGACCCGTCCGTTTGGTGTGAATAACGTGGTGTTCCCGTCAGTGGGCATGCCCCATGTGCTGGAGCCGCTGCAGGGGACTCCCCGTGCCGAGTTCGCGACTCACATGGTCGATGGCGTCGAGACCCAGCAGGTTGTCAGCATCAAATCTGACGGCAACGGTGAAATGGATGACGAAGAGTATGATAAGACGGTACTGGATCTGGTAAACTTCTTGGTCTACTCGGCTGAACCGGTACAACAGGAGCGTGAACGCATGGGCTTCTGGGTGCTTGGTTTCATCGTGATCTTCTTCATCTTTACTGTGCTGTTGAAGAAGGAATTCTGGCGCGACGTTCACTAAGCGACCAGATCCGGGTAATATAATGCACGGCAATGAAGACCAAGATGCTTCATTGCCGTTTCTGCTTTTTTATGACGGGAGGGTTCAATGGCTGTAGCTGCCAATAAGCGTTCGGTAATGACGCTGTTTTCCGGTGCCAACGATATGTTCAGCCATCAGGTGCGTATTGTCCTGGCGGAGAAGGGTGTTAGTGTGGATATCTGTCAGGTTGACCCAGCCAATCTGCCGGATGAGCTGGCCGAGCTGAACCCGTACAACTCTGTACCGACCCTGGTTGATCGTGAGCTGGCACTCTACACCTCACGCATCATCATGGAGTATCTGGACGAACGCTTCCCGCATCCACCCCTGATGCCTGTTTATCCGGTTGCGCGTGGTAACAGCCGCCTGATGATGCACCGCATCGAGCTGGACTGGTATTCCCTGGCTGACAAGATCATGGCCGGTAGCGATGCAGAAGCCGCACGCAACGAACTGCGTGACAACTTGCTCGCCATTGCACCGATCTTCGGTGAAATGCCCTATTTCATGAGCGAAGAGTTTGGTCTGGTAGATTGCTATATGGCTCCGTTGTTGTGGCGTCTGCCGAGCCTGGGTATCGACTTGACCGGCCGTGGCGCCAAAGAGCTGAAGGCCTACATGGTTCGTCTGTTCGAGCGTGAGTCCTTCCAGGCATCCCTGACCGAAGCCGAACGCGAGATCCGTGCTGGCGTATGAGCATGGAACCGACAATGACGCCGAGTCGCCCGTACCTGTTACGGGCGTTCTTTGACTGGTTGCTGGATAACGATCTGACTCCCCATCTGGTGGTCAACGTCAACATTCCCCATGTGATGGTGCCGATGCAGTTTGCTCAGGACGGGCAGATTGTGCTGAATATCGCGCCCCGTGCCGTAATGCAATTTCACATGGATAATGAGGCAATCAGCTTCAGCGCCCGCTTTGGCGGGGTATCCCAACAGGTCTATATCCCGATGGCGGCCGTGCTGGCTATCCATGCTAGGGAGAACGGCGTGGGAACCCTGTTCCCCCCCGAGCCTGGTTACGATATCTGGCTGGAGCAGGCCGAAGCACCGGTGGAGCCAGAGCCGGAACCGCCGCGTCCAAGCGGTCGTCCGACCCTGAAAGTCATCAAATAAAAAACGCAGCCAATTGGCTGCGTTTTTCATATCCGTAATTATCAGTTCTGGGCGTATTCGAATGCCTTGATGACTCGCTTCACACCGCTAACGTGGCGAGCGATGTTGACCGCCTGCTCTCCCTCCTGACGGGTGACAAGACCAATCAGGAATACTTCGCCGTTTTCGGTGACCACCTTGACCTTGGCGCTATCGAAGTTTTTGGTGCCGAACATGTCGGCTTTCACCTTGGAGGTGAGCCAGGTGTCATTGCTGCGTGTGGTCAGGCTGACTGGCTGACCAAGGCGTAACTCGTTGTAGACGTGGCGGACCCCCTCGATGCGGCCAACAATCTTGCCTGCTTCCAGCTTGTAAACGTCAGAAGGTGTCTGACCGACCAGCAGCACGCGGCCATTGTTGCTGTAGACGCTGATCTTGCTGGCTGCGCTGAGCGGTTTGTTGTCGGCCAGCAGATTGGCTGCTTTCAGCTCGATGCTCTGGTCATCCCACTGGGCGCTCATGGTACGGCGGTCGCCAGAAACCTTGGCGGTACCAGCTGCTCCGCCAACCACCACGGCAGCACAGCCCTGCAATAGCAAGGCGCTGGCTAGCAGGCCAAGGATGAGTATCTGCTTGTTCATGGTTTCAATCTTCCTGTTGCGGGAAAAGAGTCTGGTCGATGAGATCACACAGACAGTGCAGGGTCAACAGGTTGACCTCAAGAATACGGGGGCGGCGGGCAGAGGGTACTCGGATCTCCACATCGTTTGGCCCCAGCAAGCCAGCCATTTCGCCACCGTCGCCGCCGCTCAGCACCACTATGGTCATGTCGCGGGAGAGAGCTGCCTCGGCCGCCTTGATCAGGCTTCGGCTGTTGCCCGTGGTGGTGATGACCACCAGAATGTCGCCAGGCTGGCCCAGCGCGCGGATCTGCTTGGCGTAGACCTCTTCAAAACCATGGTCGGTGGCGATGGCGCTGATGGTCGCCATGTCCGGGGTCAGAGCCATGCCGGGAAGAGAGGGGCGCTGGGTCTCGTAGCAGTTGACCAGCTCGGAGATGAACAGTTGCGCCAGTGCGGCAGAAGGACCGTTACCGCATGCCAGCACCTTGTGGCCATTGAGCAGGCAGATGGTGATCATCTGGGCTGCAGTATGGATGGCATCCGGCAGCGCCTCGGCGGCGGCTATTTTGGTCTGGATGCTTTCGGTGTAGTTCTCTTTGATGCGGTCAGTCATAGGGTCCTCTTAAAATGCGTTCTGGATCCAGGCTGGCTGGTCGCCCTCGAACGCAATCACATCGAATCGGCAGGCCTGATTGGCCTCGTTGATGGCATGTTGCTTCAAATAGTGGCGCGCTGCCAGCATGATCTTGTGCTGTTTGCTGCGGGTGACCGAGCTGGCGGCCCCGCCATGGCTGCCGGTGGCCCGGTAGCGCACCTCAACAAACACCAGGGTCTGGCCCTGGTGCATGATGAGATCTATTTCACCGCCACGACAGCGGTAGTTGCGAGCTACCGGTTGCAGGCCCCTAGCCTGCAACCAGCGTTCAGCGACTTGTTCAAAGTGCTGTCCCTTGCTCGTTGGTGAGGGGAACAGGCTCGGCAACTGCTGGCGTATCCGTTTCCATAGTTCCTTCATTGGAGGGCTCCTCCAGTTGCTGAACGGCGTTCTCGTCGACCAGTTTGCCGTTCTGGTAAGTACCCCAGCTCAGCATCCGCACGATATTGCCCTGGGTATCCACGCTCAGCTGACCGCTCATGCCGGCCTGCTGCATGCCACCCACCTTGCGCATCTGCTGCAGGTTCTCAGCCAGGCTGACGGCATCGTAGCCCATGGCAAACAGACGCAGCAGGTCACCCTGAGTCTGCGGCCAGAGCAGGGCGATCTGCTCGCGCTGTTTCTCGTAGCCGCCCAGCAGCAGCGGCATATCGGCGATATGCATGCCGTTGAGCTCGGAGGCGACCTCGGTTGCGGCGCTGTCGTAGCCACGGGAGCTGGTGTAGATGGGCAGGCTGCCCATCGGATTGACCGAGATATCAACGTAGGGCTTGATCATCCGGGTTTCCAGGCTGTTGGCCACCACATAAACGGCATCGATGCTGCGCGGTGCGGCATCAGAGAGTTGCACTACCTCGCCAGCACGGGCGGTAGAGCGGCCGCTCAGGGCATTTTTGACCATCCCCTGTACTTCGTTGCGGGCACCGAAGGTGGCAACGACTGGCTTATCCTGGCTCAGGGTAGCCCAGCTCTGCTCGAACGCCTTGATACTGCTGTAACCGATCCGCCCCTGGGCGGCGATCAGCAGCGGTTTGCGGTAGCCCTGTGTGTAGAGGTACTGGGCTGCCTGCGCGGCATCTGCGGCGGCAGAGAGGGAGAAGTAGTAGGTGGTGTCGTTGACGACCGGCTTGTCCAGCTCGTTGAGCGCCAGTACCGGCACGGTCGGATTGGCCTTGAGCAGCTCCTCGACACGATCTTTCAGCAGCGGGCCGATGATCATGTCTGCCCCTTCCTGAATCGCCTGCTTATAAAGGTCGCCGGTCGACTTGCTCTGGGTGTCGTAGAAGTTCAGGGTGAATTGCCCCTGATTTTCCTTATAAGACATCAGCATACCGTTACGGATGGCGGCGCCCTGCGGTTCCAGATTGCCTGAGAGGGGCAGCAGCACAGCGATCTGTTGCACCGAGGTGCTGGCGGTGGCCGCCAGATCGCCCAATCCTGCCGGCATATCCTTCTGGGCTGGATGGTTGGGGAAGTCGCGCTTCCAGCCTGCCAGCTGGCGGGCCAGCAGGTTCGGCTGGGCGCCAAACTCGTTGACCAGTGCCGCCAGTCGCAACCAGCCGGTGGTCACATCAGGGGCCGGAGCCTCTTCCAGCGCTTGCAGGGTGGAAGGGGTCATGCTTTTGAGCAACGACCAGATCTGCTGATGGTTGGTCGCCTGCTCGCTCTGATTGAGGTAGGGCTCCAGTGCAATCAACGACTTGGCTGCGCCAAACTTGTTGTTGATGTCGAGCTGCAGCACTACGCGCTGGCGATACCAATCCTTCTGGGTATCGGCATCCAGCACCACCTCGGGTTTGCCTTCTAGCAGGATCAGCGCCTGATTGGCGTGGCCTTGCGCCAGCAACAGATGGGCTTGCAGCAGTTGCAACTGCGCCTTCTGAACGGGATCCTTGGCCTGCTTCTGCAATTGCTGGAACAGTGCCGAGGCCGGTTTGGCCTGGCCCAGCGCCAGATAGCTGCGTGCCGCCAGCATCTGCCAGGTAAAGGCCTCGGCCGGCTTGGCGGGGTCCACCTGCTCAAGATACCACTGGGCATTCTTGGTCAGATTGGAGAACGCAGAGGGCATGCCTGACTGCCCTGACGGTTGATTGGGCTCCGACGCACAGGCGGCGAGCAGTACTGCCGCGAGTATGATGCCGAAGAGTCGTGATACACTTAGCTGCTTTGTAACCCGGTTCAAGTTCATTCCCCGACCAGTGTTGAAGTTCCCCATAGTGTAAACGGGCCAATATGGCGACACAATTGTCGGGGCACTCGGAGATCCCATGAGTGACATCCCAACCCTGTATATAGTCCCCACTCCGATCGGCAATCTGGCGGACATCACCCAGCGTGCATTGGACATTTTACGCAGTGTCGACCTGGTGGCAGCTGAAGATACCCGTCATACCGGTATCCTGCTCAGCCACTACCAAATCTCGGTGCCGACCTTCGCCCTGCACGATCACAACGAGCAGCAGAAAGCCGATGTGCTGATCGGCCGGATCAAAGAGGGCAAGAGTGTTGCGCTGGTCTCCGATGCCGGCACCCCGCTCATCAGCGACCCCGGTTATCACTTGGTCACCCGCTGTCGTGAAGCCGGGGTCAAGGTGGTGCCGCTGCCCGGTCCCTGTGCTGCCATTACCGCCCTGAGCGCGGCCGGTCTGCCCACCGATCGCTTTGCCTTTGAAGGCTTCCTGCCCGCCAAGAGCAAGGGACGTGACGATCGCCTGCAAGCCGTTATCGAAGATACCCGCTCGCTGGTGTTCTACGAATCCCCGCGCCGTGTGCAGGATACAGTGGAAGCGATTGCTCGCATTCTCGGCGAGCGTCAGGTGGTGGTGTGCCGCGAGCTGACCAAGACCTTCGAGTCGATCCACGGTCTGCCAGCGTCCGAAATGCTGGCCTGGCTTGGTGAGGATGACAACCGCTGCCGCGGCGAGATCGTGCTGGTCGTGGCTGGCGCCTCCAAAGAAGAAGAGGAGCTGCCCGCCGAGGCGATCCGTACTCTGGGTCTGCTGGTGACCGAACTGCCACTGAAAAAAGCGGCCGCCCTGACCGCCGAGATCCACGGCGTGAAGAAGAATGCCCTCTATAAATACGGTCTCGAGCACTATTGAGTCGGTCAATAGGTCATCAGACTGTTTTTTGACCTGCGCAATCCCCCGAACCGGCGAGCATTCAGCATGTAAACGGGGGCCAAAGCGCGATAAATGGCTGTAAACGGGAATTGCCGGTTTACCCCGTGCGTATCGCAAGGCTATAATCCGCGCCTCGGAGTTGGCTGGGCAATCGCTGCTTCGTCGTTGTGTCCCTCGGGACAGACGGGCGGAGGGGAGGAAAGTCCGGGCTTCACAGGGCAGGGTGCCAGGTAACGCCTGGGGGGCGTGAGCCTACGACCAGTGCAACAGAGAGCAGACCGCCGATGGCCCGCAAGGGATCAGGTAAGGGTGAAAGGGTGCGGTAAGAGCGCACCGCGCGACTGGCAACAGTTCGTGGCACGGTAAACTCCACCCGAAGCAAGACCAAATAGGCCCCTATTGGCGCGGCCCGCGTTGGGGGCGGGTAGGTTGCTTGAGCCAGCGAGCGATTGCTGGCCTAGAGGAATGATTGCTACCCGGGGCAACCCGGTACAGAACCCGGCTTACAGGCCGACTCCGACCTCATTCCGAAGAGCCCTGCGATTTATCGCGGGGCTCTTTTTTATGCATGAGAAAATATGGCTTCGTTGGCAGGATATTTTCGACCTTGTCATTTTGCATGAAAATATATGTTTTAAATCAATCGAATAGTTTTGTATTTGGCACGATGGCAGCGATAGATGGTGATAGAACCCAGGATGGTTGTTCGCACCCACATATTGTGTGTGTTCTCAGTTCATTCACTTATTTCAATTAATCACCAGAGTTTAACGCCAAATAACTTGTGGAAAATCAACCCACTCAATCCGCAGCATGCAATTGCTGCGTCAATATGTTCCCTCTGTCCCATCTCCTTGCTTGAAAAGCCCCCTGCACGTCCTTAAACTTCAAGGTGGGGAAAAGTGGATCAAAGTGGTTTTTAGAGGGGCAATCTGCCTGCTCACTCACCTTCAGGGACTGCAATTTGTTGCGTGGCGCTCATGCCATCAGCCTGGACAGTAAAGGGCGGCTGGCAATTCCGACCAAATTCCGTGATTGGCTGCGCGATGAAAGCGACGGCCAGCTGGTCTGCACCATCGATATTGCCCATCCCTGTCTGCTGCTTTATCCCCTGAATGAATGGGAAGATGTCGAGCGCAAGCTCAAGACTCTCTCCAGCATGAATCCGCAAGAGCGCCGTTTGCAGCGACTGCTGCTGGGACATGCAACCGAATGCGAGCTGGATGGCAATGGCCGTCTGCTGCTCAGTCAGCCACTGCGCAACCATGCGGGGCTGGACAAGAAAATCATGCTGGTGGGCCAGCTCAACAAGTTTGAGCTGTGGGATGAAGCCCGCTGGCAACAACAGGTCAATGACGACATCTTGGGTCTGCCCGGGGACGATTGGGCAAGCTCACCACGACTACAGGATTTCTCTTTATAAATGACCCAAGCTGCTGAACACATCACAGTGCTGCTGCACGAAGCCGTTGAAGGTCTGGCCATCAAGCCGGACGGTGTCTACGTCGACGGTACTTTTGGCCGTGGTGGTCATTCTCGTCTGATCCTGCAGCACCTTGGCCCCAATGGCCGCCTGATCGCCATCGACCGCGATCCCCAGGCGATCGCCGAAGCAGCCAAGATCCAGGATCCCCGTTTCGAAATCGTGCACGGCCCCTTCTCCGGCATCGCCTCCTATCTGGATGAGCGCGGTTTGCTGGGCAAGGTGGATGGCTTCCTGCTGGATCTGGGGGTCTCTTCACCCCAGCTGGATGATGCCGAGCGCGGCTTCAGCTTTATGAAAGATGGTCCTCTCGATATGCGGATGGACCCCACCTCCGGCCAGAGCGCCGCCGAGTGGCTGGCCAAGGCCGATGTGGATGACATCGCCTGGGTGCTGAAGACCTTCGGTGAGGAGCGTTTTGCCAAGAAGATCGCCCGTGCCATCGTGCACGACCGTGTGACCGAGCCTTATGTGCGTACCCGCCAACTGGCGGAGATGATTGCCCGGGTCAATCCGAGCAAGGAGAAGGGCAAGCATGCGGCAACCCGCAGTTTCCAGGCCATTCGCATCTATATCAACAGCGAGCTGGACGAGATCGAAACCGCGCTCAACGGTGCACTGGAAGTGCTGGCACCACATGGCCGTCTGTCGGTGATCAGCTTCCATTCTCTGGAAGATCGATTGGTAAAGCATTTCATCCGCAAGCACGAGAAGGGGCCGGAAGTGCCTTACGGCATTCCGTTGACCGAGGCCCAGCTGGCAGGCGGTCGCAAATTGAAGTCGGTCGGCAAGGCGCTCAAGCCTTCTGATCATGAAGTATCTGAAAACAGCCGGTCACGCAGCTCGGTGCTGCGGGTCGCCGAGCGGCTGGCGGAGTAAGCGATGAGCGAAGTACGTGTCCACCTAGCCAAGGAGATCGTTGCCGATCTCTGGCGGCACAAGCTGCAGATTTTTCTGTCGGTTGCCGTACTGGTGACCGCGTTTGCCGTGATCCTCGTGACCAACATGACCCGTGGCCTCACCGCCAAACAGAATGACCTGATGGCGGAAGAGGATCGCCTCAATATCGAATGGCGCCACCTCTTGCTGGAGCAGGGCACTCTGGCGGAACACTCCCGGGTCGCCACGCTGGCCATGGACAAGTTGCAAATGGGTCGCCCTCTGGTGACCACCGAGAAGGTAATTACTCTGCCATGAAACGGAAGGCTACAGCCAAAACCGCTAAAGCGAACGTTAAAGCGCCATCTATCTATCCGTGGCGCTTCCGCACGCTGGTCGTATTCATCGGCATCGCCTTTGTCGGGCTGATCCTCCGTCTGGCCTGGATCCAGGTGATCAATCCGGATCGTCTGCGTCAGGAGGGGGACATGCGCTCTCTGCGAACAACCTCCACCCAAGCGGTGCGCGGCATGATCACCGATCGCAATGGTGAACAGTTGGCTGTTTCCGTTCCGGTCGAGGCGGTCTGGGCCGATCCCAAGACAGTGCACGAGTCCGGCGCTATCCACAATGAGCGGGCCTGGATGGCGCTCTCAGCAGTCCTCAAAATCGATATCAATACTCTCAAGCAACGTATCGCCAACCCCAGCAAGCGCTTCGTCTATCTGCAGCGTCAGGTAACGCCCGCTGTCTCTGAATACATCAAGGGGCTCAAGCTGGGTGGTGTCTATCTGCGTCCCGAGTCGCGCCGCTTCTATCCGACTGGCGAAATCAGTGCCCACTTGGTGGGGGTAACCAACATCGATGGCAACGGGATCGAGGGGATCGAGCGCAGCTACAACGAGTGGCTGACGGCGACACCGGGCGAGATGCGGGTGCGCAAGGACCGGCAGGGCAGGGTCATCGAGCGTCTTGGTATCGTCAAAGAGGGCAAGAACGCCAACGATCTGCAGCTCAGCATCGATCAGCGGGTGCAAGCATTGGCCTACCGTGCCCTCAAGCGGGCAACCGACGAGAACAAGGCAACGTCCGGCTCCATGGTGATGCTGGATATCAAGACCGGCGAAGTGCTCGCCATGGTCAATACCCCCTCCTATAACCCGAACAACCGCGGCCAGTATCAGAGTTTCCGGGTACGCAACCGGGTGGTGACCGATACCTACGAGCCGGGCTCCACAGTCAAGCCGCTGATTTTGCTAAGTGCCTTGCAGGCGGGTGTCACCAGCTGGAAGGATTTCATTCCCGGTGGTCCGCTCTTTATCGGTGCCAAGCAGATCAAGGACGTCAGTATTCACAAGGCGACCAACCTTTACGATATCCTGCGCTACTCCTCCAACATCGGCATGTCGCGCATCGCGCTGCGGATGCCGGCCCAAGAGATGATCAACACCCTCAGTATGTTCGGTTTCGGTATGGATACCGGTAGCGGACTGATGGGCGAGAGCGGTGGTATGTTGCCTCAGCGTCGGCGCTGGTCCGATATCGAGCGGGCGACCCTTTCGTTTGGTTATGGTCTGCGGGTTACCCCGCTGCAACTGGCTTCCGCCTACGCCACCCTGGCCAACAAGGGCAAGCGAGTGCCCATCTCCATCGTCAAGGTGACCACGCCGCCCAAGGGTGAGCAGGTGATCGATCACAATAACGCCTCCGCCATGCTGCAGGCGCTGGAGTACGTAGTCGACAACGCTATTCCCAAGGCCAAGATTCCGGGTTATCGGGTCGGTGGCAAGAGTGGTACCGCCAAGGTCGCCGTTGCCGGAGGCTACGGCAAGGATTACATGGCCTGGTTTGCCGGTTTTGCCCCTGCCAGTAATCCCCGTTTCGTCATGGTGGTGGTGATTAACGAGCCAAAAGGTAGTGCCTACTATGGCGGTGCCGTGGCGACCCCGCCGTTTGCAGAGGCCATGGGCGGGGTACTGCAACTCTTCAATATTCGTCCTGATGCGGTGCCCACAGCGGTGCCCGCCAAACTTGCCCGTACGGAGGCTCCTCTTGTCCCGCGCACTTGATGCATTACTGCGCCCCTTCGGTATTCAGGCGCCGGCGCTCACTCTGACCGATATCCAGCTGGATAGTCGGCGGGTCAGGCCCGGCACGCTCTTCGTGGCCATTTGCGGTCATCAGGTGGATGGCAGACGTTTCATCGAACAGGCGGTGGCTCAGGGAGCGACCGCTGTTGTGTTTGAGGAGGATGGTGAATTTATCCCACCATCGACTCCGGTTCCCTGTATCGGGATGCGGGATCTGCCCGCTCATCTCTCTGCGCTTGCCGGGTATTTCTACGACCAGCCCGCCAAAAAACTGGCGCTGGTCGGGATCACCGGTACCAACGGCAAGAGCACCACTGCACTGCTGGTCGCCAACTGGCGCACCCTGCTGGGTGGCAAGGCCGGGGTGATGGGCACCATCGGCAACGGCCTGTTTGGCCATCTGATCGAAGCGGAAAATACCACTGGCAGCGCCGTGCAGGTACAAGCCAATCTGGCTGCGCTGCAAGAGCAGGGGGCGGATCTGGTGGCGATGGAGGTCTCCAGCCATGGTCTGGTGCAGCACCGTGTCGCCGCGCTGCCCTTTTCCGCCGCTGTCTTTACCAACCTGAGCCGGGATCACCTCGACTACCACGGCACCATGGAAGCCTATGGCGCGGCCAAGGAGCAGCTGCTGCAGCTGGTCGATGAGTCGAATGCGGTGATTAACCGGGATGACGAATTGGGTGCCAAGTGGCTCGAAAAATACCCGGCAGCAGTGGCTTTCAGTGTGAGTGGCCCGATTGAATACCATTTTGGCCGTCAATTAACGGCGCAGCAGCTCGATTTTCACCAGCAAGGTTTTCGCGCGCAGATTAACTCCAGTTGGGGGAATGGTGTATTATCCGCCCCCTTGCTCGGGCGCTTCAACGTCAGCAATGTGCTGGCGGCGATGGGCGTAATGCTGGTGCTCGGTTACGACTTCCATGAGCTACTGGCAACTGCCCCGAAATTGCAGCCGGTGACCGGTCGCATGGAGTGTTTCGGCGGTGGTGATACGCCGCTGGCGGTGGTCGATTACGCCCACACTCCTGATGCGCTGGAAAAGGCATTGCAGGCCCTGCGGGTGCACTGCACCGGCCAGCTTTGGTGTCTGATTGGCTGTGGTGGCGACCGCGATCGCGGCAAGCGTCCCATGATGGCCGCCATGGCCGAGCAGTATGCGGATCGCGTGATCCTGACCGACGACAATCCCCGTACCGAGGAGCCGGCCCGGATCATGGCCGACATGGTGGCGGGTCTTCGCGATCCTGCTGCGGTGCAGGTGGAGCACGACCGGGTCAAGGCGATTGCGCTGGCCATCGGTCAGGCGAGCAAGCAGGACATCATCCTGGTGGCCGGTAAGGGCCATGAGGATTATCAGATCATTGGAACCGACAAGCGGCACTACAGCGACCGGGAAACCGTCGCGGCCGCCTTGCACACATTATTGGAGTCATTCAAATGATGACCCTCAGGCTTGCCGAGCTGGCGCAGGTACTCGATGCCCGTCTGATTGGTGACGACGGCGAGATCACCGTCGTCAGTACCGACACCCGCACTTTGGGCGCGGGTGCCCTGTTCGTTGCCCTGCGCGGCGAGCGTTTCGATGCCCACGATTTTTGCGAGCAGGCTGTTCAGGCAGGGGCCTCTGCCTTGCTGGTCGAGCGTGAGCTGCCGCTGGCTATTCCCCAGCTGGTGGTGGCGGACAGCCTCAAGGGGCTGGGCCGACTCGGCAAGCTGGTGCGCGAGCGCATCAATCCGAAAGTGCTGGCCATTACCGGCAGCTGCGGCAAGACCACAGTGAAGGAGATGGCAACTGCCATCCTGCGCAACGAAGGGGAAGTGCTGGCCACCGCTGGCAACTTCAACAATGAGGTGGGCGTGCCGCTCACCCTGCTGCGCCTCGAGCCGCAACACCAGTTTGCGGTGATGGAGCTGGGAGCAAACCACAAGGGCGAAATCGCTTGGACTACCTCGCTGGCCAAGCCCGATGCCGCCATCATCAACAACGTCGCAGCTGCCCATCTTGAGGGCTTCGGCTCTCTTGAGGGGATCTACCACGCCAAGAGCGAAATTTTTGAGGGCTTGAGCGAAGGCGGCACCGCCATCGTCAACGCCGACAACGAATTCTGGCCGAAGTGGCGCGAGCGTGGCATTCGCTGCGCCTTCTCCATCGAGGATCAGAGCCAGCCGTTCCATGCTCGCGATGTGGTTCTCAACGCTCAGGGTTGTGCCGAGTTCGTCATGGTAACCCCGCAGGGTGAGGTGAGCCTGACTCTGGCGATCCCCGGCCGCCATAACGTGGCCAATGCGCTGGCTGCCGCCGCGGGCTGTCTGGCCCTCGGCGCATCCCTCGCCTGTGTCAAGGTGGGGCTGGAGCAGATGGCACCGGTCAAGGGACGCTTCTGCGTCCAGCGCTGGGGCGGTCTGACTCTGGTGGATGATACCTACAATGCCAGCGTGGAGTCCGTGCTGGCGGGCATCGATGCCTTGACCGCCATGAGCGGCTTTAAGGTGCTGGTGTTTGGCGACATGCGGGAACTGGGTGAGGAGTCTGCCGAGCAACATGCCCGGGTTGGCCGTCATGCCCGCGAGTGCGGTCTGGATGCTGTGCTGACAGTAGGGGAACATAGTCGCTATACCGCAGATGCCGCGGCTGGCCGACATTTCGATAACAAGGCGTCGTTGTTTGAAGTGCTTGCGCAAATGATAAATACACATCAGGAAATTTCGATTCTGGTCAAGGGTGCCCGTGGCTCCCGCATGGAAGATATCGTCGAGATGGTCAAAGGCCATCAGGAGTCAGCCACATGCTAGTCTGGCTGGCCGAACTGCTCACCCCGCACTTCACCTTCTTCAACGTCTTCTCCTACCTGACGTTTCGCGCCATCCTGTCGATCATTACCGGTCTGGGAGTTGCCCTCTGGATGGGGCCACGACTGATCCGTCGCCTGCAGATCCTGAAGTTTGGTCAAGTGATCCGCAACGACGGTCCCGAGTCCCACCTCAGCAAGCGGGGCACCCCGACCATGGGTGGCCTGATGATCATTGCTGCGATTTTCACGTCTGTGCTGCTCTGGTGCCGCCTCGACAACCCTTATGTCTGGCTGGTGCTGTTTGTGCTGGGTGCCTACGGTGCCATCGGCTTTGCCGACGACTACCTCAAGGTGGTGCGCAAGAATACCGACGGCCTGATCGCGCGCTGGAAGTACTTCTGGCAATCCGCGGTAGCGCTGGCGGTGGCTGTGTTCCTCTATGCGACCGCAACCCATGATGGGCAGACCCAGCTGGTGGTGCCTTTCCTCAAGGATGTGATGCCGCAGCTTGGTCTGATGTTTATCGTGCTGACCTACTTTGTCATCGTCGGTACCTCCAACGCGGTCAACCTGACCGATGGTCTGGATGGCTTGGCCATCATGCCGACCGTGATGGTGGCGGGCGGCTTTGCGTTTATCGCCTGGGCAACCGGCAACGTCAACTTCGCCAGTTACCTGCATATTCCCTATGTTCCCTATACCTCCGAGCTGGTGATCGTCTGTACCGCCATCGTCGGTGCGGGTCTGGGCTTCCTCTGGTTCAATACCTATCCGGCACAGGTCTTCATGGGCGACGTCGGCTCTCTGGCGCTGGGCGGCGCGCTCGGTACCATCGCCGTACTGGTGCGTCAGGAATTTCTGCTGGTGATCATGGGCGGTGTCTTCGTGATGGAGACCGTCTCGGTGATCCTGCAGGTGGGGTCATACAAGCTGCGCGGCGTGCGGATCTTCCGCATGGCACCGATCCATCACCACTACGAGAAGAAGGGCTGGCCGGAGCCGCGCGTTATCGTGCGATTCTGGATCATCACCCTCGTGCTGGTGCTGCTGGGTCTTGCCACCCTGAAGGTGAGGTAAGGCCATGGTCATCATCATCGGATTGGGTAAAACCGGACTCTCCTGCGTTGACTACTTCCTCGGCCGTGGCGTTACGCCGCTGGTGATGGATACCCGTGCCAACCCGCCTGGCAAGGATCAGCTGCCGCCAGAAGTGGAGTTTATCCACGGGCTGGATGAAGAGCTGCTCAAGCAGGCGCATATGATCGTAGCGAGTCCGGGTATTGCCCTGGCTACCCCTGAATTGAAAGCGGCTGCCGAATGTGGTGTGCAGATCGTCGGCGATATCGAGTTGTTCGTTCGCGAGACCGAGACACCGGTCATTGCCATCACAGGTTCCAATGGCAAGAGCACTGTCACTACGCTGGTGGGTGAGATGATTGCCGAAGCCGGGCTCAAGGTGGGCGTGGGCGGCAATATCGGTACGCCTGCGCTGGAGCTGTTCAAGCAGCCGATGGATCTCTGCGTATTGGAGCTCTCCAGCTTCCAGCTGGAGACCACTCACAGTTTGCGTGCTGCAGCCTCTGTGGTGCTGAACCTCTCTGAAGATCACATGGATCGCTATCAGGGTATGGCCGACTACCGCGCCGCCAAGATGGAGATCCATCAGCACTCCAAACACATTCTGGTCAATCGCGACGATCCCCAGACTTTGCCCGATGTGGGTCAGGTGTGGCAGAGCTTCGGTCTTGACTGCAATGGCTATGGCCGCTGCCTGCTGGATGGCCGCTACTGGTTGACCCTGCACGGCGAGCCGCTGCTGGCGGTGGACGAGATGAAGATCGTCGGTGCCCACAATCAGGCCAACGCGCTGGCCGCCATGGCGCTGTGCGATGCGGTCGGCATTCCCCGCGCTGCCCAGCTCACCGTGCTGCGCCGCTTTGAAGGCTTGCCCCACCGTGCCCGTTTCGTGCGCGAAGTGAACGGGGTGCGCTGGATCAACGACTCCAAAGCCACCAACGTGGGAGCTACGCTAGCTGCCGTTGCCGGTGTGCGCGAGTCGGTCAAGGGGCGCCTGTTGCTGCTGGCCGGTGGTCAGGGCAAGGGGCAGGATTTTGGCCCGATCCAGGCGCTGCTGGGCAACCAGATCGATCACATGTACTGCTTCGGTCAGGATGCCGAGGTGCTGCTGGCGCTGGGCGAGCAGACCGAACGGGTGGCCGACCTGGCCACTGCGGTTGCCAAGGCGGCTGCCGATGCCAAGCCCGGTGACTGGGTGCTGCTGGCGCCAGCCTGTGCCAGCCTCGATCAGTTCAAGTCGTTCGAGGTGCGTGGCGATCGCTTTACCGAGATGGTGATGGCGCTATGAATGCCCTTCGCGCAGCCGCAGGTCTGTTCCAGCGCTGGCTATTGCCGGCGCGCCCTGCCGGCCTCTATGACCGGCAGTTGGTGTTGCTGGCGATCTCCCTGATGGCGGTCGGGGTGGTGATCGTGGCATCAGCCTCGATCCCGGAGGGGATCTCCCTGGGGGATGATCCCTTCATGTTTGTGAAGCGTCACGCCATGTTTCTGGTGATGGCGATCGGTATCTCCTGGTTTGTGTTGCAGGTGCCGATGGCGCGCTGGCAGGAGTACAACGGACCCATGCTGTTGCTGGCCATTCTGCTGCTGGTACTGGTGCTGGTGGTCGGGCGCAATGTCAACGGTGCGGTGCGCTGGCTGCCACTGGGCCCCTTCAACCTGCAGCCGGCCGAGTTTGGCAAGCTGGCCCTATTCGTCTATCTGGCCGGTTATCTGGTGCGGCGTCAGAACGAGGTGCGTGAAGCCTGGCTTGGCTTCCTGAAGCCCTTGGCAGTATTCGGGGTGTTGGCGATCCTGTTGCTGCTGCAACCGGATCTGGGGTCGACCGTGGTGATGTTCGTCACCTCGTTCGGCATGCTGTTTCTGGCTGGCGCCAAACTGTGGCAGTTCATGATCCTTATCGGTGGCGGTCTTGGTGGGGTGATCATGCTGATCATCGTCGAGCCATACCGGATGCGTCGGGTGACCTCTTTTATGGATCCCTGGGCCGATCCGTTTGGCAGTGGCTACCAGTTGACCCAGTCGCTGATGGCGTTTGGCCGTGGCAGCTGGTTTGGCGAAGGGCTCGGCAACTCCATCCAGAAGATGGAGTACCTGCCGGAAGCGCATACCGACTTCGTGTTTGCGATCCTCGGCGAAGAGCTGGGTTACGTCGGGGTACTGGGCGCCCTGTGTCTCATCTTTGCGTTGGCGATCAAGGCGTTGAAGCTGGGGCATCGCGCCCTGCAAGCCGACCGCCTCTATGATGGCTATCTGGCTATCGGTATCGGCATCTGGTTCAGTTTCCAGACTTTCGTCAACGTTGGCGCAGCCAGCGGCATGATGCCGACCAAGGGGTTGACCCTGCCGCTGGTCAGTTACGGCGGCTCGAGTCTCATCATCATGACAGTGGCGGTGAGCATGTTGATTCGAATCGATTTTGAGTTGCGTCAGGCGACTGCCCAGGCGCGGGTGCGGGAGGTTTAGTGAGCAAGACGCTGTTGGTGATGGCAGGTGGTACCGGGGGGCATGTCTTTCCCGGTCTGGCCGTGGCCGATCGACTGAGGGAGCAGGGCTGGACTGTCCACTGGCTGGGGACGGCGGACCGGATGGAGGCGGAGCTGGTGCCCGCCCATGGTTATCCCATCTCCTTCATCGATATTCAGGGGGTGCGTGGCAACGGCATCAAGCGACTGCTGATGGCGCCCTATCGCATCGTCAAATCAATCTTGCAGGCGCGTCAGGTGCTCAAGACTGTTCGCCCGGATGTGGTGCTCGGTATGGGGGGCTTTGCCTCCGGTCCGGGGGGAGTGGCTGCCTGGTTCTCCGGCATCCCGTTGCTGCTCCATGAGCAGAATGCTGCTGCAGGCATGACCAACAAGCTGCTGGCGCGTATTGCCAAGCGGGTGCTGATGGCATTTCCGGGCGCCTTCGCGCCGAGCCGCCGTACCGCCGTGGTAGGCAATCCGGTGCGTCCCGAAGTGGTCGCCCTGCCGGATCCGCAGCTTCGCAGCGAAGCCGAGCCGCTGCATCTGCTGATCGTCGGTGGCAGCCTGGGTGCCCGGGTGCTCAACCAGCAGGTACCCGCTGCGGTGGCGGCGGCTGGTGTGCCTATCGAGGTGCGTCACCAGTGTGGCAAGGGCAATGCCGAGACAGTGTCTGCTGCCTATACCCAGCACGGCATCAATGCCGAGGTGAGTGAATTTATCAAGGATATGGCCGGCGCCTATGCCTGGGCCGATCTGGTTGTCTGCCGGGCGGGAGCCCTGACGGTATCCGAGGTGGCCGCCGCCGGGGTGGCAGCCATTTTCGTCCCGCTGCCCCATGCAGTGGATGATCACCAGACCCGTAACGCTCTGACTCTGGTCGACGGTGGTGCGGCCGAATTCCTGCCCCAGTCCGAGCTGACCACCACCTCGCTGGCGGCGCGCCTCTCCTGGCTGGCTGGCCGCAGGGAGACCCTGTTTAGCATGGCTCAGGCCGCCCGTCGCGTTGCCATTACCGATGCGGCCGAGCGGGTTGCTGATGAGTGCAAGCGGCTCGCCAGTGGGCAGCGTGGTAAAGATTAATGAGCAAGGTTGCAGTGGTGACTCCGTGCAGCCTTGTACCTGTATGTATTGATGCCGCCGTGCAGCCGAGCTTTGACGGTACATGGCCTGCGGCAGACTAAAGAGACGATTATGACCAAGGTTGAACTGGCAAAACTGCGTACTGTGATCCCCGAAATGCGCCGCGTGCGTCGCATCCACTTTATCGGCATCGGTGGTGCCGGTATGGGCGGGATCGCCGAAGTGCTTGCCAACGAAGGGTATCAGGTAACGGGTTCGGATTTGGCTCGCAACGCCGTGACCGAGCGGTTGGCCGGACTGGGCGCTCACATCTTCGTCGGTCACAGTGCCGAACACGTCGAGGGGGCCAGCGTGGTGGTGGTCTCTACCGCCATCAAGCAGGACAACCCGGAGCTGCTGGCTGCTCGCGAACTGCGGATCCCGGTGGTGCGCCGTGCCGAGATGCTGGCCGAGCTGATGCGTTTCCGCCACGGTATCGCCATCGCCGGTACCCACGGCAAGACCACCACCACCAGTCTGGTGGCGAGCATCTATGCCGAAGCCGACCGCGATCCGACCTTCGTCATCGGTGGCCTGCTCAACAGTGCCGGCACCAATGCCCGCCTGGGCAGCAGCCGCTACCTGATTGCCGAGGCGGATGAGAGCGACGCCTCTTTCCTGCATCTGCAGCCGATGGTCTCTATCGTGACCAACATCGAAGCGGATCACATGGATACCTACGGCGGTGACTTCTCCAAGCTGAAGGCCACCTTCATCGAGTTTCTGCACAATCTGCCCTTCTACGGACTGGCGGTGGTTTGCATCGATGATCCGGTGATCCGTGGCATGTTGCCGGAGATTGCTCGCCCGACCCTGACCTACGGTCTCTCTGAAGACGCTGACGTGCAGGTACTGGATTTTGTCCAGACCAACAACCACAGCCGCTTCCGGGTGCGCCGCAAAGAGGCGGGTGAACTGCAAGTCACCCTCAATTTGCCGGGCATTCACAACGCCTTGAACGCCGCCGCGGCGATTGCTGTCGCGACGGAAGACGGTGTCAGCGACGAGGCCATCATCTCTGCGCTGGCCAAGTTTGAAGGTGTTGGCCGTCGCTTCCAGCAGTATGGCGAGTTCGAAACTGGTCGTGGCAAGGCGATGCTGGTGGACGATTACGGCCACCATCCGAGTGAAGTGAAGGTAACTATCAATGCCGCTCGTGCCGGCTGGCCCGAGAAGCGGCTGGTGATGGTGTTCCAGCCACATCGCTACACCCGAACCCGCGACCTCTACGAAGACTTTGCCGACGTGCTCTCCAAGGTAGACGTGCTGGTGATGCTGGAGGTTTATGCTGCCGGCGAGGATCCGATCCCGGGGGCTGACGGTCGTGCGCTGTGCCGCTCCATCCGCTCGCGCGGCAACCTGGAACCCATCTTCGTTGCCACCCCGGATGACGTACCGGCGGTACTGGCTGACCTGATTGGTGAAGGGGATCTGGTGCTGACCCAGGGGGCGGGGAACGTCGGGGCGCTGGCCCGTCGTCTTGGCGAGATGAAATTGAGCATAGATAGCATGAAATCTGGTGCCTGAGGGCCCAATGAGTATTTTGACCGCCAAGCCGGGGCCTATATAATGGCGAACCGGTCTGTCAAAGGCCGGTTTAGCGCGTTACACGGGGATCGAACGGGTGGAGGCAAGGGCACAGGGGCGCACCAAGGGTGGCTTCATCGCAGGGGTGATGTTTTTCCTGCTGGTGATATGGGGCTGCTACCGGACGGCGCTGGATGTTAAAGATTGGCTGACGGATGCCAATCGGTTGCCCATGAGCGAATTGTTGCTGCAGGGGCAACATCAGTATCTGGAGACGGAGGAGCTGCGGTTAGCGGTACTGGATGGTGCCGAATTACGCAACTTCTTCGAGTTGGATGTCAATGAATTGCAGGCAAGGCTCAACGCCCTGCCATGGGTGGCCTCGGTCTCGGTACGAAAGAAGTGGCCGAACAAGATCAAGATCTACCTCACGGAACAAGATGTGGCGGCGCGCTGGAATGGCAACCGCTTCGTCAACACCAAGGGCAAGGTATTCAGTGCCCCGGATCGGGTCAAGACGCCGCTGTTGCAGCTGTCAGGGCCGGATGACCAGGCCGCCCGGGTGTTGAAAGAGAGTCGGCAGTACGAGTCGCAACTGGCTGCCAAGGGATACAAGTTGCTGGGGGTGAATCTGACCCCCCGCCATGCCTGGGAACTGACCCTGGATGGCAATATCAAGCTGTTTCTGGGTCGCAACGACATTGCGCTCCGGTTGCAGCGGTTTATCGATGCCTTCCCGGTTATCGAACCCCGTGCGCAAGTCGCCTACGTGGATCTTCGATACGACACCGGAATGGCAGTTGGCTGGAAGAAGAGCGAAGAGAAAGTGCATGACCAACACCGCAGATAGGAATTTGATTGTCGGACTGGATATCGGCACAACCAAGGTGGCGGTTCTGGTCGGGGAAGTATTGCCGGACGGTGAACTGAACGTCATCGGTATGGGCAGTCACGCTTCTCGCGGAATGGAGAAGGGCGGGGTCAATGACCTCGACTCCGTGGTCAAGTCACTGCGCCGCGCGGTGGAAGAGGCCGAGATGATGGCAGATTGCCAGATCAGCTCGGTCTATCTGGGGTTGTCCGGCAAGCATATCGACTGCCGCAACGAGACCGGTATGGTGCCCATCTCTGATGAAGAGGTGACGCAGGAGGATGTGGACAACGTGATCCACACCGCCAAGTCAGTTCGCCTCTCCGACGAGCTGCGCGTGCTGCATGTCCTGCCTCAGGAGTTTGCGATCGATTATCAGGAAGGGATCAAGAATCCGGTCGGCCTCTCCGGTGTGCGGATGGCGGCCAAGGTTCACCTGATCACCTGCCACAACGACATGGCTCGCAACATTGAGAAGTGTGTGGAGAAGGTCGGTTTGCGCGTGGATCAACTGATCTTCTCCGCGCTGGCCTCCAGCTATGCCGTGTTGACCGAAGACGAGAAAGAGCTGGGTGTCTGCGTGGTGGACATCGGTGGCGGCACCATGGACATGTCGCTGTTTACCGGCGGTGCCCTGCGCCACACCAAGGTGATCCCGTACGCTGGCAGCACTGTGACCAGCGACATCGCCTATGCCTTCGGCACGCCGCCGCTCGACGCGGAAGCGATCAAGGTGCGCTACGGTTGCGCCCTCGGTCGTCTGGTCAGCAAGGAAGACAATATTGAAGTACCCAGTGTCGGCGGTCGCCCGGCGCGCAGCCTGCAACGGCAGACACTGGCTGAAGTGATTGAGCCCCGTTACACCGAGTTGCTCTCCATGGTGAATGATGAGCTGGTGCGGGTACAAAGCGAGTTGAAAGCGCAGGGGGTCAAGCATCAGCTGGCAGCCGGTGTGGTCTTGACCGGCGGCGCTGCCCAGATTGAAGGCATTGTGGAGTGTGCAGAGCAGATCTTCCAGAGCCAGGTCCGGGTGGGAGAGCCCATGAACATACGTGGTTTGAGTGATTACGTGCAGGCACCGGTGTACTCGACTGCGGTCGGGTTGCTGCAATATGGCCGCACCCATCAAGCCACAGGTAGCAACAAAGAATATGCCGCCAAGGCAAGTGTCGGTGGCCTGGTCAAACGGGTTAGCAACTGGCTGCGTGGCGAGTTCTAAGAATTTTGCTGAGTCAGGCAAATAAAGCGGAGAGACAACATGTTTGAATTTATGGATAGCCACACTGACGAAGCCGTCATTAAAGTGATCGGTGTAGGTGGCGGCGGCGGTAACGCTGTCGAGCACATGGTTCGTCAAAATATTGAGGGTGTTGAGTTCATTACCGTCAACACCGATGCCCAGGCACTGCGTAACTCCAGCGCCAACACTACCCTGCAGATCGGCGGTGGCATCACCAAGGGTCTGGGTGCCGGCGCCAATCCGGAAGTGGGTCGTGATGCGGCCATGGAAGATCGCGAAGCACTGCGTGAGCTGCTGACCGGTTCCGACATGGTGTTCATCGCCGCCGGTATGGGTGGTGGTACCGGTACCGGTGCTGCGCCGATCGTGGCCGAAGTGGCCCGCGAGATGGGCATCCTGACCGTTGCTGTGGTGACCAAGCCGTTCTCCTTTGAAGGGAAGAAGCGGATGGGCTTCGCTGCGCACGGTATCGAAGAGCTCTCCAAAAATGTTGACTCCCTGATCACCATCCCCAACGACAAGTTGCTGAAGGTGCTGGGTCGCGGTATCTCCCTGCTGGACGCCTTCAAGGCTGCCAACGATGTACTGCTTGGTGCGGTACAGGGCATTGCCGAGCTGATCACCCGTCCGGGCTTGATTAACGTCGACTTCGCGGACGTGCGTACCGTAATGCGCGAAATGGGTACCGCCATGATGGGTACCGGTTCCGCCTCCGGTGATGACCGTGCCGAAGAAGCGGCCGAGAAAGCCATCTCCAGCCCGCTGCTGGAAGACGTGGATCTGGCCGGTGCCCGTGGCATCCTGGTCAACATCACCGCCGGTATGGACATGACCATCGAAGAGTTCGAAACCGTGGGTAACGCGGTCAAGGCCTTCGCTTCCGAGAACGCCACTGTAGTTGTGGGTACCGTAATCGATCCGGAAATGCACGACGAGCTGCGTGTGACCGTGGTTGCTACCGGTATCGGTGCCGAGCGCAAGCCGGACATCACTCTGGTTAAGAGCAGCCAGGTGCAAGAGCGTCCGGTGCGTCAGCCGCTGGTTAGCGACATGATGCAAGGCCGCGTGATGGACGAAGCCCCGGCCAAGGTGGTCAACGCCGAACCGCAAGCTCGTCGTGAACCGGATTACCTGGATATTCCGGCGTTCCTGCGCAAGCAGGCAGACTAAGTCTCTTATGAGGCGTGTTTGTCTGTTGCTTAAGGAATGTGCTAAGATGGCCTGCCAACGACCATCTGGTCCGGATTTTAAGCTGTTTAGGGTACACCCATGATTAGACAAAGAACCTTGAAAACGAGTGTACAGGCGACTGGTGTCGGCCTGCATTCGGGCCGGAAAGTCACCATGACGTTCCGTCCGGCGCCTGTGAACACAGGAATCGTTTACTTGCGTACCGACCTGAATCCTGTGGTGGAGCTGCCAGCCAATGCCGATCAGGTGCGCGATACCGTGCTCTGTACCGCTCTGGTCAACGAAGCCGGTGTCCGTGTCTCTACCATTGAGCACCTCTCCGCCGCGCTGGCCGGGATGGGGATCGACAACCTCTATGTCGAGGTTGACGCGCCCGAGATCCCGGTGATGGACGGCAGTGCGCATCCCTTTATCTACCTGCTGCAGGAAGTCGGGGTCCGTGAGCAGAATGCTGCCAAGCAGTTTGTGCGGATCAAGAAGAGCATCCGGGTTGAAGACGGCGACAAGTGGGCGGAATTCCACCCTTATCGCAACGGCTTCAAGATGGATCTCGAGATCGATTTCCAGCATCCGGTCTTTGAAGGGCGCAATCAGCGTTGCGTACTGGACTTCTCCGGTGCCTCCTTCGTGAAAGAGATCAGCCGTGCCCGTACCTTTGGGTTCATGCGCGATATCGAGTACCTGCGTTCCCAGAACCTGGCGCTGGGCGGAAGCCTGGAAAACGCCGTGGTACTGGACGATTATCGAGTGCTGAACGAAGACGGTTTGCGTTATGAGGACGAGTTCGTCAAGCACAAGATGCTGGACGCGATCGGTGACCTCTATATGTGTAACCGCAGCATCATCGGTGAGTTCCGTGCCTACAAGACCGGACATGCCCTGAACAACAAGCTGCTGCGTGCCTTGCTGGCCGAGCAGGAGGCTTGGGAACTGGTGACCTTCGAGGGTGAGGGCGACAAAGCGCCTATCGCTTACTACGATAACGGTCTGGTTCTGGCCTGATAGCTGTGCAACGGAACGTCGGTCCTCTCTCCGCACCGACGTTCCGTCATTTGTTTACTCCATCCTTTAATACCGATTATCTCCCGGTTTTATTTCCCGTGCAGGCTCCTGGCCGCACCTGACCGAGCAGACTGATTTCTATGAGCATTACCCTGATCCTCCACGGCAAGCAGCGACGCAAGTTGCACCTGCCCAAACAACGTCTGGCATGGGTCGGCGGTATTGTTTTCTCCCTGTTGGCCCTTGGTGGTGGCTGGCTCTGGCAGAGTTGGCACCAGAAAATGGAGGCGCTGGAAGTAGCGCTGGCCATGGCCGAACAGCGCTCTGCCGAGCAGAGCGGTGATGAAGCGCGCGAACAGCTGGCCATGTTGGCTGCTCAGGTGGGCACCATGCAGGGGCAGCTGGGTCGTATCAATGCCCTTGGCGAGCGACTGACCGAACAGGCCGACCTCGATCCCGACGAGTTCAATTTCAAAGAGCTGCCCCCCATGGGCGGTCCCTCTTACGATGAAGATCTGGAAGTGAGCCTCAACGAGCTGCAGGCTTCGATGAAACACCTCAGCCAGCAGCTCAGCAGCCGCGAAGAGCAGCTGTCGGTACTTGAATCTTTCATCATGAATCACCATATCACCGATGCCGGTTTTATTTCCGGCACGCCAGTCAAACAAGAGCGAGTTTGGGTCTCATCCGGCTTTGGCGGACGGGTCGATCCGTTCAATGGGCGTGCCAAGATGCATAAAGGGGTCGATTTCCGTGGCAAACCCGGAACCCCGATTCTGGCCACCGGGCCCGGCATTGTCAGCTGGGCCGGCCGTCATCCGGAATTTGGCAATATGGTGGAGATTAATCACGGCAATGGTCTGGTCACCCGCTATGCCCACAACTCCAGGTTGCTGGTCGAGGTGGGCACCCTGGTTGATCAGGGGCAGAAAATTGCCTTGATGGGGCGCACCGGTCGCGCGACCGGGGTCCATTTGCATTACGAAGTGTTGAAAGATGGTCGTCAGGTCAACCCCGCACGCTTTCTCAGTGCCAGCCGGGGTTAGGTTTTTTTCTTCAGGTTCCAGTGACGGAACGCTTTATATAACCAGAAATAGTTGGTACCCATGATTAGCACACTGCTTACCAAGATTATCGGCAGCCGGAACGACAGAACGCTCAAGGCTTTGCGCAAAATTGTAAAACAGATCAATGCCATGGAGCCGCAGTTCGAGGCTCTCTCCGATGCCGAGTTGCAGGCCAAAACGGCTGAATATCGTCAGCGTATCGAGCAGGGTGAGACTCTGGAGCAGTTGCTGCCGGAAGCGTTCGCGACCGTGCGTGAAGCCTCCAAGCGGGTGTTTGGCATGCGTCACTTCGATGTGCAGCTGATCGGCGGCATGGTGCTGAACTCCAACCGCATCGCGGAAATGAAAACCGGTGAAGGTAAGACCCTGACCGCAACCCTGCCAGCTTACCTGAATGCCCTGAGCGGTCGTGGCGTCCACGTGGTGACGGTAAACGACTACCTGGCCAAACGTGATGCGGAGGCGAACCGCCCGCTGTTCGCCTTCCTCGGCATGACCGTTGCGTGCAATGTGCCCGGCATGGATGCGTCCCAGAAGCGTGACGCCTACGCCGCCGACATCACCTACGGTACCAATAACGAATTCGGTTTCGACTACCTGCGCGACAACATGGCGTTCTCGCCGGAGCAACGGGTACAGCGTCCGCTCAACTACGCGCTGGTGGATGAGGTTGACTCGGTGCTTATCGATGAAGCTCGTACCCCGCTGATTATCTCAGGCCCGGCCGAAGACAGCTCCGAGCTCTATATTCGTGTCAACAAGCTGATCCCCTTGCTGGTCAAGCAGGACAAGGAAGATACCGAAGAGTACACCGGTGACGGTCACTACACGGTAGACGAGAAGAACCGTCAGGCGCTGCTGACCGAAAACGGCCAGATCTTCGTGGAAGAGCTGCTCAAGAAAGAGGGGCTGCTGGATGAGAACGATTCCCTGTTCTCCGCCTCCAACATCAGTCTGTTGCACCACGTGAACGCCGGTCTGCGTGCTCATACCCTGTTCGAGCGCAACGTGGACTACATCGTCCAGAAAGACGAGATCGTCATCGTCGATGAGCACACCGGTCGTACCATGCCGGGTCGTCGCTGGTCTGATGGTCTGCATCAGGCCGTTGAAGCGAAGGAAGGGGTGAAGATCCAGAACGAGAACCAGACGCTGGCATCCATCACCTTCCAGAATTACTTCCGTCTCTACAACAAGCTGGCGGGAATGACAGGTACTGCAGATACCGAAGCCTTTGAATTCCAGCAGATTTATGGCCTGGATACCGTGGTTATCCCGACCAACAAGCCGATGGTGCGCAAGGACATGGGCGATCTGGTCTACCTGACCGCCAATGAGAAGTATGCTGCCATCGTCAAGGATATTCGCGAGTGTGTGGAGCGCGGCCAGCCGGTGCTGGTGGGTACCGTCTCCATCGAAAACTCAGAGCTGCTCTCCGGCATCCTGACCAAGGAGAAGATCCCGCATCAGGTGCTGAACGCCAAGTTCCACGCCATGGAAGCGGAGATCGTTGCCCAGGCTGGCCAGACTGGCGCGGTCACCATCGCCACCAACATGGCGGGTCGTGGTACCGACATAGTGCTCGGGGGCAACTGGCAGGCGGAGATCGCCAAGCTGGAGAATCCGACCGAGGCACAGATTGCCGAGCTGAAAGCGGCATGGCAGGTGCGTCACGATGCGGTGCTGGCTGCCGGCGGTCTGCATATCATCGGTACCGAGCGTCACGAATCCCGTCGTATCGACAACCAGCTGCGCGGCCGTTCCGGTCGTCAGGGTGACCCGGGCTCCTCCCGCTTCTACCTCTCCATGGAAGATACCCTGATGCGGATCTTCGCCTCCGATCGCGTCACCGGCATGATGAAGAAGCTGGGCATGGAAGAGGGCGAAGCCATCGAACACCCCTGGGTCACCAAGGCGATCGAAAATGCCCAGCGCAAGGTGGAAGGTCGCAACTTCGACATCCGCAAGAGCTTGCTGGAGTTTGACGACGTGGCCAACGACCAGCGCAAGGTAGTGTACGAGCAGCGTAACGAGTTGCTGGATACCAACGATATCTCCGAGACCATCCACGTTATCCGTGATGATGTCTACGGCAGCGTGATTGACGAGTACATCCCGCCCCAGTCTCTGGAAGAGATGTGGGATGTGCCGGGTCTGGAAGCGCGCCTGAAGGCAGACTTCGCGCTGGATCTGCCGCTGCAGCAGTGGCTGGCGGAAGATGACAAGCTGTATGAAGAGAAGCTGCGCGAGCGCATTCTGGACGAAGCCACCAAGCTCTATGCCCACAAGGAGGAGCTGGTTGGCAAAGAGGTGCTACGCAACTTCGAGAAGGCAGTGATGCTGCAAACTCTGGATGGTCTGTGGAAAGAGCATCTGGCGGCCATGGATCACCTGCGTCAGGGCATCCATCTGCGCGGCTACGCCCAGAAGAACCCCAAGCAGGAGTACAAGCGCGAATCCTTCGATCTGTTCACCCAGATGCTGGAAACCCTCAAGCGCGACGTGGTCAGCATCCTGAGCCGTGTTCAGGTGCAGGAGCGCGATGTGGAAGCGATGGAAGAGCAGCAGCGCCAGCAGGCGGAAGCCGCTCCCCGTACCTACACCCATGCCGCGGCTGAGAGCCAGCTGGCCGATGAACAGGCCGCAGGTGAAGAGGGCCACACCACCTTCGTGCGCGATGAGCAGAAGGTTGGTCGCAACGATCCCTGCCCGTGCGGTTCAGGCAAGAAATACAAGCATTGCCACGGTCAGTTGACCTGATCGATGCAGTGCTATGACAAGGCGGGCCCGGTGCCCGCCTTGTTTTTGTCAGAGGGTGGCGACGTCACTGTGGTGGCGCCATCTGACCAAGGGTTATCGGATATCAGGCATCATCGGCCGTTCATCCAGCCGGAGGTTGGGCACATTGAACGGCCTGGTCAGCCATAGCGTACAAAGGTAACAAGATGGAACAGAAAAAGCGGATCTGGGTAGCGGTTGGCGTCATCGAGAATGAACAGGGCGATATCTTTATCGCCAGACGCTCCTCCGATCGCCATCAGGGGGATCGCTGGGAGTTTCCAGGTGGCAAGGTCGAGTCGGGCGAGGATCTTCTCACCGCACTGGATCGGGAGCTGTGGGAAGAGATCGGCATCCGGGTGCAGGATTGTGCCCCTTTCATGGAGCTGCAGCACGACTACCCCGAGAAGCAGGTGTTGCTGGATATCTGGAAGGTGACCCGTTTCAGCGGCGAGCCGTTCGGCAAAGAGGGGCAGGAGTGTCTATGGGTGCCGGTGTCCGAGCTGCACAACTACCACTTTCCCGATGCCAACGGTCCGATTGTCGCGCGGCTTCAAGGCCTGCTGGCTTGAACCGGTTGCAACAACAAGCATCAAAAAAGGGCCCATCGGCCCTTTTTTATTTTATAGCGGAGAGTGACCAGGGGCTTATAGCCACTGATCGCCCTCTTCCGGCTCCGGCAGCAGATCCGGGTTGATCTCCCCGGGGATCCGCTTCTCTTCATCGGCCCACTCGCCGAGATCGATCAGCTGGCAGCGTTTGCTGCAGAAAGGTCGGAACGGACTCTGCGGGCCCCACTCCACTTCGCTCTGGCAGGTCGGACACTTTACCTTGGTGACCATAAGAACTCCTTAGCAGCAGGCGAGCTGGAATGGCACATCGCCAATCTGCTGCTCGCCCGTAGGCAGGAAGCGCAGGGCAAAACGATTCTTGTGGCCGCTCAGGGTCGGGTAGCAGAACAGATTGCCCGGCAGCTTGATGCGGATCAGCTCGGCGCTTTCGGCGGTGTCCTGGAAGAAGCCGTTGGTCGCCACCTGCTCGCTGAAGCTGCCCGATTCACGCCACAGACGCAGCAACAGGGTGATGGCGTTCATCAGCAGGGTGATGTCGCTAAGCCAGCCCTGCATCTGCTGGTGACGGGTGATGGCCGGGGTTCCGAGCCAGTGGTGCAGCTGGGGCACGTCGAAGGCACACAGGCCACCCGGGATGGAGAAGCGCTGGCGAATGGAACCGAGCAGACGATCCTCTTTCAGGCGGGCTCCCGGGCGTGGCGAGTTGAGCAGGTTGCGGGAGAGCTGGCTGCTCTCTTGCTGCATCTGTTTGATCTGCTCCAGATCGACGTCGGGCAGGCTGGCCCAGTGGCTCAGACGTTGGCCGAGACGCTCCAGATCCTTGATAAGGTCAGCGCGCAAGTCACCACGCTCCAGCAGCTCCTGCAGATCGAACAGCCCTTTGAAGAAGGCGATATGGGCCCAGGATTGCTCGCTCTCCAGATTGTCGCGAATTTGGGAAAACAGGGACTCCAGACGCAGGTAGGTCCGGCTTTTTTCATTGAGGGGAAAATCGTAAATCATGCCTAATCCTGGCCAGCCATAAACCGGCCTAGTGTACTCACTGTTGACGGGGTTGTTGAGAGGCAAATGCCAGATATGTCTCGTGCAGTGCCAAAATCCGCGTTTTTATCGCCATTTCGCTGCCATTGGCGTTCTCGATGACATCATCCGCCGCAGCTAGCCGTTCTGTCCGGCTGGCCTGTGCTGCGATGATGGCTCTGGCCTGCTTGGTGCTGACGCCATCACGATGGCAGGTGCGCTCAATCTGGGTCGCTTCGTCCACATCGATCACCAGCACCCGGTCGGCGAGGCCGGTGAGTTTGTTCTCCACCAGCAGCGGCACCACCAGCAGGCAGTAAGGAGAACTGGCTGCGGCACACTGGCGCAGCATTTCACTGCGAATCAGCGGATGGAGCAGTGCATTGAGCCACTCCTTGGCCTGCGGGTCGCTGAAGACCCGCTCGCGCAGGGTGCGACGGTCGAGTTGACCGCTCGGCTCAATCACATCCGGGCCAAAATGGTCGGCGATGGTGGCAAGGGCCGGGGTGCCCGGCTCTACGACCTCGCGGGCGATCACATCGGCATCCACCACCTCGATACCCAGTTCGGCAAACTGATTGGCGATGGTGGTCTTGCCACTGCCGATACCACCGGTAATAGCAACTACATACATGGGGGGCCTCTTGCTCAAAGCAGGTTAGAGAGATACCAGTTGGTGATGGTATCGCCCCACAGCAGGGCAATCCAGCCCGCGATGGCGAGGTAGGGGCCGAAGGGGATGGGCTTACCCTGATGGTGTTTGTGCAAGGCGATCAGGCTGATGCCGATCACGGCGCCGACCAGGGATGAGAGCAGCAATATGATCGGCAGCGCCTGCCAGCCGAGCCAGGCACCCAGCGCCGCCAGCAGCTTGAAGTCGCCATAGCCCATCCCCTCCTTGCCGGTGAGCAGCTTGAAGGCCCAGTAGAGGCTCCAGAGCACCAGATAGCCGACCATGGCGCCAATCACGGCATCCGCCAGCGGTACAAAGCCACCTGCCAGATTGAACAGCAGACCACCCCACAGCAGGGGCAGGGTGAGCTGATCTGGCAGCAACATCTTGTCGAGATCGATAAAGGTGAGGGCGACCAGCACCCAGGTCAGCAGCAGGGCGGCCAGTGTGCCCCAGCCCGGCGTTATGACCATGGCAACGGCCACCGAGAGCAGGGCTGTTATCAGCTCTACCAGCGGATAGCGGGCCGAGATGGGCGCCTGACAGTCGCGGCAACGCCCCTTGAGCCAGAGCCAGCTCAGCAGCGGAATGTTCTCGATGGCGGTAATGGGGTGACCACAGTGAGGGCATGCGGAGCGCGGTACCATCAGGTTGTAGCGCTCTGGTGCGATGGCCTCTTCGTCGGGGGAGAAGTAGCTGCGATACTCGGCCTGCCACTCTCGCTCCAGCATGATGGGCAGGCGGTGGATCACTACGTTGAGGAAACTGCCGATCATCAGGGAAAAGATAAAAACCAGCGAAAAAAAGAGCCATGGCAAGCCGTGAGCCAGCTCGAGAAGAAGTGTCATAACCAACCGTCAGTTATTGAATGAGTGAAGGGCATGGCTTTGGCTCCATGCCCTGATGAATCAACCCACCACGTCGCCAAGTTTGAAAATGGGCAGGTACATGGCGATAACCATGCCGCCGACCAGCACCCCGAGCACCACCATGATGAGGGGTTCCAGCAGGCTGGTAAGGCCATCGACCAGGTCGTCCACCTCTTGCTCGAAGATGGTGGCAACCTTGGAGAGCATATCATCGATAGCGCCGGACTCCTCGCCGATCATCACCATCTGGATCACCATGTCTGGGAAGAGATCGACGGTGCGCATTGCCACGTTGATCTGCATACCGGCCACCACCTCGTTGCGAATGGCCATAACGGCGGTGCGATAGACATAGTTGCCGGAGGCTCCGGCCGCCGAGATGAGAGCATCCACCAGCGGGATACCGGCCGAGAAAGTGGTTGAGAGTGTGCGGGCAAAGCGGGCCATGGCCGCCTTGTGCAGGATCATACCGACCACCGGGATGGTGAGCACAAACTTGTCGGTATTGTCCCTTACCTTCTGGGAGGCGCGCCAGGCGCGCACATAGAGGAAGATGGCGAGCGCAGCCCCGCCAAAGAAGACATACCACCAGTTCTGCATAAAGCGTGAGATGCCGATGACAAACTGGGTGAACACCGGCAGCTCGGCGCCAAAGCTCTTGAAGATATCCTCGAACTGGGGGATGACGAATAGCAGCAGGATGGAAGTCACCACTATGGCCACCAGAATAACCATGGTGGGATAGAACATGGCCTTCTTGATCTTCGACTTGAGCGCTTCCGACTTTTCCCGATAGGTGGCGATACGGTCGTAGATGGTCTCCAGCGCACCGGATTGCTCCCCCGCCTCAACCAGATCGCAGTAGAGATCGTCAAAATGGCGAGGGTGGCGGCGCAACGCCTCTGACATGGGGGTTCCGGTCTCAACATCGGAGGCGATCTCACCCATCAGCTCGCGCATGGCGGCTTTCTCGTGGCTGCGGGCGATGATCTGCAGGCTTTGCACCAGCGGTACGCCAGCGGAGAGCATGGTGGTGATCTGGCGGGAGATAATCGCGATATCCATCGGCTTGATCTTGGCGCCGCCCTTGGAGAAGAGCCCCTGGGATTTTTTGGCCACCTTGGTGACGTTTACCCCCTGCTTGCGCAGCTCCGCCTTGACGGTATTGATGCTGTCAGCCTGCAGCTCGCCGGAGACCTTCTGCCCCTTGCGATTGACCCCGTGCCAGCGGAAGGCGAAGACTTTTTTCGGGGTGTTTTTCTTTTTCGTTAGGGTTGCCATCTTTGCATCCTGCAATTGGGCGGATGGTCAGGGAGCCCCTGAACCATCTGACCTGATAAATATCCTCAAACGGCTTGGCACCATCTGGTCGCTTGCTGGTAGATCATCTTGCTCGCATCTTGGCGAGGTTTAATTGGTGGTGACCCGGTTGACCTCGGCCAGGCTGGTAACACCAAGCCGTGCCTTCTCCAGTCCCGAGGTGCGCAGGGTGCGCATGCCCTCTTTCTGGGCAATCGCCGCAATTTGCAGGGAGTTGGCCCCCTGCATGATCAATTTTGCGATATTTTCCGACATTAGCATGATTTCGTAGATGCCGACTCGCCCCTTGTAGCCACCGGAACACTCCTTGCAACCAACCGGTTTGAACAGTCGCAAGCCGGCTGCCAGCTGCTGTGGGGTAAAACCCAGCTCCAGCAGCTCAGCTTCCGGCACTACCTCCGGCGCCTTGCAGTGGTCGCACAGCTTGCGGGCCAGCCGCTGGGCCATGATCAGGGTGACCGAAGAGGCGATATTGAAGGCGGGCACCCCCATATTCATCATCCGGGTCAGGGTTTCGGCGGCCGAGTTGGTATGCAGGGTCGAGAGCACCAGGTGGCCGGTTTGTGCCGCCTTGATGGCGATCTCGGCGGTTTCGAGATCCCGTATTTCCCCCACCATCACCACATCCGGATCTTGCCGCAAGAAGGAGCGCAGAGCGCTGGCAAAGGTGAGCCCCGCCTTGGGGTTGACCTGCACCTGGTTGACGCCCGGCAGGTTGATCTCCACCGGATCTTCAGCGGTAGAGATATTCACCTCGGTGGTGTTGAGAATATTGAGGCCGGTATAGAGCGAGACCGTCTTGCCCGAGCCGGTGGGGCCGGTGACCAGTATCATCCCCTGCGGTTTCGAGAGGGCTCGCAGGTACTGTGCCTTCTGGCGGTCGTCGAAGCCAAGCTGCTCGATATTGAGGCGGGCCGCCGAGGAGTCGAGCAGACGGATAACGATCTTCTCCCCCCACATGGTGGGCAGGGTGTTGACCCGCATATCCATCGACTTGTTGCGCGACAGCTTCAATTTGATGCGGCCATCCTGCGGCAGCCGCCGCTCGGCGATATCGAGCCGCGCCATCACCTTGAGGCGGGCAGAGAAGCGGTTGGCCAGATTGACCGGCGGGGTTGCGATTTCGTGCAAAATGCCATCGATGCGAAAGCGCACTCGATATTTGAACTCATAGGGCTCGAAGTGCAGGTCGGAGGCACCGCGCTTGATGGCATCCATCAGGATCTTGTTGATGTACTTGACGATGGGGGCGTCGTCATCGGCGGTATTGACGCTCTCGTCCAGCCGGCTGTTCTCGTCGGAGACTTCGAGATCGGAAATCTCGGCCTCATCGATCTCCTCCATGCCGAGGGCATCGTTTTCGCTCTCCAGCAGCTTGCCGATGGCGGCGGTGAGCTTGTTCTCCTCCACCAGCAGCGCCTCGGTATGGAGTCCGAAGCTGAAGCCGAAGTCCTCCAGGGCCGAGACATTGGTCGGATCCGACATGGCGATATAGAGAGTGTGGCCTTGGGTATAGATGGGCAGCACATGGTGTTTCTCAATCAGCTTCTGATTGAGGTACTTCTGCGGGATCTCGGCCAAATCGAAGGCGGCAAGATCCAGCAGAGGTACCCCATACTCCAGCTCGCAAAAATCGGCGAGCGCCTTGCTGTCGAGGATGTCGTTTTCTATCAGAAAGGTCACAAAGGGTTTGCGCTGGGCCTTGGCCTGGCTCAGATAGCGCTGGGAATCCTCTTCACTTATCAATGAAGAGGCGGCCAGGCTTAACGCCAGGCCGCTATTAGGGCTAGAGGTCATGCTAAATGCTTACCTCCTGTACCCACTTATATTGAGATTCACGTAGGCCATTAGTTACAAATACCATCAGCTTGGCATGTTCCACCGGTTACCCAGGTAATTTTGCCAGATGCTTCGACAGTTGGTGTGATTGTATATGTGTATCCAGCATTGTCTGCGTCAACAAGGCCGCTAGCTACAGTTGCTGTGGCAGTAACAACAGCAGTATCAGCAGCTATTGCGATTGACTCGAGATTGCCTTCTGCTGCTGCAGGAACTGCCGGTATACCATTAGTACCTGCAGTATCACAATCAGTGAGCGCCCTGCCTCCTTGAACGCACATTTCAACTGCTGATTTAAATGGCCCTGTAGCAGAGACAACTTCGGTAAACTTGGCCTTTTTGGTGTAGGTCTGATACGCCGGCAGCGCGACGGCGGCCAGAATGGCCACGATCGCGACCACGATCATCAGTTCAATAAGGGTAAAGCCTGATTGTTTCTTCATTTTGCTGTTCATGGAAAATATCCTTTTATCCTTGGTTCCTGGGAAGTGCCGGTGGAAAATCATCTGCACGTCAGTATCTTATCCGAGCTGTCAGGGGTGGCAACAGAGATTGTCCATTTTGTTAATTACACTTCTTTCATTTAGCAAAAACTTGATGCGTGTCATAAAAGAAGTGGCTTCCTATGACTCTTTCTGTGGCCGGATTAGGGTCCGTCTGTACACTCCTTTGCCGAGGGATCCTGCATAAAGAAAAGGCGCCTCTGGCGCCTTTTGCAAGTTGTTTGTCCGGTTATATCGAGTGTTTGCTCAAGCCTGTGGGGGGCGTCTCACGGTTGAATAAAGCGCATGGAGAGATCGAGCGCCCGTACATGCTTGGTGAGCGCCCCGACCGAGATAAAATCGACGCCGGTGGCGGCAAACTCTGCCAGGGTGTCCAGCGTCACATTGCCGGAGACCTCCAGCTTGGCGCGGCCCTGATTGATGGCGACCGCTTCCCGCATCATGGTCACGTCGAAGTTGTCCAGCATCACGATATCGGCCTTTGCCGCCAGCGCTTGTTCGAGTTCTGCCAGTGATTCCACTTCCACCTCCACCGGTTTACCCGGATTGAGATGACGAGCCTCATTAATCGCCTCGGCAATGCCGCCGCAGGCGAGGATATGGTTCTCCTTGATGAGGTAAGCGTCGTAGAGGCCGATGCGGTGATTCTTGCCGCCGCCACAGGTGACTGCGTACTTCTGGGCGGTGCGCAGCCCAGGGATGGTTTTGCGGGTGTCGAGCAGGCGGCAGTCAGTGCCCTCCAGCTCTGCCACATAGCGCGCGGTGAGGGTGGCGACACCGGAGAGGGTCTGGACAAAGTTCAGCGCATTGCGCTCGCCGGTCAACAGCAGACGGGCAGGGCCATGGAGGCGGAACAGCTCCTGATTGGGGGAGAGCACTTCCCCATCCTGCACCTTCCACTCCACCTTCACGTCGCCGCCGAGTTGTACGAACACTTCATCCACCCAGGGCTGGCCGCAGAATACTCCTGCTTCACGGGTGATGACCCGGGCGCTGGCCATCCGGTCGGCCGGGATCAGCTGGGCGGTGATATCGGCGCTGGCGTCCGGTTGGTCCAGCGTGGTGAGGGCATCGCCCAGATCTTCGAGTAGTGCGGCGCGCACGGCGCGGCTGACATCCTGTTGAAACATGCCTTATTCCTGCAAGGGTCTGAGCAGCAGTTGCCGCTCCTTTTGAACCAGCTCCAGCCGACCGAGGGCGTTCATGCCAACCAGCACTTCGTCACCGTCTGCCGCCGGATTGATAAAGATGGCCAGATCGTACAAGGTCAATGGCCCCATCGCCAGCGTTTCGATGGTGCCGTTGCCGACCCGGATCTGCCCCGCGGCGGTATTGACCTGGCTGCTGCCATGAGCGGTCAGGCCGAGCCGCTCGGCAACCTGCTGCGGGATGGTGATACGGGTGGCGCCGGTATCGAGCAGCAGTTGCACCGGCTGGCCGTTGATGGCACCCTCCAGACGATAGTGGCCGCTCTGGTCGGCCCGCAGCAACAGCTCGCCGCTGGCGGTGACGCTGGGTTGGTTGCGGGAGTGAAAATAGAGGGTCAGCAGACCCATCAAAGAGAGCCAGGCCAGTAACCACATCCAGCGTGCCGTGTGCTGCATACCCCATCCATATCGAGCGGAAGATGACCCAGCCTAACATACCATTTCCCTTGGATTCAGTGAGTTGGTGCCGGATTGCCTATCAGGTATCTTCGTTTTCTCGCCATTTATCAGCCAACTCGAGTAGCCGATGACTCAACTCGCTTCGCAACCTTGTTTCTCTATCGATGCCGCTGGCTGGTGCCAGCAGGCGCGCCGGGTGCCTTCTCCCCATCACAACGAACGGGCCGCGCCGGATGATATCTCCCTGCTGGTGGTGCATGGCATCAGCCTGCCGCCGGGGGAGTTTGGCGGTCCCTTTATCGACGATCTCTTTATGGGGCGACTCGACCCGGAGGCTCACCCCTATTTTGCCGGTATCCATCAGCTGAGGGTCTCGGCCCACTGCCTGATCCGCCGTGATGGCGAGCTGGTGCAGTATGTGCCATTCGGCGCGCGCGCCTGGCACGCTGGTGTCTCGAGCTGGCAGGGGAGGGAGGCATGCAATGACTTCTCCATCGGCATCGAGCTGGAAGGGACTGACGAAATCCCCTACACCGAGGCTCAATACCGGGCATTGGCAGGGCTCACTCGAGCCATCTCGGAGCGCTATCCGGCCATCACCCACGAAAAAATTGTCGGCCATTGCGATATCGCGCCAGGGCGCAAGACGGATCCCGGAGCCAGTTTCCAGTGGGATTACTACCGTCAGTTACTAAACAGCTAAAGTAAATATTCAAATTTAGTTTGGATTTTAAAATCAATGGCTTGCCTATCTGGCAGGCCATTTTTGTCTCTGGTTGCGCAAATGTTATTTGTGAGCGCGGTCAAGAATATTGGTCAGACCATTTTCTATGAGCTAAATCATGTTTCCCCTGCTTTACCTCTTAAGTGGTGGGGCCAATTCTTGACTCAGATCATCTTTTGAGTGGACTTTTCAAAAGGCCTCTGCTAATTTTCGCCCCATCCATAAAATTGGTAATACCAATTTAACAAAGTAGCCTCATGCCCTATCGCAAGATTACGCAACCCAAGTTGGCCGATTCCATTGTCGCCGAGCTGGAACAGATGATTCTGGAAGGCAGCCTGCAGCCGGGACAGAAATTGCCTCCCGAGCGGGAACTCGCCATCCAGTTTCAGGTATCGCGCCCCTCCCTGCGCGAAGCCATCCAGCGACTGGAAGCGCGCGGATTGCTTTATCGCCGTCAGGGCGGCGGCACTTATGTGCAGAATGCCCTGAGCAAGGGGATCGCCGATCCTCTGTTCGAACTGCTCAGTACCCACCCGGAAGCCCAGTATGATCTGCTGGAGTTTCGCCACGCGCTGGAAGGCATCTGTGCCTACTACGCGGCCTTGCGGGGAACCGGGTCTGATTTCGAGCGCATTCGTCAGGTGCAAACCACCATCGAAGAGGCGGGCCTGCTGGGCTCGCTGGTGGCCGAGTCGGCAGCCGTCACCCAGTTCTATCTGGCGGTGGCCGAGGCGTCCCACAACGTGGTGCTGCTGCACCTGCTGCGGGCCATGAGCCCGATGCTCGAACAGAACATTCTGCAGAATAACGAGATTTTGAATCGCCGCCCGGGAGTGGTAGCCAAGATACGTCGCCATCGCGCGAATCTGATCGAGGCTATTCTTTCGGGGGCTCCGGAGCGGGCCAGAACAGCTTGTCATGAGCATCTGGCCTTTATCGAGGACACCTTGTTGGATATGCAGAGGGAAGACAGCCGGATCCAGCGATCCATGCGTCGGATCCGTCAGCAGGAAAACTAATCCCACAAGGCTCTATTGTCGAATGCTTGCGCCCTTCGCCGTGCAATGCCGTGCAATCACAACAACATAGGAACCAGCCATGTCTGATATCCTGAAGAACGATGTGGACCCGATAGAAACGCTGGAGTGGCTTGCCTCTCTGGAATCCCTGCTGCGTGAAGAGGGTCCGCAACGCGCTCAGTTCATCCTTGAACAGTTGGCCGAGAAAGCCCGCGTAAGCGGTGTGGACGTGGCTGCCAAGGCAAATCGCGATTACATCAATACCATCCCGTCCAGCGATGAGCCGGACTACCCGGGTGACCTGGAGATGGAACGCCGCATTCGCGCCATCATCCGCTGGAACGCCATGATGATCGTGCTGCGCGCGTCCAAGAAAGACCTGGACCTGGGTGGTCACATGTCTTCCTTCGCTTCTTCTGCGACCATCTATGATGTCTGCTTCAACCACTTCTTCCGTGCTCGCAACGAGAAGGATGGTGGCGATCTGGTTTACTTCCAGGGTCACATCTCCCCGGGCATCTATGCTCGCGCCTTCGCTGAAGGTCGTCTGACCGAAGAGCAGCTGGACAACTTCCGTCAGGAAGTGGACGGCAAGGGTATCCCTTCCTATCCGCACCCGAAACTGATGCCGGACTTCTGGCAGTTCCCGACCGTCTCCATGGGTCTGGGCCCCATCGCCGCCATCTATCAGGCTCGCTTCCTGAAGTACCTGACCGACCGTGGCATCAAGGATTGCTCCGAGCAGACCGTTTACGCCTTCCTGGGTGACGGCGAGATGGACGAGCCGGAAGCCAAAGGCGCCCTGACCGTTGCTGTGCGTGAAAAGCTCGACAACCTGGTGTTCGTGGTTAACTGCAACCTGCAGCGTCTGGATGGTCCGGTTGTCGGTAACGGCAAGGTCATCAACGAGCTGGAAGGCCTGTTTGCTGGCGCCGGTTGGGATGTCACCAAGGTGATCTGGGGTCGCAAGTGGGATGAGCTGCTGAAGAAAGACACTTCCGGCAAGCTGATCCAGCTGATGAACGAGACCGTGGACGGTGACTACCAGACCATGAAGTCCCGCGACGGTGGCTACATCCGCGAGCACTTCTTCAACCGTTATCCGGAAACTGCCGCGCTGGTCAAAGACATGACCGACGAGGAGATCTTCGCTCTGAACCGCGGTGGTCACGATCCTCGCAAACTGTTCGCCGCGTTCAACAAGGCGACCCAGACCAAGGGCAAGCCGACCGTTATTCTGGCCAAGACCATCAAGGGTTACGGCATGGGTGAAGCGGCCGAAGGCAAGAACATCGCTCACCAGGTCAAGAAGATGGAGCTGGACTCCGTGCGTCACCTGCGTGACCGCTTCAACCTGCCGGTGGCCGACGAGCAGCTGGCCGATCTGCCGTACCTGAAGATCGAAGAGGGCAGTGAAGAGCACAAGTACCTGCATGCTCGTCGTGCAGCCCTGAAAGGCTATGTGCCGACCCGTCTGCGCGAAAGCACCACCAAGCTGGAAATCCCGGCGCTGGATGCCTTCGGTCCGCTGCTGGGTGAGCAGGCGCGCGAAATCTCCACCACCATGGCGTTCGTGCGTTCCCTGAACGTGATGCTGAAAGACAAGTCCATCGGCAAGCGCATCGTTCCGATCCTCGCTGACGAAGCCCGTACCTTCGGTATGGAAGGTCTGTTCCGCCAGATCGGTATCTACAGCCCGCACGGTCAGCAGTACACCCCGCAAGACCGCGACATCGTCTCCTACTACAAGGAAGACAAGCAGGGTCAGGTTCTGCAAGACGGTATCAACGAGCTGGGCGCCATGTCCTCCTGGCTGGCTGCTGCGACCTCTTACAGCACCAACGATTGCCCGATGATCCCGTTCTACATCTACTACTCCATGTTCGGCTTCCAGCGGATCGGCGACATGGCGTGGGCAGCCGGTGACCAGCAAGCCCGTGGCTTCCTGCTGGGTGCAACCTCCGGTCGTACTACCCTGAACGGCGAAGGTCTGCAGCACGAAGATGGTCACAGCCACATCCTGGCGAACACCATCCCGAACTGCATCTCTTACGACCCGTCCTATGCCTATGAAGTGGCGGTGATCGTACAGGACGGCCTGCGTCGCATGTACGGTGAGAACCCGGAGAACGTGTTCTACTACATCACCACCCTGAACGAGAACTACGCCATGCCGGCCATGCCGGAAGGCGCCGAGGAAGGCATCCGCAAGGGTATCTACAAGCTGGAATCCGTCGCCGGTGCCAAGGCGAAAGTTCAGCTGCTGGGTTGTGGTTCCATCCTGGGTCACGTGCGCAAGGCTGCCCAGATCCTGGCCAGCGAGTACGGCATCGGTTCCGATGTGTTCAGCGTCACCTCCTTCAACGAGCTGGCCCGTGACGGTCAGGACGCGGATCGCTGGAACATGCTGCACCCGACCTCTGAAGCGCGTGTTCCCTACATCGCTCAGGTACTGGGTTCCGAAGCCACCATCGCTGCGACCGACTACATGAAGTCCTTCGCCGATCAGGTTCGCGCCTTCGTTCCGACCGAGAACTACCGCGTGCTGGGTACCGACGGTTACGGCCGTTCCGACAGCCGTGCCAATCTGCGTCGTCACTTCGAAGTGAACGAGTTCTACGTGGTGGTTGCTGCTCTGACCGAACTGGCCAAGCGCGGCGAGGTAGACAAGCAGGTTGTGGCCGACGCCATCGCCAAGTACGGCATCGATGCCGACAAGGTCAACCCGCTGTACGCGTAAGTGGATCAAGGGTCGCGCCGTCATGCGGCGTGACCCTGCCAGGATTTAAAACGGTTAACGCGAGATGTGCGTGGCGGCATCAACCCGTCACGCGGATCGACGCAAGAGGATAAAGCACAATGTCCAAACAGATTATGGTGCCGGATATCGGCGCCGATGAGGTTGAAGTCACCGAGATTATGGTGGCCGTGGGTGACAAGGTCGAGCTGGACCAGTCCATCATCGCGGTAGAAGGCGACAAGGCCTCCATGGAAGTACCGGCCCCGTCTGCCGGTATCGTTAAAGAGATCCTGATCAAGGTAGGCGACAAGGTTGCCACCGGTTCCCAGATCATGATCTTCGAAGCCGAAGGCGCTGCCGCCCCTGCTGAAGTGGCTGCACCGGCTGCCGCTGCTCCGGCCGCCGCACCTGCCGCTGCCGTGCGCAAAGATGTGCACGTACCGGACATCGGTGACGACGAAGTGGACGTGACTGAAATCATGGTTGCCGTGGGCGACATGGTTGAAGCTGACCAGTCCATCATTGCCGTGGAAGGTGACAAGGCCTCCATGGAAGTGCCAGCGCCGTTTGCCGGTCGCGTGGTCGAGATCAAGGTTGCCGCTGGTGCCAAGGTCTCTACCGGTTCTCTGGTGATGGTATTTGAAGTGGCTGGCGCTGCGCCTGCTGCCGTTGCTGCTCCGGCTCAAGCTGCCGCGCCCGTGGCTGCTGCCCCGGTTGCCGCTGCTGCCAAAGAGGTCAACGTACCGGATATCGGTGGCGACGAAGTGGAAGTCACCGAGATCATGGTTGCCGTGGGTGACAAGGTTGAAGCTGACCAGTCCCTGATCGCCGTGGAAGGTGACAAGGCCTCCATGGAAGTGCCTGCGCCGTTCGCCGGTGTGGTCAAAGAGATCAAGGTGAAGGCGGGTGACAAGGTCTCCACCGGTTCCCTGATCATGGTATTCGAAGTGGCTGGCGCAGCTCCTGCTGCCGCGCCGGTTGCTCAAGCTGCCGCTCCGGTCGCCGCTGCCCCTGTTACTGCTGCTCCGGCTCCGGTTGCTCAGGCTGCTGCCGCTGCGACCGATTTCGTTGCCAACGACGCTTATGTACACGCCTCTCCGGCGGTACGCCGTCTGGCGCGCGAGTTCGGCGTCAACCTGGCCAAGGTGAAAGCCTCCGGTCGCAAGGGCCGCATCGTCAAAGAAGACGTACAAGCCTACGTGAAGGATGCCATCAAGCGTGCCGAGTCCGCTCCTGCTTCTGCCGGCGTAGCCGGTGGCAACGGTCTGGGCGTACTGCCGTGGCCGAAGGTAGACTTCAGCAAGTTCGGTGATGTGGAAGAGATCGAGCTGACCCGCATCCAGAAGATCTCCGGTCCGAACCTACACCGCAACTGGGTCATGATCCCTCATGTCACCCAGTTCGACGAAGCCGATACCACCGAGCTGGAAGCGTTCCGCAAAGAGCAGAATGCGATGCTCGAGAAGCAGAAGGCAGACGTGAAGATCACCCCGCTGGTGTTCATCCTGAAAGCCGCCGCCAAGGCGCTGGAAGCTCACCCGCGCTTCTGCAGCTCCCTGTCCGAAGATGGCAGCAAGCTGATCATGAAGAAGTACATCCACATCGGTGTGGCGGTGGATACCCCCAACGGTCTGGTTGTGCCCGTGGTGCGTGATGTTAACAAGAAGGGCATCATGGAACTGTCTCGCGATCTGGCCGAGATCTCCAAGAAGGCCCGTGCCGGCAAGCTGACCGCTGCCGACATGCAGGGCGGTTGCTTCACCATCTCCAGCCTGGGTGGCATCGGCGGTACCAGCTTTACCCCGATCGTCAACGCGCCGGAAGTGGCCATCCTCGGTGTTTCCAAGTCCGAGATGAAGCCGAAGTGGAACGGTAAAGAGTTCGCGCCGCGCCTGATGCTGCCGCTGGCTCTGAGCTACGACCACCGGGTGATCGATGGTGCCGATGGGGCTCGCTTCATCACCACCATGAACGGTGTGCTGTCCGACATTCGTCGACTGGTCCTGTAAGTGAGAGGGCGGGCCCAGAGCCTGCCCTTTTTACTTCTCATTTCATTAACATGATCGTAAACTTGCCCCGTTTTTTTCACGGCTGCAGCCACCCGTTTCGGTATAAGACTGCGCTGTCCGGGGATATAAGAACGACAAAGAGGTCATGATGAGTAAAGAAATCAAAACCCAGGTCGTAGTACTGGGTGCTGGCCCTGCCGGTTATTCCGCTGCTTTCCGTGCAGCCGATCTGGGTCTGGATACTATTATCGTCGAGCGTTACTCCACCCTGGGTGGCGTCTGCCTGAACGTGGGCTGCATCCCCTCCAAGGCGCTGCTGCACGTTGCTAAAGTGATTGAAGAAGCCAAAGCGCTGGCCGAGCACGGCATCGTCTTCGGTGCACCGCAGACCGACATCGACAAGATCCGTCTGTGGAAAGAGAAGGTTATCAACCAGCTGACCGGCGGTCTGGCTGGCATGGCCAAGATGCGTAAAGTTCAGGTTGTTAACGGCTTGGGTAAATTTACCGGCCCGAACACGCTCGAAGTGACCGGGGAAGACGGCAAGACTACCGTGACCTTCGACAACGCCATCATCGCGGCCGGTTCCCGTCCGGTGAAGCTGCCGTTCATCCCCCACGATGACCCGCGCGTATGGGACTCTACCGATGCGCTGGAGCTGAAAACCGTTCCCGGCAAACTGCTGGTTATCGGTGGCGGCATCATCGGTCTGGAGATGGGTACCGTTTATTCCTCTCTGGGTTCCGAGATCGACGTGGTGGAATTTGCTGACCAGCTGGTTCCGGCTGCCGACAAAGACATCGTCAAGATCTACACCAAGCGTGTGGCCAAGAAATTCAACATCATGCTGGAGACCAAGGTCACTGCAGTTGAAGCGCGCGAAGACGGCCTGTACGTCTCCTATGAAGGCAAGCACGCTCCTGCCGAGCCGGTTCGTTACGACAACGTGCTGGTTGCCGTAGGTCGTGTGCCGAACGGCAAGATGCTGGATGCCGAGAAGGCTGGCGTTGCCGTGACCGAGCGCGGCTTCATCGAGGTGGACAAGCAGCTGCGTACCAACGTGGCGCACATCCACGCCATCGGTGACATCGTGGGTCAGCCGATGCTGGCACACAAAGGTGTTCACGAAGGTCACGTTGCCGCCGAAGTCATCGCCGGCAAGAAGCACTACTTCGACCCGAAAGTGATCCCGTCCATCGCCTACACCGAGCCAGAGATGGCATGGGTTGGTCTGACCGAGAAAGAGGCCAAGCAACAGGGTCTGAACTTCGAAGTTGCTACCTTCCCGTGGGCAGCTTCCGGCCGCGCCATTGCATCCGATTGCTCCGACGGCATGACCAAGCTGATCTTCGACAAGGAGAGCGGTCGCGTCATCGGTGGTGCCATCGTGGGTACCAACGGTGGTGAACTGCTGGGTGAAATCGGTCTGGCCATCGAGATGGGTGCTGACGCCGAAGATATCGCGCTGACCATCCACGCTCACCCGACTCTGCACGAGTCCGTGGGTCTTGCTGCCGAAGTGTTCGAAGGCTCCATCACCGACCTGCCGAACGCCAAGGCCAAGAAGAAAAAGTAATCTTCTGCCATCTTCATGAAAAAGCCGCTCATTTGAGCGGCTTTTTGTTTTCGGGTTTGGCTAAGAGGTTAGCAGCGCCCCTTCTTGGCCTGACCGGGCGGGCAGAAGGTGCCATAACCGCCACCACTGCCGTCACTGACCCGGATCCGGGTATCGTCTACGCTCACGTCGGCGCCGTGTACTCGTACCGGCCCGCTGCTGCAGGCGCTGAGCACTCCCCCCAGCAATATCATTACGATCAGCTTGCCCATAACTCCTCCTCATATTTCCCTGATTATGAGGCATTTCGAGAGCCGCATAACGGCGGTTGAATGGCCGTGCGTCACCGTTTGCCGTGGCTATGACAGAGGGCGCCGCAGCGCCCTCTGGTGAGTCTTCATAAGTGGGATGCAGACTACAGACGGAAGTTGCCGACCAGCTTGTCGAGTTGACCGGAGAGCTGCTGCAGGCTGCGGCTGGACTCGGTCAGCTGGTGGGCAATGTCGGCGGTCTCCATGGTGAGCTGGTTGATGTCCTCTACGTTACGGTTGATCTCGCCCACTACGCTGGATTGTTCCTCGGTGGCGGTGGCGACCTGGATATTCATGTCGTTGATCTGGGTGATGTGGGCGGTGATCTGGCCGAGGGCGGCGTTGGCCTCATCGGCCTGGCTCACTACCTCCAGACTCTGGTTGCGCCCCTGTGCCATGGCGCTGACGGCGCGGGCACTCTGCTCCTGCAAGCGGTTGATCATCCCCTGGATCTCGGCGGTCGAGGCGGCGGAGCGGTTGGCCAGATTGCGCACCTCATCTGCCACCACGGCGAAACCGCGACCCTGTTCACCGGCCCGTGCGGCCTCGATGGCGGCGTTCAGTGCCAGCAGGTTGGTCTGCTCCGAGATGCTGCGGATGGTTTCGAGGATGCTGCCGATGGAGTCGGTCTGGCTTGCCAGCGACTCGATAACCCCTGCCACCTGCTCAATCTCGCCGGAGAGGCCGACGATGCCGTGGCGCGCCTGCGCTACCACTACTGCCCCTGCATCGGCCTGATCGTTGGCCTGTCTGGCTACTTCTGCTGCCAGCGAAGCGTTACCGGCGATCTCGCTCACCGTGGCCCCCATTTCGTGGATAGCGGTGGCCACCTGCACGGTGCGATCGCGCTGTGCAGTACAGTTGTGCTGGGTCAGCTGTGCCTTGTTGGCCACCTCGTTGGCGGTGGCCGCGAGCTGGCGGGAGTTCTCCGCCACCTGCTCGATGGAGCCGTGGATCTTGGCGACGAAGTTGTTGAAGCCGGTCGCAACCTGACTCAGCTCGTCACGTCCTTCCACTTTCAGGCGCTGGGTAAGATCCCCATCGCCGCTGCCCAGCTCCTTGAACAAGCGGGCCAGTTCGTTGAGCGGGCGGCTGACCGAGCCTGCCAGCAGCATCCCCATCAGCCCCATGGCCAGCGCAATCACCAGCGAGATCATCAGGATCTCGTTGCGGGTCTGATCCAGCTCGGCATAGATCTCGGCTTGCGGCACCTGGGCCACCAGATACCAGTCGAGCAGTGGGATATAGCTGCTGGCCAGTACCATGGGCTCGCCATTTACCTCGGCGTTGATAACGGCAAAGGGGCGTTTGGCTAGCAGGCTGCCGGTATCACCGCTGGCGATGCCGCCCAAGGTATCGCGTTCAATACGGTTGGCCTCGGGGTGCAGCTTCACCTTGCCGCTGCCATCGACCATAAAGACGATGCCGCTCTCTTCCAGCCGGAAGTTGGAGACCATGGTCACCATGGTGTCGAGGGATTTGGCAAAGCCGGCCAGCCCGCGCCCGTTGAGCTGCTGGAAGTTGACGAACAGCTTCACCTCGCCGGTGCTCTCGCGGAAGATGCTGAGGGTCATCTCCTTCTGGCTCTTGGTGTAGTCATAGAACCAGGCGTCTTGCGTGGGTGTCAGGTTGCGCAGAAAGCCATCCTGGTTGTAGTAGGCAGCGGTCTGGCGATCGGCGAAGGAGGCGGTCACCAGTCCGTACTGGTTGGCCACATCCTTGAGCTGGTTGATGAGGATTGGCTCCTGCTCTTTTGGCATGCCCCGATCCACCCAGTCGAGAATGAAGCGGTCGGTAGCCAGTTGGCGGGCGGCCTGGGCGATGCCGTGGAGATCCTGTTCAATCTCCTTGCTGATCCGCTGGGTCAGGTTGGGGAGCTCCTGCTCGAACATCCGGTTTTCGATCAGTTGCTGGGCCGAGCGTTGACTGAAGTAGCCTACCAGCAGGCAGGAGACGACCACGGCCAGGGTGACCGTGGCCAGTATTTTCTGTTTAAGAGTGAGGGTTGCCAGCATAAAGGTGCTCAAAAGGTTGAGATTGACGACGCTCATATTAGCGGCAGCGCGGCGCTACCCATGAGGCTTGCAGCCCTTTATTTGCGGATTACGTTTGCGCTCACAGGGGCGGCGGCGTGCCCCTTCGCCATGCGGCACAGGCGGGATGCGGATTGACGGTTGCGCTAACTGCCGGGCCCCTTATAGTAGAGGCCATCCTTGGTGACTGACCCTCTGAATAATATGGAAAATATGATGCGCAGCTTAGGTGCGGGATGGACCCGTCTGCTTTTGGTGATGCTGGCGGCCTGCCCGCTGCTGGCTGTGGCGGCACAGGGGGAGCGCCCGAAAATTGCGGTGGTGCTCAGCGGCGGCGGCGCCAAGGGTTCTGCCCATATCGGCATCCTCAAGGTATTGGAGCAGAAACGGATTCCGGTCGACATCATAGTCGGTACCAGCATGGGCTCTTATGTGGCGGGGATGTACGCCATGGGGCTCAGTGCCGAGGAGGTGGAGCGCACCACCTTGGCCATCGACTGGAACAAGGGGTATCAGGACAAGGTTGGCCGCGACGAGCTGTCGCTGCGCAAGAAGCAGCAGAACGAGCAGTATCAACTGCGCACCGACATAGGGGTGAATGGCGACACCACCCAGCTGCCGGACGGTTTCTTCCAGGGCCAATCCATGGCCAGCCTGCTGCGGGGGGCCACCTCCAACCTGCCGGTGCAGGAGAGCTTCGATGATCTCCCCATTCCCTACCGCGCCATGGCGACCGACATGGAGACGGTCACCCCCTTTGTGCTCGATCACGGCAGCCTGGCCAAGGCGATGCAGGCCTCTATGTCCATTCCCGGCGCCCTCAAGCCGGTGGAGTGGGAGGGGCACATCCTGGCGGACGGCGGCAGCGTCAACAACATGCCGGTGGATGTCGCCAAGGCGATGGGGGCCGACGTGGTGATCGCGGTGGATATCGGTGCCAAGCTGCGTACCCGGGAGTCCCTCAAGTCAGGGTTGGCGATGATTGACCAGCTCACCACCTACATGACCCAGGTGGGCACCGACAAGCAGAAGGCGCTGATGGGACCGAAGGATATTCTGATCGCCCCCGAGTTTGGCGATATGGGGATCGCCGACTTTGCCCGGATGCCGGAGGGGATCAAGATCGGTGAGACGGCGGCTGACAAGGTGTCGCTGCAACTCGATAAACTGTCGCTCACCAAGGCGCAGTACAACGCCTATCGCAACCAGAAGCTGAGCCGCCGTGCCGAGCGTAGCGGTCAGCCCGCCTACTTCATCGACAAGGTGGAGATCATCAACAAGTCGCGTCTCTCCGACGAGACGGTGCGCGCCATGCTGAAAGTGCGGCCGGACAAGGTACAGACCAATGAGAGTCTGGAAGCGGGCATTCGCCGCCTCTATGCGCTGGAGTCGTTCGATCGCATCACCTACGAGGTGGAGGAGCGTGACGGGGAAAACGTGCTGCTGGTTGATGCCAGCGAGAAGAACTGGGGGCCGGGCTACCTCAACTTCCAGTTCGGTTTCACCGATGACTTCGAGAACACCTCCAACTACAACGTCGGCATGTCCTATACCCTCACCAACGTCAACGAGTGGGGGGCCGAGTGGCTGACCGAGGCGTCGCTGGGCACGGCCAAACATATCAAGACCGACTTCTATACCCCCCTCGAACCCTCCCAGACCTTCTATGGTGAGGCGAGCCTGGCCTATGACCAGACCCTGCGCCGCCTGTTTTTCCCCAATCCGGATCCCGAGGCGGTTTCGATAAGCTATCTCGACTCCGAATACTCCTTCTTTAGCGGCGATCTGGCGGTGGGCTGGAACCGCCAGCCCTGGAGCCGGTTGTCGATGGGGCTGGAGGGACAACTGGGCACGATTAATGTGAAGAACTTCAAGGGGCTGGAGATGGATGCCACGGCGTGGGGCCCCTATGTCCGTTTTGAACACGACAATCTGGATAGCAGCTATTTCCCCTATCAGGGGGTGAAATGGGACATGAAACTGGGCCACTCCCACGTCAGTGTGGATGGACTCGAGTCAGCAGATGGGCGCAGTGAAGGCTGGAATTATCAGCTCTCGATGATCAAGCCCTGGTCATGGGACAGGCACAGCCTCAACCTGATCCTCGAAGGGGGCGGCTCGGGCAGTGAAGAGGTGGTGCCGCTGCATATTCAGGATCTGGGCGGGCTGTTCCGCCTCTCCGGTTTCCAGCGCTACCAGCTGAGCGGTCGCTACAGCCTGTTTGGTGGCCTGCGCTACATCTATCGGGTGGCGGACAATGACTTCGGTGCCCTCAAGATGCCGCTCTATCTGGGCGGATCTCTGGAGCAGGGCGGGGTCTGGAACAAGGGTGAGGATATCAGTCTGGAGAGCTCGTTTACCGCCGGGTCGCTTTATGTCGGGGTGGAGAGCTTCCTCGGCCCTGTGTTCCTCGGCTACGGCATGGCGGAGGGGGGCAATGACGTCTTCTATCTGCAATTGGGCAGTACGTTCGAATAATGCCGAAATGATGCCAATTTGTTAACTCTGGTTGGGGGTGTTCAATTAATTTTCAAAAAAAACCAATCTGTTTAATTGGTTACGATCTTGTGGTGAATAAGTAAACAGGGTTTGGATTTTAATTAGTCGTTAAAACTTATATAGTGGGGAGCACCCTACGGGGTGTCCCGCAAGGACGATCGCCGCGAGCGTGGGCGAACCCCAAAAAAAGACCAAAGAGGAATTAGTCGTGCTTGAAACATACCGTAAACACGTCGCAGAACGTGCCGCCGAGGGCGTGGTTGCCAAACCTCTGGATGCAGAGCAGGTCGCCGCCCTGGTAACGCTTCTCAAGAACCCGCCCGCTGGCGAAGAAGACTTTCTGAAAGAGCTGTTGTCCTCCCGTATTCCCCCCGGTGTTGATGAAGCGGCCTATGTCAAAGCCGGTTTCCTCACCGCCGTCGCCAAGGGCGAAGCCCACTCTCCCATCCTGACTGCAGCCGAAGCCGTTGAGCTGCTGGGCACCATGCAGGGTGGTTACAACATTCAGCCGCTGATCGACCTGCTGGATCACGCAACTCTGGCGCCGCTTGCCGCCAAGGGGCTCTCCCACACCCTGCTGATGTTTGACTCCTTCCATGACGTGGAAGAGAAGGCCAAGGCGGGCAATGTCCACGCCAAACAGGTGATGCAGTCCTGGGCTGATGCCGAGTGGTTCCTCTCCCGCCCGGAGTTGGCCGAGAAGATCACCGTCACCGTGTTCAAGGTGACCGGCGAAACCAACACCGACGACCTCTCTCCGGCACCGGACGCCTGGTCCCGCCCGGACATTCCGCTGCACGCGCTGGCGATGCTGAAAAACGCTCGTCCCGGCATTACCCCGGACAAGGATGGCGCCGTTGGCCCCATCAAGACCATCGATGCCCTGAAAGAGAAAGGCTTCCCGCTGGCCTATGTGGGTGACGTGGTCGGTACCGGCTCTTCCCGTAAATCCGCCACCAACTCGGTGCTCTGGTTTATGGGCGACGACATTCCGTTCGTGCCGAACAAGCGCGCTGGCGGTGTCTGTCTGGGTGGCAAGATTGCCCCGATCTTCTTCAACACCATGGAAGATGCTGGTGCTCTGCCTATCGAAGTGGACGTCTCCAAGCTGGAAATGGGCGATGTGATCGACATCTACCCCTATGCCGGCAAGATCTGCAAACACGGCACCGAACAGGTGCTGGCGCAGTTTGAACTGAAAACCGACGTGCTGATCGACGAAGTGCGCGCCGGTGGCCGTATCCCGCTGATTATCGGCCGCGGCCTCACTGACAAGGCCCGTGAAGCGCTGGGTCTGCCGTTCTCCACCGTGTTCCGTCGCCCGCAGCCGGTGGCCGATACCGGTAAAGGCTTCACCCTGGCCCAGAAGATGGTGGGCAAGGCGTGCGGCGTGAAGGGCATTCGCCCGGGCACTTACTGCGAGCCCAAGATGACCACGGTCGGCTCCCAGGACACCACGGGCCCGATGACCCGCGACGAGCTCAAAGATCTGGCCTGCCTCGGCTTCTCCGCCGATCTGACCATGCAGTCCTTCTGCCACACTGCCGCCTATCCGAAGCCCATCGACGTACAGACCCACCACACCCTGCCGGACTTCATCATGAATCGCGGCGGTGTCTCTCTGCGTCCGGGTGACGGCGTCATCCACTCCTGGCTGAACCGCATGCTGCTGCCGGATACCGTGGGTACCGGTGGTGACTCCCACACCCGTTTCCCCATCGGGATCTCCTTCCCGGCGGGTTCCGGTCTGGTGGCTTTCGCCGCTGCTACCGGCGTGATGCCACTGGACATGCCGGAGTCCGTGCTGGTGCGCTTCAAGGGCGAGCTGCAACCGGGCATCACCCTGCGTGATTTGGTTCATGCCATCCCCTACGCCGCCATCCAGAAAGGGCTGCTGACCGTCGAGAAAGCGGGCAAGAAGAACATCTTCTCCGGCCGTATCCTCGAGATCGAAGGTCTGCCGACCCTGAAAGTGGAGCAGGCGTTCGAGCTGGCGGACGCCAGCGCCGAGCGCTCCGCTGCCGGTTGCACCATCAAGCTGGATAAAGAGCCGATCATCGAGTACCTGAAGTCCAACATCGTGATGCTGAAATGGATGCTATCCGAAGGTTACGGCGACGTGCGCACCATCACCCGTCGCATCAAGGGGATGGAAGAGTGGCTGGCCAACCCGACCCTGATGGAAGCGGACAAGGATGCTGAGTACGCCGAAATCATCGAGATCGATCTGGCCACCATCAAGGAACCAATCCTCTGTGCGCCGAACGATCCGGACGATGCCCGTCTGCTGAGCGACGTGGCTGGCGACAAGATCGACGAGGTGTTCATTGGTTCCTGCATGACCAACATCGGTCACTTCCGTGCCGCCGGCAAACTGCTCGAGAAGTATCAGGGCGAGCTGCCGACCCGCATGTGGATTGCTCCGCCCACCAAGATGGACAAGGATCAGCTGACCGAAGAGGGCTACTACGGCATCTTTGGTCGCGTCGGTGCCCGCATCGAGATCCCGGGCTGCTCCCTCTGCATGGGCAACCAGGCGCGGGTAGCGGAAGGAGCCTCCGTGGTCTCCACCTCCACCCGTAACTTCCCGAACCGTCTGGGTAAAGGTGCCAACGTCTATCTGGCCTCTGCGGAGCTGGCCGCCGTTGCCGCCATCCTCGGCAAGATCCCGACCGTGGCGGAGTACCTGCAGTACGCCAAGGCGCTGGATGCCACTGCGGCAGATACTTACCGCTACCTCAACTTCAACGAGATCGCCTCCTACACCAAGAAGGCTGATGCGGTGATCCTGCAGCAAGCCGTTTAACGGAGTTCTTGCGCGATTTGCGCGATAAGAAGCCAATAATGCCGCGTATTTACGCGGCATTATTTATTTGTATGTTATTCACCGTCTTTTTTGAAGATTGTTTGCACGATCCTTGCTAGAGAGATCCAACCACCTGTTTGGTGGTTCGTTTTATAAACGCTTTGGGTTATGTTGTTCGGTTATGTGCGGTAATGATGAGGCATCGTTATCGAGGGAAAGTGGATATCTGTTCACTGAGTGCTTGCGTTGGCAGGCCTGACGAATTGCGGCGTGGTTCTTTATGTTTCTGTTCAGGATCGATCTCTCCCGAACCGGGTTACGCTTCGGCGGTGCCTTGCTGGTCTTTACTCTGCCGCTGCTGGTGGGAGCTTGGCTCATCCACAGCAATTATGTGCAGGAGCTGAAAGCGGAATCCAGCGCCTCGGCCCACAAGGCCAGAACCCTGATGGAGTCGATGCTGGATCATGCGGAGCAGGCCAACCGCTCCGTGCTGCCTCTGGTGAATGCTCCCTGTCGCGACAACCTGCTGGTGCTGCGCAAGAAGGTCGCCATCGAGCCTTTCCTGCGTTCGGTCAATCTGGTGCGAAACGGCATCATCAATTGCACCTCGCTGTTTGGTGAGGCCAATGATGCCGATGACGGCTCCATCTACACCGGCCGCAAGCTGCTGCTGATGAGTGGCAACCGGGTGCGGCAAAATCACCCGCTGCTGGTAGTGCGCACCGAGCAGGGAAAGGATGCCGCCTTGAGCGCCATCGATAGTACCCAGCTCAGCTTCATGCTCTCCATGAGCGGAAAATCCAGTGCGCTCTATCTGCAGGTGGGGTCGGCCTGGCTCAATGAGTCTGGCCGCTATCTGAGCGAGGCGCCCACCCTCCATCGCGGGATCAGCCAGGCCCTCACATCATCCCATTATCCTTTCACCATCCATGCCGGTTATGCCATGCCGGTCTACTGGAAGTCGCTGTGGGCCGCGCGGCATGTCGCGCTGTCGTGGCTGGCGGTTTCCTCGCTTTTGCTGGCCTGGCTGGTGTGGTGGGTGCTGGGGCGGCCCGGCTCGCCAACAGATGAGTTGCGACGTGCCCTGCGGGCCAGGGAGTTTGTTCCCTATCTGCAGCCGCTGATTGCCAGCCACGACGGCAAGATGATGGGCGCCGAGGTGCTGATGCGCTGGGAGCATGTCAATGAAGGGGTGATCCGGCCCGATCTCTTTATCCCGCAAGCGGAGGAGTCGGGACTGATCGTTCCCATGACCACCCATATCATGAAGCAGGTGGCGACACGGTTGAACCGCTCTCAGGAGCAGTTGCCCGATGGGTTTCATATCAGCTTCAACATCAGCGCAGCCCATTGCCACGATTTTGCCCTGCTGGCCGAGTGTCGCGCCTTCCTCGGCCACTTCCTCCCCGGCAAGGTGGTACTGGTGCTGGAGCTGACCGAGCGGGAGCTGCTGATGTCAGATCCCCAGACCCTCTCCCTGTTCCGCCAGCTGGACGAGATGGGGGTCAAACTCGCCATCGACGACTTTGGCACCGGCCACTCCAGCCTGGCTTACCTGCAGCAGTTCCATGTGGATTACCTCAAGATCGACAAATCCTTTATCGCCCGCATCGGTACCGAGTCGCTCTCGGAACATATCGTGGACAACGTGATCGATCTGGCGACCCGGCTCGGTCTGGCGCTGGTGGCGGAAGGGGTGGAGAGCGAGCGTCAGGCTGACTACCTCAGGGCCAAAGGGGTCGATTATCTGCAGGGATACCTGTTTGCCCGCCCCATGCCGCTGCGCCAGTTCTGCGAGGAGCTGCTGCCGGAAGAGGCTCAGACCCGCCAGCCAGATGGGGTGCGAGGCATCTCGAACGCCACCTGATTTATCGGTGACAGACGGGCGGCCAAGCTCCCCTCTGGCAGGGTAGGGAAGTGCTCTATCCCTATCCCCCCTCGAATGCAGGGGCTTGTTTTTCATGCCTTGCGGCTCGCTTTTCGGTAGAATCAGCGCTCATTTTGACGTCAGTAAAAGATGAGGCGCGGTATGACGGTTCAGTTCCAGGCATTTCACAGCATCAAGGCGATCGGTAATCGGGAGGTGCTGTTCAACTGGTCGAGAACCAATCCTCTCGGGGCGCTGGATCAGGTGTGGCGCCCGAAAAGCCGCGACGAGTTGCAAGCGCTGCTGCGGGAACACCCCGAGCGCAAGCTGCGCCTTATCGGCTCCGGCCTCTCTTTTGAACCCATCCACAGCGTCTATGCCGAAGGCAGTCAGGCGCTGCTGGTGGACTTGCACCACCTGCGCGGCCAGCTGGCGAAAACTGCCGATACCGTGACCTATCAGGCGGGGACGCCCCTCGATACCGTCTATGCCGGGCTGATCGCCATGGAGCGGATGCTGCCCGCATCCCCCGGCGTTATCGGCATCCAGACCCTGGGCGGCGCCCTCAGCACCGGCACCCACGGTCAGGGGCTGCACCAGTCTGCCCTCTGCGATGCGGTGGAGGCGATGACGGTTATGCTGGCCAATGGCGACATCATCCGGGTGGATCGCACCGACCCGCGTTTCGGTGCCTTCGTGATGGGGATGGGGATGCTCGGCATCCTGCTCGACGTTACCCTGCGTACCGTGCCGAACCGCATTATGCGCTGCACCAAGTTCACCACCGACTATCCCTTCCTGTTGGAGCACAACGAGCGGCTCAACCGCGAGCACGGCTTTGTGAAGAGCTGGTGGTTTGCCTGGACCGGCGAGAGCCACATCTGGCTGGTGGATCCCGCCTCTGATGAGGAGGTTGCCCGCTATCGCGCCGGTGGCAGCGAGCCGCTGCTGCTGGATGGTGATATCGACGTCCGCATGAATGCCACCATTGATGCCACTTTGCAGAAGATGGCGAAAGACACCAAGGATGAGGCGTTGGCGGGTGAGCACTTCGAGACGGTGCGCCGCTTCAAGGATGCCTCCGATCTGGTGGGCAACGTCTACCAAATTCTCTGCAAGGGGATCCCGGCCCCCCAGATCAACTGTGAGGTGGCGGTACCGCTGCATCGGATGAACGAGGCGCTGGAGACCCTGCAGGCGTGGCAGGAGGCCAATCCGGGCGTGCTGCACTATCCCTTTATCCTGCGTTGTACCGGCCCTTCCGAGGCCTGGCTCAGCGCCGCTTACGGCCAGCCGGTCTGCTGGATCGGTTTTCTGGTCTATCTGGCGGCGGACGGCACCTTCGTCAACGGCTCCATGGAGCAGATGCGCGAGCTGCAGCAACTTCTGGCGCCCCTTGGCGGCATCCCCCACTTCGGCAAGCATCTGGCGATGGATCTCTACGACTTCCCGGCCCTGTTGCCGCGTTGGAACGACTTCGTGGCGTTGAAAGCCGAGCTCGACCCCCACGGCCGCTTTGAAAACCGCTGGCTCAGCGACCTGTTTGCTAACCGGTAAGGATCTGACATGACCGATATGCAAGATACCCGTATCCCTGTGACCCTGCTGACCGGCTTTCTCGGCAGCGGCAAGACAACGCTGCTCAACCACTGGGTCAAGCAGCCGGAGCTTGGCGAGTGCGCCGTGCTGATCAACGAGTTCGGCTCGGTGGGGCTGGATCACCATCTGGTGCAGCAGGTGGATGAGCAGGTGATGTTGCTCGACTCCGGCTGCATCTGTTGTTCGGTGCAGGGCTCTTTGGTGGAGGCGTTGCAGGGGCTCTTTATGAAGGCCATCCAGCGCAAGATCAAACCGTTCAAGCGGCTGATTATCGAGACCACTGGTCTGGCAGATCCGGCCCCCGTGCTCTTTACCCTGCGCGAAGAGGGCTTTATCGCCCAGCGCTACCGCTTCGATGGCACCGTTACTGTGGTAGATGCCGGTCATATCGAGCAGCAGCTGGCAGCCCAGTATGAGGCGGTGAAGCAGGTGGCGCTGGCGGATCTGCTGGTGGTGAGCAAGGGGGATCTGGTGGATGGCGAACAGCTGGCACGGGTCGAAGCCCAGCTGGCGGCCCTCAATCCGGCGGCCCCGATCGAGCGGGTGACCAATGGCGAGCTGTCGCCCAAGGTGCTGGAGAAGCTCGGCGCCTACAACGAAGCGGCGGGGCGCGATGTACGCCAGCTGCTGGCCTGGCTGCGCACCGAATCCCCCAAGCAGGGGCTGGCGTCACCCATGCAGCCGAAGATGCAACCGTTCGCCGCCAAGGTGGGCACAGCTGCGCCCACCCACTTCGAGCACGGCAACATCGAGAGTTTCTCCCTGCGCATCGGCGAGCCGCTCAAACCCTCTCGTTTGCTGGCCGCAATCGATGCGGTGCAGGCCCAATACGGCGATGCCCTGCTGCGCCTCAAGGGGATCTTGCAGCTGGAAGGGGAGAGCCAGCCGGTGGTGATCCACGGCGTCCACGGCCAGCTCTATCCGCTGCAGGCGCTGGGCGACTGGCCGGAGGGCAAGGCCCAGTCCCGACTGGTGTTTATCGTGAAAAGTCAGGACAAGGCCGGTATCGAGCAGCTCTTTATGGCGACCCTCAAGGCCCCCGAGCCCACCCTGGAAGAGCGTCTCAAAGCCATGCTGGGTCAGCCCGACAACTGATCTTGCGCGTTGCAGCTCTCCTGTACCGGGTCAGGACGGCGGCGGTTGAACAGCACAAACGCCACCGGCACAAAGTAGAACGAGAGCAGGGTCGCCAGCGCTGTGCCACCGGCGATGGCGATGGCAAAGGGGGGCCAGAAGCCGCCGCCCCCCAGCAATAGCGGGATGAAGCCGCCCACCGTGGTGATGGTGGTCGAGACGATGTGGCGGCTGCAACCGGCCACCAGGTCACGGATCTGCGGCAGATTGCCCTGTTGTGCCAGCGGGTCTGCCCTCAGCTCGGCCAGAATGACGATGGCGGCGTTGATGGCCAGCCCCATCAGTCCCAGCAGGGCGATGATCACCGTAAACCCGAAGGGGTAGTCCAGCAGCCAGACCCACAGCAGGCCGAGCCCCGCCGACTGGATCGCCACCAGGGTGACGATGCCTGCCAGCCGAAACGAGTTGAAGCTGAGCACCAGTACGGCCACCAGCAGCACGGCGACCAGGCTGACGTGCGCCATCAGATTGCCCACCGATTCATCCCGCTTGGCGGCTTCTCCGCCGAACTCCAGTCGATAGCCCGGCGGCAACGCCAGCGCCTTGGCGGCCAGCCTCTCTTTGACTTGCTCCAGCACGGTTTGCGGCAGTACGCCGACCGCCAGATAGGCCTCCAGCACATTGACCCGCTCACCATCCCGACGGCTGATCTCCCCCCAGCTTGGCAGCAGCTCGGGAGTGGCCAGTGCCCGCAAGGTGAGATTGGCTGCCCCTTGCTGGCCGGTGCCGGTGAGCGATAGCGGCACATTGAGCAGCGCATCCGGATCCTGACGCAAGGGCTTGGCCAGCCGCACCCGAACCGGGATCGACTCGGTGCCTTCCAGCACAGTGCCGCCCAACCTGCCATCCAGTGCGCCCGCCAGCCGAGAGGCAACATCGGTCAGGCTCATGCCTGCCAGTCGGGCGGCTTCCTCATCGACCTGCAACCAGAGTTTGGGGGCTCCGGCCTGCAAGGTGGCGCGGGTCTGCACCACGGCCGGGGTATTGGCGAGCAGACTGCGCAGCTCCTCTCCCAGACGGTGCAGCTGTTCAAGGTCGGGGCCAAACAGCCGCAGCTCGACCGGGGCATTGAAAGGCGGCCCCTGTTCCAGCTTGCGAACCAGGATCTGCGCTTCGGGAAATCTTGCATCGAGCCGCTGCTGCAGTTGTGGAATGAGCCGCTCGGCGGCATCGGCATCCTGCAGGGTGATCATCCCCTGGGCGTAATCGGCCCGCCCCTGTTTTCTGGGCACCAGGTTGTAGTAGAAGCTGGGGGCGTTGTCGCCCACCACCCAATCCTGACGAACCAGCTCGGGGAGGCTGGCCAGCTCGGCGGAGATCCCCAGTGCCAGCTCGCGAGTGCGCGCCAGGCTCGCCTGTGGGGAGAGGCTGGCCTCGATGTGGATCATGTTCCGGTCGGCAGGGGGGAAGAACTGTTCGGTGAGACGGCCCGCCACCCAGAAACCGAGCAGGGGCAGCAGACTGACCAGCAGCAGGGTACGCCAGGGGTGAGCCAGCGCCATGGCGATGCTCTGCTGGAAACGGGCGCTCACCCGGGGCAGGTGCAAGCCATCCTGATACCAGCGTCCCCCCTGATCACTGCCAATCCAGCGGGCTGCGAGGCCAGCCACCAGGGTGTGGGCGATGAGGTAGGATCCCAGCAGCGAACAGATCACCGCCCAGGCGATGCCGCCGACAAACTCGCCCGCCGGGCCCGGCATCAGAATGATCGGCATAAAGGCGAGCATGGTGGTGAGGGTGGAGCCCAGCAGTGGCAGCCAGAGGTGGCCGATGGCTTCCAGTGCGGCGGCACTCATGGTCATGCCGTGGCGGCGCTGATACTGCACCCGATCCGCCATGACGATGGCGTTGTCCACCATGATCCCGAGCGCCACCACCAGACCGGTGACCGACATCTGGTGAATGGGCAGATTGATCAGGTTCATGCAGGCGAATGAGAACGCCACGGTAAGCGGCAGCGACAGGGCCACGATAATGGCGGCCTTGACCCCCAAGGTCACCAGCAGCACCGCCACTATGATGAGGAAGCCCTGCACAATGTTGATGAGCAGGGTGTCGAGTCGCTGATCGGTATAACGCTGCTGATCGAAGCTGGTGACGAGGCCGATATTATCCGGCAAGTCCTGTTCCAGCTGGGCCAGCATGGTATCGACCCGTGCCGACCAGAGGTCGATGCGGTGATCCTGTGCCATGCGCAGGCCGACCACCACGGCCCGCTCACCATTGGCAAAGGCCAGCTGACTCTCCGGCTGGTGCAGGGTACGTCTTACCTCGGCCAGATCGCCAAGGCGCAGGGTCTGGCCCTGCTCGCCGGTACGCAGCGGGATCTGGCGGATCCGTTCCAGGGTATCGAGGGCGCCGCGGATCTCCACCTGAAAGCGATTGTGGCTGCCCTGCAGCTCCCCGGCGGCCACTTTGGCATCGGCACCACTCAGCGCCTGGGCAAGCTGTTCGCCACTCATGCCGCTGGCACTGAGGGCGAGGGGATCGAACCGTACTTCGATCTCCTCCTGCGGTGCCCCGACCCGCTCGACGTATTCGGTACCCGGCAGCTGGCGAGCCCGGCGCTCCAGCTCGGCGCTGTAGCGGGCGAGGCGATCCAGCTGCGGCTGGCCCGGCCCGCGCCAGACCACATTGACCAGCCGGGTGAAGGGGTAGCCCTTCTCGTCATCCAGCTTGGGGGCACTGGCGCCGGCTGGCAGTCCGGCGGCAAGATCTGCCAGCCGGTCACGGACTCGGGACCAGACGGGCTCGACATCGCTGACTTCATCCTTGAGCTCCAGATTGATGATGGAGAGACCGGGGCGAGAGCTCGACTCGATCAGCTTGATCTCGCTCTGGGCCCGCAGCCGGTTCTCGATGGGCTCGCTCACCAGTGCCTCCACCCGCTCGGCGCTGGCCCCGGGGAAGTGGGTAACCACGCTGGCAAAACGGCTGGTGAGCTGGGGATCTTCGGTTCTGGGCAGGGTCTGCAATGCCGCAAGGGCGGCCGTCAGCAGCAGCGCGAACGTCAACAGCAGCAGGCGGCCATTCTCGATAAACGGGCGGATCATGACTGTGGCTCCGGATGCGCCGCCTGATGATCCACGCTGGTGGTCAGGGTGACCTGCTGGCCCGGCACCAGTTTATGCAGGCCATCGGTCACCAGCTGTTCCTGTCCGTTCAGGGCACCACTGATCCAGGCCCGCTCGCCATCTTGCTGCAGCAGGGTGACGTCCCGACTGACCACCCGGGGTGGCGTTTCGTCGTTGAGCAGATAGAGGGTCCAGCTGCCGCGCAATCCCTGGGTCAGTGCGGTGAGCGGCACCTCGTAGGCGCGGGTGGGCTCGCGGGTCTGATGCAACAGGGTGATCAGTTGCCCCTCTGCCAGCTGTTCGCCGCCCCGGGTCAGCTGGAAGCGGGCGGTACGGGTGTGGGTCTGCCCGTCCACTTGTACCCCCAGATTAAGCAGGCGCCCCTCCAGTGATTGCGCATCGCTTTGCAGGGGGTAGTGTTGGCCGACGATCAGGGACTCGGCCTGTTTCACCGGCACGCCGATATCGGCCTCCCACTGGCCGCTGCGGGTCAGGGAGAAGAGAGGCTGACCTGCGGCCACCACGGCCCCCAATGCCTGCTCGCGGCTGACTACGATTCCGTTGAAGGGGGCGCGCAGCTGTGATTTCTCCTGTTTGACCCGGTTGGCTTCGAGGGCGGCGGCCAGCTGGTTGGCGCTTGCCTCCAGCATGCGGACTTTGCCTTGCTGTTCATCCAGCGCCTGACGGGAGCTGAACTGCTGCTGGCGCAGGGCGGTGAGCCGGTCGAGCGTCTGCCGGGCAAGGGTCAGCTCGGCCTCGTTCTGGGCAGCCCGGGCGGCCAGCTCTTTGGCTTCCACTGCCAGCAGCCGGGTGTCCAGTGTGGCGAGCTGTTCGCCAGCCGCGACCGGCTCTCCGCGTCCCTTGTGCAGGGTGGCGATCCGCCCTGCCAGCTCGAAGCCTACCTGGCTGTGCTCGGGGGCGATCACCCTGCCATTGAAGCGGTGCAGCACCGGGTAGTGATCGCTGGCTTGCAGCGGCTGGGCGATCACCCGGGTCAGGGCGGGTGTTTCTTCTGACTCTGTGACCGGGCTGCAGCCACTCAGTAACAGCGCCAGCAGGATTAAGCAAAGTGTCATGACATCATCCTCTGGTTGACATAACATCAAATCACACCGGTGAGTCTAGTTTTTCGAAACTAGACTGTCCAGTTTGATTGTGGAGGAAAAATGAACATTTCACCCCGTAGTCAGCAGAAGCGGGCTGCGATCCTCGATGCTGCCGGGCGGCTCTTCTGTCAGCACGGTCTGCATCTGGTCAGCATGGACATGGTGGCCAGTGAAGCGGGCGTCTCCAAGCAGACGGTCTACAGCCATTTTGCCAACAAGGAGTCGCTGTTTGCCGAAGCGGTGGGCAGCAAGTGCGTCAGCAGCGAGCTGATGCCGGAGGTGTTGCTGCGTGGCAACAATGTGCGGGAGAGCCTGATTGCCTTTGGTCGCAGCTTTCGCAAGTTGATCCTGAGCGATGATGCCATCAATATCTTTCGCACCTGCATCAGCTGCAACGATGCCCAGCTGGCCACCCTTTTTTTCGAAGCGGGCCCGCTCTATGTGACCGAGATGCTGTCCAACTGGCTGGAGCAGCAGAAGCAGCAAGGCCTGCTTTGCCATCAAGACAGTGAACAGGCCGCCATGCAGCTGTTGCTGATGTGGCAGGGCAAGGAGCGAATGCTCCGTGAGCTGGGTCTGCCGTTGACCCAGAGCGCTGCCGAGCAGGATGCCTGGACCCTGAGTTGTGTCGATCTCTTCCTGACCGCCGCCGCTCCCCCGCAAAAATAATGGAGGTGGCAATGAGCCACACAGTGACAGATGCCCAGCGCAAGTGGCTGCCCCTGCTGGCGGCGGTCGGTTTCTTTATGCAGGCGCTGGATGGCACCATTCTCAACACCGCCCTGCCCAGCATGGCCGAGACCTTGGGAGAGAGCCCGCTGCAGATGCAGTCGGTGATCATTGCCTACATGTTGACGGTGGCGTTGCTGATCCCGGCTTCCGGCTGGCTGGCTGACAGGTTCGGCACCCGCCGCATCTATCTGGCTGCCATCTCGCTCTTCACGCTCGGCTCGCTCGCCTGCGCCGCCTCCAATTCGCTCTCCATGCTGGTGGCCGCCCGTGTGCTTCAGGGGATTGGCGGTGCGCTGCTGATGCCGGTGGGACGGTTGGCGGTGCTGCGGGTCTATGACAAGCACGAGCTGCTGCGGGTGATGTCGTTTGTCACCATCCCGGGGCTGCTCGGCCCGTTGATGGGGCCGGCGCTCGGTGGCTGGCTGGTGGAAGTGGCGAGCTGGCACTGGGTGTTTCTCATCAACCTGCCGGTGGGGCTGCTCGGCTTTATCGCCAGCTGGCACTTTATGCCGGAGCTGCGGCAGCAGACCGCCCGGTTCGACTGGCAGGGCTTTGTGATGTTCAGCGTCGGCATGGTGCTGGTGTCGGTCGGCTTGCAGGGGCTGGGGGAGCACAGCATCTCCACCGGTTGGGCGCTGTTTGCACTGATCTTCGGCTTGGCGGCGATGGCGAGCTACTGGCTCTATGCCGCCAATGCACCGCAGCCGCTCTTTAGCCTGAACCTGTTCAAGACCGCCACCTTTGCCATCGGCATCTGGGGCAACCTGTTTGCCCGCCTCGGCAGCGGCGCCATGCCCTTCCTCACTCCGCTGTTTCTGCAACTGGGGCTCGGTTTCTCGCCGAGCAAGGCGGGGATGACCATGATCCCTACAGTTATTGGCGCCATGCTGACCAAGACGCTGGTGAACAAGCTTATTCCGAAGGTGGGCTATCGCCGCATTCTGATCGGCAACACCCTGTTGCTGGGGGCGATGATCGCCAGCTTCTACTTTATCGACAACCAGCTCCCTTACGGTGTCTTGCTGGGCTGGCTGGCGATCTTCGGCGCCATCAACTCGCTGCAGTTCTCCGCCATGAACACTCTCACGCTGCAAGATCTCAGCCCGACCCTGGCCAGCAGTGGCAACGGTCTGCTCTCGGTGGTGATGCAGCTCTCCATGAGTTTGGGTGTGGCGATTGCCGCCAGCCTGCTCGGGCTCTTCTCGGCGGGTACCTCAGCGGCCAACGGCCAGTGGCTGGCCGGGTTCCATCTTACCTACCTCTGTGTCGGCCTGCTCTCCATGCTGGCGGCGCTGATCTTCGCCCAGCTGGCGCGCGATGGGGCTACGCCATCGGGGCGGGCAGATAGCTGACTTGGCAGGGGAGCTGCGCCAGCACTTCGGCCAGATGCTCGGTCGCCAGCAGAAAGGTCTGCTCCGGGTGGCCCGGAGTCCAGGTGAAGGCGGTGTGGTTGAGCAGTTGCGGATCCACCAGTAGCGGAATATCGGCACGGGGCAGGAAGGGGCAAACCGCCCCCGGCAGGCAGCCGATCTCCGCCTGCATCTCTTCGGCGGTGCAGATGGAGGGCTTGGCACCGAGTGCGGCCTTGACCGCCTTGTTGTCGAGCCGTCCGTCCCTGTGGGTCAGCAGCAGGGCGAAGCGGCCATCCTTGAACTTGAGAAACAGGGTCTTGCTGAACTCCGCCTGCCAGCCGAGGCGGGCCTTGACCTTTTCATCGGTGGCGTAGTCGAGGATGGGTTCATGCTCATAGCGCTGGTGGGGCAGTTCTGCCAGCAGTTGGCAGTTGAAATGGTGAATGGTATCGAGTGGCATGGGGTTCTCCTGTAGTGGGCGCTATCCTGCCAGCCTCGCAGGGTCAGGCCCAATGACACTTTCTTATCCGTGATAAGCAACCCTGTCTGTGCAAACAACAAGGGCGCCGTGAGGCGCCCTTGCGGATCAGTGATGCTGCAATTCGCACGCTTCCCAGTGAAAGGGAATGGGGCACAGCTGCTGGGAGGCCTTGTCATAGGCTTGCCACAGCTCGCCCATGGTGCGGCCATCGACGGGGTGGCGCAGTTTGGGGGCCAGCTCGGCCAGTGGCCAGAGCACGAAGGCGTTGGTGAGCACTTCACCACGCGGCAGCACCAGCGGGGTGTCGCAGACCAGATCGCCATAGAGCAGCAGATCGAGATCCAGGGTGCGCGGGGCGAACTTCTTGGCATCCGGCTCGCGGCCGTGGGCGAACTCCATGGCCCGCAGTCGCTGGCAGACGGTGGTCAGCGGCAGATCGGTCTCGGCAGCCGCCACCAGGTTGTAGAAGGGGCGGCCGTTGAAGCCGACCGCCTCGCTCTCGAATACCCGGGAGACCCGCAGCTCGCCAAACTCGGCGTGCAGGGCATCGAGCCCGGCGCGAATATGGCGCTCTCGCTCGATGTTGGAGCCGAGGCTGATATAGATGGTGGTCATCAGTTGCTGCTCGCAGTTGGTGTGCGATGGCGCAGGATCTCGACGCCGACCCCGGCGGCATTGGGCACGGCGCCCGGCTTGGTGAGGGTCACCTTGACCCACTGTACCCGCTCGTCGGCGAGCACCAGCATGGCAACCTGCTCGGCCATGGTCTCGACCAGCTCAACGACTTTGCCGGTGACATGCTCGCAAATCTTGTTGGAGAGGTCGGCATAATCCAGTGCCAGATTGATGTCGTCGGTTGCTGCCGCGGGGCGGTTATCGAACCCCATCTCGAGGTCAAAACGGAGCTTTTGGCGAATGCCCTTCTCCCACTCATATACACCTATGGTGGTCAAAACTTCGAGTCCGCGAATAAACACCTTGTCCATGACTGTACTTCTTCTTTACTCTTGATGGGCTGTGATGACAGCGCAGGGATGCTGGCCGGGCAACAGGCTTGCCGAGGCGCTCTGGGTGGGCATGGGCCCATGCCAGCGTATGTGGCCCGCATCATACCCCATTCATATCGTGGTAAAAACGACCAAGATGACGGCCCTGACGATTTTGATGATTATTCTGGCCTACCTGGGTGGTTCACTATCCAGTGCTGTGCTGGTCTCCCGCTGCACCGGTCTGCCCGACCCGCGGGATCATGGCTCCCACAATCCGGGGGCAACCAATGTGCTGCGCCTCGGTGGCCGGATGGCGGCGTTGGTGGTGCTGCTGCTCGATGTGCTCAAGGGCACTGTGCCCGTCTATCTCGCCTGGTATCTGCAGATCAAACCCGTTTACCTCGGCTTTATCGGGGTCGCCGCCTGCCTCGGCCATATGTACCCCATCTTCTTTCATTTTCGTGGTGGCAAGGGGGTGGCCACGGCACTGGGGACCATGATGCCCATCGGCTTTACCATGGGGGGCGCCGTGATTGGCACCTGGCTGCTGGTGCTGCTGGTGAGCGGCTACTCCTCGCTGGCCTCCATCATTACCGTGCTGCTGACGCCGCTCTTTACCTACCTGCTCAAACCCGAATATACCCTCCCTGTCTCGCTGCTCTCCTGCCTCATCCTGATCCGCCATCACGAGAACATCTCCCGCCTGCTCAAGGGGGAGGAACCCAGAGTCTGGGGGCGAAAAGGCACGGCCTGTGCCGAAGAAGTGGCAGAAATGGACGATGTTGCGCAAAAAAGAGACGAACGAGACAAAAAGTGAAATTTCCCGTTGACCATCCGCCTTAAAATCCGTTTAATAGCGCCCACGCCCAGATAGCTCAGTCGGTAGAGCAGGGGATTGAAAATCCCCGTGTCGGCGGTTCGATTCCGTCTCTGGGCACCAATTTTGGTGCCATGAAATAAAAAATTTGTTCATGCACAATGGTTTAAAGTGTGCCGGCTTAGCTCAGTAGGTAGAGCAACTGACTTGTAATCAGTAGGTCACCAGTTCGATTCCGGTAGCCGGCACCATTTGCCCAGATAGCTCAGTCGGTAGAGCAGGGGATTGAAAATCCCCGTGTCGGCGGTTCGATTCCGTCTCTGGGCACCAATTACAATTCCTCCTTAGTTCAGTCGGTAGAACGGCGGACTGTTAATCCGTATGTCACTGGTTCAAGTCCAGTAGGAGGAGCCAATTCAAAAAGCCCTTGTCGCAAGACAAGGGCTTTTTTCTATTTGGCGCAGCCATTTTTTAACCATAAAAACAACCACACACGCACAGATGAACCGCAGGATAGATATGGAAAATCATGTAGTTATAGAGTCAAAGGGGCGACTTGCCGCCATTAGGAACTGGATGGAACCCGTGCTGGTGCTGCTTATTCTAGGCAGCCTGTTCGGTTACCTCGGCAGTCAGATGGGCCTCTCGGCCATGGTCAACACCCTGTTCAATACCGCCCACCAGCTGCTGCTCAATACTGTGCTCTTTATCATGGGGATCACAGTGCTCTCTGGTGCCCTGAGCCAGCTCTTGAGCGAGTTCGGGGTGATCCGCCTGCTGGAAGTGCTGCTGGCGCCCCTGATGAAACCAGTGTTTCGTCTGCCCGGTCGCACCGCATTGGCGGCGCTGATGACCTTCTTCTCCGACAACCCGGCGGTGATCAGCCTCGCCAAGGACAGCCGCTTTCGCAAGGGCTTCACCCCCTGGCAGCTAGTGTCGCTGACCAACTTCGGCACCGCCTTTGGCATGGGGCTGATCGTGGTCACCTTTATGGCCACCTTGCAGCTGCCGAGCGGTGAATCCACCGCCAGCGCGGCGCTGATCGGGCTGCTGGGCGCACTGGTGGGCTCGGTGGTCTCTACCCGATTGATGCAACGGATGATCCGCCCACTGGTGGGGGAATTGCTGAACGATGACGCTGTATCGTCCGACGGCCGCAAGGTAGGGGTGACCAAAGAGGCGGCTCCCGGCTGGCTGCGGATCCTCAACTCTCTGCTCGATGGCGGCAAATCCGGTGTGGAGCTGGGGATGGCGGTGATCCCCGGGGTGCTGATCATCAGTACCTTCGTGATGCTGCTGACCTTTGGCCCGGGGGAGAAAGGCTATACCGGCGAAGCGTTTCAGGGGGTTGCCCTGCTGCCGGTGCTGGCCGCCAAGGTGAGCTGGCTGTTTGACCTGCTGTTTGGCTTCCAGCAGCCGGAGCTGGTCGCTTTCCCCGCCACCTCGCTCGGTGCGGTCGGTGCCGCCATGTCGCTGGTGCCCCCCTTTATCGCCAAAGGGTGGATCACCGGTAACGAGGTCGCGGTGTTTACCGCCATGGGGATGTGCTGGAGTGGCTTCCTGAGCACCCACACCGCCATGCTGGATGCTCTCGGTTATCGCCACCTCACCTCCCGCGCCATCGTCGCCCACACCATCGGCGGCCTGTGCGCCGGGGTAGCCGCTCACCAGCTTTATATGCTGCTGGGCTGAGCAGGGTGAAAAGAGAGAGGGGCGCTGTGGCGCCCCTCTCTGTATCTATCGGTGACGAGTTGGCTCGTCCTTCGGTTTACTCAACATAGCCGAGCAGGCTCTGTGCGATCACCGCTTCCGGCATCATCTCCCGCAGCCCGGCGATCAGTTTTTCTCCCGCCTCATGCAGCGCAGCCAGCGGCATCTCGGTCAGGCTCTCCAGAATGAACCACATCTGGCCCGAATCGACACTGAGTCGGGTACGCACACCCTGCCGCCAGTTCCAGCGCCGACAGGTGACCCCCTTGTCATCCCGCCAGACCACCTCGCCGGGTTCCGGAGATTCGTGTGCGGGTTCGCCCCCCTTCATGGTATCGAACTGCTCGCTGCCATCGGCTACCACCAGTCGCGGTAGTCCCTCATAGGTGAGCAGGTTTTCGCCCCCCACCGGAATGGCGTAGCGGATACTGATGGCGTTGTAGAGATCGACTACGGGATCGATGGCGGGCAGGTTGCCATCGCGGGCGACCCGCTTTCTCAGAGCCTCGGCGGAACAGGGAGTCCGCTGCGGCTTGGCGCCAAATTTTCTGAACAGCTCGCCCCAGGCGGCGAGATGCGCCTCTGCCCACGGCACATCGGCGGTCAGCATGGCGGTGCAGGCTTCATCAAGGGCGCGCGCCCCCACGTTCGGGTCGACCACGGCGGCGGCCTGCACCGTGATGCTCAAAGCGCGAAAGCCGGGAGCCAGCTGGTTGACTTCGGGGGAGATATAGGGGGTGATCAGGGACATAGCGACTCCATAAACGAAAGAGGCTGGGAGAAGGCGGCTGCCAGCCAGCATAGCGGCAACGGCAAATCCGGTTTGAGAGCCATCATGCGCGAACATGTTAGATAAGAAAATTTACATTATCTTAATGCCCATAAGTTTAATGAATGAAAAATGACGTGATCAAGGGGATGGCGGGCATGTAGCGGTATATAGCGAAGAGGAGCCCTGCCGTCTCCGGTTTGCTGCGGTAATGCCCCTTTGCCGCCTGGAACTGCAGCGGCAGCCGCTGGCCGCCCGGCTCTCTTGTGATGACCTCAGTTGCAATGCCCAAGCACGAGGCGGTCACTCAAATTGCTAGGTTGTTCAATGAGTTGGCTATGGTTGGCGTTTTTTCATCGTTCTGGCCCCGCTTATGCATTCCTCTTGGCAACACCATCAAGGGTCGTTGTCGCGGAGAGATATCATGATCAGCAACCAGCTTCCCCTTGCCTCTATCGCCCTCAAGCTGGGCAGTCAGCTGCTCGGCAGCAGTGCCAAACCTGAGTCTGTGCAGCAAACAGTGCAGGAAGATCGCCTCGCCCCTACCGTCCAGAGCTTGTTCCAGCGGCTGGGAATCAAGGATGCCAATAGCGAGCAGAACCGCGCTGCCATCAACCACTTTATGGGGGAGCTGATGCAGACTCTGGGGCAGGAGAATGGCGGCCAATCCCTCCCTGCCGCCATCGATAGCGCCCGTAGCCAGTTGGCTAATGGTACCCAGAGCACCCGCCTCGATGCGCTGCAAAGCGAGCTCGATACCCTCAAGGATTCCCTCGGTGCCAGCAATCTCAACCTCGACCAGCTGCTCGGCGCCTTTAAACAGACCCTGCCCAATGGCAAGGGGGAGGGGGTGGGCAAACTGCTCAATGCCAGCGCCTGAACGGCGGTGAGCAATAAAAAACGGCAACCCAGGGTTGCCATTTTTTCAGATGACATCAGATGTGTATGGCAAATAAAATTATTCATTTTGCAGAGCTGGGGTGTTGATAAAATTAGTCTAGGTCGTGGGTCGGCTTTCCCTTCTTCCACTCATCCCACCATTTAAAGAGGGGGCGTTCATAGCGTTCAGATAAAACGTAGCTGGGTCGGCCATCATATACCGCTGGCCCCTTAACAATATAATGTGATTGTTCGAGAATTGTCGTTATTTCCTTCTCGTTCATTCCCATGCTGTCGAGTTTTTGCTCACTTATCCCTCTTCGTTTTAATGACTCTCTAATTCCCTTTGCCGTGCGCACATCATATTTCGGTCTGGCAAGTTCGGTATAGATTAGGCGCTGAGCTTCTGTCATTTTTTCTGCATCCCACCAACCAGTCAACTGGTCACGACGAACTAGCTCTGATAGCAGGGTAAAACGCATGTAATCTTTCACGTCATCTTTTTTCCACCACCAGAAAATGCCCGCCGCCATGGCGGTAGAACGGTTCTGACTCCTTAGCAACTCTGTCTTAATCGACGTTAATCTTGCCATCGCCAGATCAATGCACTTTTCTACATCTTTGATTTCTACCCTTGGCCATGCGGGAATTTCTATCTCCTTTTCTAAGGCCCCCACTAGTGGAATTAATGGTAGTTTATCCATCGTATTCTGGGTTAGCGTTATCTTGCTATAACCAGTATTGACAATTGCATAGTGGGGGGGGAGTGATAAATGTTGGCGCAAAAACTGTTGGCAGTTGCGTCGTCCTAGTTGATAGTCATGGTGGCGAAAATTTTGTGATAGAAAACCACCAAAACCACCCAACAAGCCACAGGCAATTGCATAGTCGTGCGCCTTGCCATTAACGTCTCTAATCGGAGCAATAAGATGACGACTGTAGATACTGTCATCCATAGCTGCAAAAGCCTCTTCCATCTTGCAGCGAGCCTGTGCCTTCATCATGGGAAACAACTTGGAGATCACGTTCGTCAGGAGACGATCCTTGGGTGACCAATCGGACCAAATATCTGGTTCAGGAAAGGGATCTATCATGATAACCGCACGATCGACGATTTCTCCGTTTTTTATCCGTGCCTCAAGGGGAGTGTTAATATCTTCGTTACGGGTATTGGGTTTGCCGGGTGTGCGCATTAGGCACCAGCGAGCCAGTTGAAATGGTTCATTGTCCAGTACTCCGCCATCCACACCGGTATATTTGAAATCGGGAATAATGCCATCAGGAATTGCTGGTTTTATCTGTTTATATTGTTCCTTCGCTTCTTCCCAACTATTACAAGGGTGACTTAACATTGGCCACGCTCTCGTTTTTACGCTGGTAGAGTCTTGATAGTTGTAATCGACAGCGGCTAAACCAATCGGAAAGGCGCCAGATAGAATTGCTGCATTAATATAACCAGGCCAATGCCCAGAAAAACTGGCTGCATCAGATATTTTTAATGGAAAAGCATATTCACAATCTGCCCAGCCTTGCTGTATCGGATGATTACCTGTATCTTTCAGAGCAAAATGCGTTCTGTCAGCATGCAGCATCATATTGTATCCATCATTTGTTTCATCTTTGTTATGTTTATTTTCTAAGTTATACTGCACGGTATTGAAAAGAATTTTGTAAGGAATGCCACGTAAATTGCTATGAGTGAAAAATAAATGTAGTTCATCGGCCAGATATGGTTTGGCTGGTGTAATGGTGTGAGCGTTCTTAAGTGCCTCATTGGCAATAAGTTGCAAACTGCTGCTATCAAGTAAGGAGTAAACTTTGCCATCCCCTTTAAGGTCATTTTGTGCAAGTAAGCCTTGTCCTTTGAGTGGATCAAAACGGAGCTGTTCTACCCAAGGGCGATAGAGGTTTTTTAGGGTATAATCTTTCTCCTGCACAAATCCAGCAGATAATGCTGGGATGGTAAGTGCCGCTGTGACGGCACCTGCGGAAGAGCCTGTCATCACTGAAATAACTACTTGATGATTCGGAACAGTTTTTTCCCCGTTTTCAAGGTCTATTCGTTTCTGTTTTTCCCACTCTTCCAATGCGGACAGTAGAAAATCCATCACTCCTGCCGAATAGGCACCTGCGGAGATGGCACCAGCCATAGTAAGACCGATATAAAAAGTGGGAGGTACTGTATCTTCACCTATCTTGATGTTGTTATCCTTTATAACTGCCATAGCTGTGCTCCTGAACAGACAGAGTTAAGAGACACGCCTCAGATATACAAAACTACATATAATGTAATCGGGGGACCGCGGTGCCGATGATGAGATATGAAGCCTAGATAGTGTGAAATCGTTTCACAACATGGAAAATGTGCGCTGAGCGACAGAACTGATAGATGCTAAAAAGTAACGGCAACCTCGGGTTGCCGTTTTGCTTTCAACTTTGGATCACAAGCCGGTTGGCTTAACCCACCCGCTTGGCCAGCCAAGCTTCGGCGGCAGTCAGGGCTGCCTCAACCTGCGCGCGGGCAACGCCGCCTTTGGCAACCCGCTTGGCCAGGGTCGCTTCCAGTTCCAGATTGGGGTAGACGTCGAACTCAATCACCGGGCTGAAGCGCTGGAACTCGCCGATGGAGAGCTCCTCCAGCGGTCGGCCCACGCTGATGGCAAAGACCACTGTTTCGCCGACGATATGGTGCGCTTCACGGAACGGAATCCCCTTAGCCACCAGATAGTCTGCCAGCTCGGTAGCGTTGGCATAGCCGCCCTGCGCCGCCGCCATGGTGCGCTCGCCGTTCACCTTCAGATCGATCAGCACCAGCGCCGCCATATCGAGGCAGTCGTGCCAGGTGTCGAGGGCATCAAACAGCCCCTCTTTGTCTTCCTGCATGTCCTTGTTGTAGGCCAGCGGCAGCGCCTTGAGGCTCATCAGCATGCCCATCTGGGCGCCCACCACCCGGCCGGTCTTGCCGCGGATCAGCTCCAGCGCATCGGGGTTTTTCTTCTGCGGCATCAGGGAGGAGCCGGAAGTGACCGCATCGGAGAGCTCGACAAAGCCCGCCTCGCCGGTGTTGTAGAAGATAAGGTCTTCGGCAAAACGCGACAGGTGGGTCATGGAGAGGGACGCCACGTGCATCAGCTCCACCACGTGATCCCGATCGGAGACCGAATCCAGACTGTTGCGGGTGGCACCAGCAAAGCCCATGTCGAGCGCCAGCGCTTCACGGTCGATGGCGTAGGCGGTGCCCGCCAGCGCGCCGCAGCCGAGGGGGCTGGTGTCGAGGCGCTTGAGGGCATCCTGCAGGCGGGAGTAATCCCGCTCCAGCATCTCCACATAGGCCAGCGCCCAGTGGGCGTAGGTGACCGGCTGGGCCCGCTGCAGGTGGGTGTAACCCGGCAGCACGGCAGCCTGATTTTCGCGAGCGGAGGCGATCAGCCCCTGCTGCAGGGCGGTGATGGAGCCGAGCAGCAGCTCGCCCTGTGCCTTGCACCAGAGTTTCAGGTCGGTGGCGACCTGATCGTTGCGCGAGCGGCCGGTGTGCAGCTTCTTGCCAAGATCGCCGACGGCGGCGATGAGCTGGCTCTCGACCCAGGAGTGGATATCTTCGGCGTCCGAGCTCAGGATCTGCTGAGGATCCTGCTGCACCGAGGCGAGCAGCACCTCCATCGCCTGTTGCAGTTTGCCCTGCTCATCGGCGGTCAAGACGCCCACTTTCACCAGCGCTTTGGCCCAGGCCATGGAGCCCTGAATATCCTGCTCCGCCAAGCGGTAATCGAACCGCAACGAATCGTTGAACTGCTTGAACCGGCTATCGGCTCCCTGAATGAAGCGTCCACCCCAAAGTGCCATACTGCTCTCCTTGAATGCGTTGTCGGCGGCGCCCTGGCCACCGAGCTTGAAATCGTGCCCTGTTTTTCTGCGAGCCTGTTATCTCACAGAAGCGGCCGGGGCGCTGCCGCTCTTGTCACACCAGCTGATGATGGGTCAGGGGGCTATGCTCTCTGCCTGTAGAAGAGGGGGCCATGCCCCCTCAACGGAATCAACGGGTTATCGCGCTTGCTTAGCCGTGGGTATGATCGCCACCGATGGCCTGATGCTGCTCCTTCATGGCGCGGATCCGGCTCGCCAGGGTGTAGAGACGGATAAAGCCTTCGGCATGGCTCTGGTCATACACTTCATCGGCCCCGAAAGTGGCGAAGTCTTCGGAGTAGAGGCTGTTCGGCGACTTCTTCTGAACCGCGGTGACCTGACCCTTGTACATCTTCAGCACCACTTCACCGTCGAGATCTTCGGCGATGGCGTTGGCCGAGGCGAGGATCGCCTTGCACAGCGGGGTGAACCAGCGACCGTCATAGACCAGATGGGAGAACTCGGCACCCAGCTTCTCCCGCCAGGCGCGGGTCGGGCGATCCAGTACCAGCTCTTCCACGGCGCGCAGCGCGGCGACCATCACGGTACCGCCCGGGGTCTCGTAGCAGCCACGGGACTTCATCCCCACCATCCGGTTTTCGGTGATGTCGATACGGCCCACGCCGTGCTTGCCTGCGCGCTCGTTCAGGGTCATCAGGATCTGGTGCGGGCTGAGCGGCTGGTCGTCAACGGCCACCACTTCACCCTGCGCCACGGTCAGCTTGACGTACTCCGGCTGATCCGGTGCCTGCTCGGCAGGTACGGTCCACTGCCAGACCGCTTCGGAGGGCTCGTTCCAGGTGCTCTCCAGCTCGCCACCCTCGGTGGAGATGTGCCAGGCGTTGGCGTCGCGGCTGTAGATCTTCTTCAGAGTCGCCTTGCAGGGGATGTTGCGGGTCTCCAGATAGGAGAGCAGATCTTCCCGGGAGCGCATGTCCCAGATCCGCCACGGGGCGATCACTTTCAGCTGGGGTGCCAGCGCGGCGACCGCACCTTCGAAACGCACCTGATCGTTACCCTTGCCGGTGCAGCCGTGGGAGATGGCATCGGCCCCTTCCGCCAGTGCCGCTTCGACCATCGCCTTGGCGATCACCGGACGGGCCATGGAGGTGCCCAGCAGATAGGTGCCTTCATAGACGGCGCCGGTCTTCAGGGTCGGGTAGACGTACTCTTTGACGAACTCTTCGCGCAGATCCTTGATGATGCACTTGGTGGCGCCGGAGGCGATGGCCTTCTGCTCGATCCCTTCCAGATCGTCGCGCTCCTGACCGACGTCGGCCACGAAGGCGATGATTTCGGCGTCATAGTGCTCTTTGAGCCAGGGAATGATGGCCGAGGTATCCAGTCCACCCGAGTAAGCCAGTACGATCTTGTTGATTCCGCTCATGTTACTTCTCTCCGTGATGATTCGATGATGATTCAATAAAGGTGTCGTGATTCAGGTTGATTGCCGCGTTACTTGTTGCCGAGAAGGGTCAGCAACACGGCGTTCTGGATATGCATCCGGTTTTCGGCCTCGTCCATGATGAGGGAGGCGGGGCCATCCATCACCTGCGAGGTGATCTCCAGCTCCCGATGAGCCGGCTGGCAGTGCAGCACATATGCAATGCCAGTGCGGTCGAGCAGGGCCTGGTTGATCTGGTAAGGCATAAAGAGGTCTTTGACCTGCTCCATCGGGGTGTTGTCACCCATGGAGACCCAGGTGTCGGTGTAGGCCACGTCGAACCCTTCGATATCAGCCACGTCATCGCTGATGTGGATGGTCGCCCCCGACTTGGCCGCCAGTGCCTGCGCCTGCAGGAAGATCTGGGTATCCGGGCCGTGGCCTTTCGGGCAGATCAGGGTGACGTCGGTGCCGAGGGTGGCCCCCAGCAGCAGCAGAGAGTGGCTGACGTTGTTGCCATCACCGAGGTAGGCAAGCTTCACCTTCGACAGGTCGTCGTAGTGCTCGGCAATGGTCATAAAGTCGGCCAGCCCCTGACAGGGGTGGTAGAGGTTGCACAGGCTGTTCACCACCGGCACTGTGCCATGCTCTGCCAGCTCGACCAGGGTCTGGTGATCGAACACCCGGGCGACGATGGCATCACACCAGCGGGACAGGTTGGCGGCGAAATCCTTCACCGACTCCCGCTTGCCCAGCGCGCCGTTCTGCTGATCCAGATAGACGCTGTGGCCGCCCAGTTTGGCGATGCCGATGTCGAAGGTGACCCGGGTGCGCAGGGAGGGCTTCTCGAACAGGGTGACCACGCTCTTGCCGGCCAGCGCCTGGCTGTACTTCTTCGGGTCGGCTTTCACTGCTTTGCCCAGCGCAATCAGCGCTTCGATCTGGGCTTTGTTCAGATCACTGTCTTTCAGAAGATGTTGCATCGGATGTTCCTTGTTCCGGTGGAGATTAGATAGCGACCTGATTGCCATCGGCAATCTTGACCAGAGTGCCGACGGCGCCGCCAGCCAGCAGCTTGAGCAGCTGATCCGGGTAACGCCAGCTGGCGACACAGACCGGCTTGCCGAGGGTCTCGGCAGCGTGCAGGGCCGCTTCTACCTTGACCGCCATACCATCGCGGATCACCCCTTTCGCCATCAGATCCAGCGCGGTCAGCTTGTCGAGCTGGGGCACCAGCTTGCCCTTGCCATCGAGGATGCCGCTCACGTCGGAGAGCATCACCAGATCGGCACCGAGCGCCTCGGCAATGGCGGTGGCCGCCTGATCCGCGTTGACGTTCATCAGTTGCCCCTCGGCGGTGATGCCGATGGAGCTCACCACCGGCAGGAAGCCCTGACCGAGGATGCCCGCTACCAGCGCCGGGTTGCCCGGCTTGCACTCGCCGACCGCGCCGAGATCCGGGTCGAGCTGGGTCACCTGACAGAGGCCGCCGTCGGCGAGGCAGAGCCCCACCGCTGGAATGCCGGTGGCGATCGCCTTGGCCATCATCTGCTTGTTGGCGGTCCCTGCCAGCGCACCGGCAATAAAGGGGATCTGCTCGAACGGGGTTACCCGCAGGCCGTTCTTCTTGGTAGAGGTGAGACCCAGCCCCTTGAGCAGGTCATCCACCAGACAGCCACCGCCGTGCACCAGCACCAGCGGACGGTGCTGATCGTCGAGAAAGGTTTTGAGGGTGGCGAACAGGGCGGTCAGCGCCTCGTCGTTCTCGATAAGGGCGCCGCCCAGCTTGATTACCAACGTCTGTTTGTCCATGTTCAAGATCCTTCCTAAGTCCTTAAATCAGGCCGGTGGCCGGTTCAAAACCAAATTTGATATTTATGCACTGCATGGCTTGCGAGGCGGCGCCCTTGAGCAGGTTGTCGATGGCAGAGACCACCACCAGCATGTTGCCCTGCTGTTGCCAGGCGATGTCGCAGTAAGGGGTGTTTGCCACACCGCGAATGGATGGCATCTGGCCGGTGAGGCGCACCAGCGGCTTGCCTTCGTAAGCCTTGAGAAAGGCCTGATCCACCTGCGTGGGGGTGACGCCGTCCGCCAGCTGCACATAGATGGTGGCCAGAATGCCGCGCACATAGTTGCCAAGGTGGGGCTGGAACAGCACCTCCTTGCCGAGGTGATGGCTGATCTCCGGCTGGTGTCTGTGATTGAAGGTGCCGTAAGGGTTGAGGCTCACTTCGCAGAAGCTGGTGTTGATGGCTGCCTTGCGCCCGGCACCGGAAACCCCTGAGACGGCGTTGATGATGGGCTGCCACCCCTTGGCAATCAGGCCATCCTGCTGCAGCGGCTTGAGAGCACAGAGGGAGGCGGTCGGATAACAACCCGGCACCGCAATCAGCTGGGCGGTAGCGATGGCATCGGCATTCCACTCCGCCAGACCATAGACGGCCTGATCCAGCCACTGTTCGCTGTCGTGGGTGAAGCCGTAGAAGCTGTCGTAAAAGCCCTGATCCTTGACCCGGAAGGCACCGGAGAGATCGAACACCGGCAGCCCCTTGGCGAGAAACTTGGGCGCCAGCTCGGCGCTCACCTCGTGGGCGGTGGCCAGCAGCACCAGATCGGCCTGGGTCAGGATCCGGGTCATGCCATCGTCGTCCAGCGGCAGCAGCGGCTGATCGAGGGCGCCTACCCACTGGGGATGCAGGGAAGAGAAGCGCTTGTGGGCATCCTGACTGCCGGCGGAGACGTAGAGGCCGAACAGTTTGAGTTGTGGATGGTTCTGTACCAGTGCGGCCAGTTCGGCTCCCGCGTAGCCACTGGCACCGACGATAACGGTGTTAAGCATGTTGAATATTCCAAGTCAGAGTTCGAGATTCACAGCATGACGCTGCAGTGCACAAGGGTGTTCGAGCGCCCCTTTGCACAAGTGCGGAGGGGCAATTCAGGCGGGTGTGTGTCGTCGGTTATAGATCAGGTGACAGAACATTAACTTTCCCTTACAACTAGAAGCCTTTGTTGATGAGCCAGATATTCAGGTAAAATTACAGAATATTCATGCACTCACTTTGCATTTGTATTTTCTAACAGAAACATTCCGGGGACGCAAGGAGGAGCTGATGGCCAATCTGGATTTTTTTTCACTTTATAAGAATATTATTGCGATTCCCTCTATCAGCAGCACGGATCCCAAGTGGGATCAGAGCAATGAGGCTGTGATCCGGCTGCTGGCCGACTGGTTCGGTCAGCTCGGTTTTCAGTGCGAGGTGACGGCACTCCCCGATCTGCCGGGCAAGTTCAATCTGGTGGCTACGATCGGTCAGGGGGAGGGCGGTCTGCTGCTGGCAGGTCACACCGATACGGTACCGTTCGATGAGGGGGGCTGGAGCAAGGATCCCTTCAAGGTGACCGAAGAGGGCAACCGCCTCTATGGTCTCGGCACCATCGATATGAAGGGCTTCTTCGCCTTTATCGTCGAGGCGCTCAAAGAGATTGACCTCACCAAGCTCAACAAGCCGCTGCGTATTCTCGCTACCGCCGATGAAGAGACCACCATGGCGGGGGCCCGCGCCATCGCCGCGGCGGCCGAGCTGAAACCCGACTACGCCGTGATTGGCGAGCCGACCGGGCTGGTGCCTGTGGTGGCCCACAAGGGGCATATGTCTGAGGCGATCCGTATTACCGGCAAGAGCGGTCACAGCTCGGATCCCGCCAACGGCGTCAACGCCATGGAGATCATGCACAAGGCGATGGGGCAGGTGCTGCGCTTGCAGCAGGATCTGAAAGATCGCTACGCCGACCACCGCTTTGCCGTGCCACAGCCAACCCTGAACCTGGGTTACATTCAGGGGGGCGACAGCCCGAACCGCATCTGTGGCTGTTGCGAGCTGCATATCGACCTGCGACCCACTCCGCAGGTGGGGCCGGATGAGTTGATGGGGATGCTCAAAGAGGCGCTGTCGCCCATCGAGATCCACCAGCCGGGCTGCCTGCATCTGCAGCATCTGCATGAGCCCATTCCCGCCTACGCCTGCGCCGATGACTCTGTGCTGGTGCGCGAAGCGGAGAAGGCGAGCGGCCGCGTCGCCGAGTCGGTCAACTACTGCACCGAGGCGCCGTTTATCCAGCAGCTTGGCTGCGAGACCATAGTGATGGGCCCCGGCCATATCACCCAGGCGCACCAGCCGGATGAGTATCTCGACCTCTCCTTCGTCAAGCCGACCACCTCGGTGTTGCAGCACCTGATCAGACGTTTTTGCCTGTAGCGGCGGCGGTGAAAGGGGCGTAAAAACTGTAAGTAAGTTACATAACAAGCCGGTTGTGGAGTGGTGATGGAAATACATGTTCTGAATCGGCCTGTTATTTGACCTTGCGCAGACAATCTGGGTAGATTGTCACCCTAAGATGACGGAGCATATGTTGTAATCGCACAACAATAAGTGAGGTCGTCTAGCACCCCGGATGGGTGTCAGGCACCAACAAGATAAGGATGTGGAATGAACGAAAAGTACGCCGCACTACGCGCCAACGTAGGTATGCTGGGTCAGCTGCTGGGTAAATCCATCAAGGATCATCAGGGTCAGGCCTTTCTCGACAAGATCGAAACCATTCGCCAATTGGCCAAGTCCTCCCGCAAGGGCAATGAATCAGACCGGGAACGTCTGCTCGATACCCTGCGCACCCTGAGCGATGATGAACTGCTGCCGGTGGCCCGCGCCTTCAGCCAGTTCCTCAATCTGGCCAACGTGGCGGAACAGTTCCACACCATCTCCCGTCGCTGTGAAGAGCAGGTCTGCACCCCGGACCCGCTGGAGCAGATGTTCGACAAGCTGAAAGCGTCCAACCTGTCGCAAGAGGCCATCATTCAGGCCGTGCGCGAGCTGGATATCGATCTGGTGCTGACCGCTCACCCCACCGAGGTGACCCGTCGCACCCTGATCCACAAGCACGTACAGCTCAACGACTGCCTCGAGGCGCTGGAGCTCTCCGACCTGCTGCCCCGCGAGCGGGACAAGATCCTCAATCGCATCGAGCAGCTCATCAATCAGGCGTGGCACACCAACGAGATCCGCGAACAGCGCCCGACTCCGGTCGACGAGGCCAAGTGGGGCTTCGCCGTGGTGGAGAACAGCCTGTGGCCTGCCATCCCCGAATTCATGCGCAATCTGGACGAGCGTCTGCAACACCATCTGGGTGTGCGGCTGCCGCTGGATGCCGCGCCGGTCAAGTTCACCTCCTGGATGGGCGGTGACCGCGACGGCAACCCCTTCGTCACCGCCAAGGTGACTGCCGAAGTGCTGGAGCTGGGCCGCTGGATGGCGGTGAGCCTGTTCTACAAAGACATCAAGGAGCTCACCTCCGAGCTCTCCATGTCCGACTGTACCGACGCCGTGCGCGCTCGCGTTGGCGATCACCCCGAGCCCTACCGTGCGCTGGTGCGCGAGCTGCGTGAAGCGCTGCGCGAAACCAAGGAGCATCTCACTGCCAAGGTGCAGGGTCAGGCGAGCGAGAGCCAGGATCTGGTCAAGACTACCGCCCAGCTGCGCGAGCCGCTGGAGCTCTGCTACCACTCACTGCACGCCTGCGGCATGGGCAACATCGCCGATGGCATGCTGCTGGATGTGCTGCGCAAGGTCGCCTGTTTCGGCATCCATCTGGTCAAGCTGGATATCCGTCAGGATGGCGAGCGTCACGGGCTGGTCTTCTCCGAGCTGACCCGCTATCTGGGTCTGGGTGACTACGCCGAGTGGAGCGAAGATGACAAGCAGGCCTTCCTGCTCAACGAACTGAACTCTCGCCGCCCGCTCATTCCCCACGACTGGGAACCGAGCGCCGAGGTGCGCGAGACGCTCGATACCTGTCAGGTTATCGCCGAGCACGACCCCGATGCGTTCGGCATCTACATCATCTCCATGGCCGGTGCGCCGTCCGATGTGCTGTCGGTGCAACTGCTGCTCAAAGAGGCGGGCTGCAAGTTCCGCATGCCGGTCGCCCCGCTGTTTGAAACCCAGGATGACCTGATGGCAGGCACCGCCGTGATGGAGCGTCTGCTCTCGGTGGACTGGTATCGTGGCTACATCCAGGGTCGTCAGTACGTGATGATCGGCTACTCCGATTCTGCCAAGGATGCCGGCATGATGGCTGCTGGCTGGGCCCAGTACGCCGCCATGGAATCCCTGGTGGGACTTGCCGAAGCCAACAATATCCGCCTCACCCTGTTCCATGGCCGTGGCGGTACCGTCGGTCGTGGTGGTGCGCCTGCCCATCAGGCCATCCTCTCCCAGCCGCCGGGATCCCTGCGCGGCGGTCTGCGTACCACCGAACAGGGGGAGATGATCCGCTTCAAGTTCGGTCTGCCGAAAGTGGCGATCAAGAGTCTGGAGCTCTACACCAGCGCCGTGCTGGAAGGGAACCTGCTGCCACCGCCCAAGCCGAAAGAGTGCTGGCGCGAGGTGATGGAACAGCTGGCCGCCGACTCCTGCGAGCACTACCGCAGTATCGTGCGCGGTCATCCGGACTTCGTCCCTTACTTCCGTGCCGCCACCCCGGAGATGGAGCTCGGCAAGCTGCCGCTCGGCTCCCGTCCCTCCAAGCGCAAGCCCAACGGCGGCGTCGAGAGCCTGCGCGCCATTCCGTGGATCTTCGCCTGGACCCAGAACCGCCTGATGCTGCCGGCCTGGCTCGGTGCCCACAAGGCGCTGCAACAGGCCATCGACGGCGGCAAGCTGGCGGTGCTGGAAGAGATGAGCGCCCAGTGGCCCTTCTTCCGCACTCGCCTCGAGATGCTGGAGATGGTGTTCCTCAAAGCGGACGTCTGGCTCGCCGAGTACTACGACACCCGTCTGGTGCCGCAGGAGCTGTGGGGCCTTGGCAAACAGCTGCGTCAGGAGCTCGCCGAATCTATTGAAGTGGTGCTGAAACTGAGCCCGCGCGGGGATCTGCTGGAGGATCAGCCCTGGATCAAGGAGTCCATCAAGCTGCGCAACCCCTACACAGACCCGCTCAACGTGCTGCAGGCCGAGCTGCTCAACCGCTCCCGCAACCACCCGGAGACCCTGCACCCCGAGCTGGACAAGGCGCTGATGGTCACCATCGCCGGTATTGCCGCAGGTATGCGCAATACGGGTTGATAGCCAGCCCAAGCAAGAGGCTTTAGTTATATCTATCAAGCCAAAGGGCGCCAATAAGGCGCCCTTTGTTTTTTTGTTGCCCGGCAGAATTCGGCTCGATGGGAGCCTCACCCATGTTTTGGGCGGTATTTTGTAGGGTGCAATAAGCACAGCGCATTGCACCGCTCGAAAATGCTCTTTGCCTAGTCTCGTCCTGTGTTTCATAGGGCAAGTGGCACAATTCACCTTGTTAATTGCACCCTACGTATTATCGGTGATGGGTACATATTTCCCCTCCGGCTTGCATCCCTCGCCATGCAGGCGCAGACTGTTTGGCCTTGTTTTTATGCGATTCGATTCAAGGCAACCATCATGACTCCTGCCATCAACCTGCTGAAGAAGCTAAAAATTCCCCACAAGCTCTACCCCTACGAGTGCGAAGCCCACGACGATTTCGGCAAGCATGCCGCGACCCAGCTCGGGCTGCCGGAGGCGCAGGTGTTCAAGACTCTGGTAGCCCATCACGACAAGCAGGCGGTGGTGGCCATCGTTCCCTCATCCGGCATGTGCAGCCTGAAGCAGCTGGCCAAGGCGACCGGCCTCAAGAAGGTGGAGATGATGAAACCGGCGGAGGCGGAGAAGCTGACCGGTTACAAGGTGGGCGGCATCAGCCCGCTGGCCCAGAAGAAACTGCTGCCCACCGTACTCGACGAGTCGGCGCTGCAGTTTGACGAGATCCTGGTGAGCGGCGGCAAGCGCGGGCTTTCGGTGGGGGTGGCGCCGCAGGATATGCTGACGCTGATGAAGTGGATCGCCGCACCTATCGGCGAAGAGTAGTGCCGGGCAAGGTGTGAACCCGCTATCCGGGCCTGTGGTGGCCCGGATTGCCCCACCTGTGAGCGGGCGCGAGCCCTGTGCTCAACGGGGTGCGTGCCAGTCTATACTGGGTGAACCCTGTTGTATGAGTTCAGCCATGATGTACCGACTTCTGTTGCTTTGTCTCTGTTTATCCTTCCCCTCTGCCTTGCTGGCTGCCACCCGTTTTACCCTGCTCAGTCCTGAAAACAGTCAGGACATGCGGATGCGTTATTACCGTGAGGTGATGCAGCTGGCGCTAGAGAAAACTCGCCCCGAATATGGCGACTACGAGTTGCTGGACTCCCTGCCGATGAACAAGGCGCGGATGCGGATCGAGGTGCAGGAGCAGGGCAAAAACGCCCTCTTTATTGTCGACAGCTGGCCTTATCAGGGGGAGGCAGTGGCGGATCAGGTGGCATCGATCCCGTTCCCGATCGATATGGGGATCCTCGGCTATCGGGTCTGTTTCGTCGGCTCGGATCGTGCTGCCGAGCTGGCGCGGGTGAACACCCTGGATCAGTTGCGCCACTTCACTCAAGGGGTGGGCACCGGCTGGCAGGATGCGGTGATCCTGCGCAACGGCGGGCTGACTGTGCATGAGGTGGATAACTACGAGTCGCTGTTTCGTATGGTGGCACGAGGGCGCATCGATCTCTTCTGTCGTGGGGCCAACGAGATCCTGTCGGAGTGGCAATCTCATCAGGGCAAGGTGGCCGGTTTGACGGTCGATCGCCATCTGGCCCTTTTCTATCCGCTGATCCACGTGTTCTACAGCAATGCCCGCTACGTTCAGGAGCGCGAGCGCCTTGAGCGCGGTCTGCAACTGGCCTGGCAGGATGGTTCGCTCAAACGGCTCTGGCGCCATCACTTCCAACCCTCGCTGGTGTTTGCCAATCTGGGGGCTCGCCAGATTGTCCGGCTCGGCAATCCGCAGTTACCCAAGGACGGTTTTGACTATCGCCCCTACCTTTACAACCCGCTGACGGATGATTTCGGTTCACAACCCTGAGCCGGGTTATCAGGTGCGCAGCTCTGATAGAGTAAGGGAGAGATCATTGCCGCAAAGGAGATGGCCCATGCACGCATCTGCCCTCTCCTTGCTCTTCATCGCGTTGCTGCTGCCTGCCACCGGCGGTGCAGCCCCGGTCTTTACGCTGCGTACCTGCCTCGAAAACAGTGACTCCTACCCCTGGCTGCTGCAATCGGGGGAGGGGATTGTCCAGTATCACCTAAAGGCGGTTGCTACCGCCCTCAATGCCGAGATCGTGCTGACGCCGCTGCCGTGGAAGCGCTGCCTCTCTCGGGTGAGCAGTGGCCAGATGGATGCGGCCATCAAGATGAGTTACAGCGTCGAGCGGGCGACCAGGGTGGGGGTCTATCCCATGCGTGAGGGCAAACCCGACCCCGCCAAGCGGCTGCTGACCGAGAGCTACAGCCTCTACCAGCTAAAGGGGGGCAAGAACCTGTGGGATGGCACCACCCTCAGGATCAAGGGCATGGTGGCGGCCCAGTCGGGATTCTCCATCGTCGACTGGTTGCAGGCTGCGGGAGCCGAGGTGGATGACTCCAGCCGTGACCCGCTGATCATGTTGAAAAAGCTGGTGATGGATCGGGCGCAGGCGACCGCCATCCAGACCGAGGTGGCCGACAGCATTCTGGCGGCCCATCCCGCGTTGCAGGCCCGTATCGAGCGGCTGTCGCCGGTACTGGTGGAGAAGCCCTACTATCTGGTCTTCTCTCACCGCTTCTATCAATCTCATCCCCGACAAAGCCGGCAGGCGTGGGATGCTATCGAGCAGGTGCGCGACTCTGCTGCCTATCAGCGTTATGCCACATCGCTCAGAAGCACACCTCCGGTGGGGGAGTAGGCTGATGGATGCGACTGGCCGAAAAGTGGAGGAGAGCGTGGGGTGGCGGCAGGGCCGAGCGGCCAAGCTAGGGGCTACACTGAAAGAACCCCTTCAGCCAAGGCGCGGTTTATGTCACCCCTGCATCTGCTGGCTGCCGCTCTGCTCTGCATGTTGTCGCTGACCGGACAGGCGGCCACCCGGTTTACCTATATCAGCCCGGAGAGCGAGCGGGACCCGCGCACCACTTATGATCGGGAGCTGCTGCGGCTCGCCCTCGACAAGACCCGCGACCAGTTTGGCGACTATCTGTTGGAGCCTGCGCCGCCCATGACCAAGGCGCGCGAGCGGGTCAGCATGCAGCTCGACAACTATCCCAACCTCTTTGTAATGGACAGCTACAGCAGCACCCGCGAGGATCTGGGGCTCGCCTATGTCCGTTTTCCCATCCATCTGGGCATCGTCAGCTACCGCATCTGTTTTGTCAGCCCGCAGCAAAAGGGGGCGGTGAGCAAAGTGACCGACCTCAAGGGGCTGCGCCAGTTCACCTTCGGTCAGGGCAAGGGGTGGCTGGATGTGGATATCCTGCGTTACGCCGGGATGGAGGTGGTGGAAGTGGAGGGGTACGAAAAGCTGTTCAAAATGGTGGCGCGGGGCCGCTTCGATCTCTTCTGCCGCGGGGTGAGCGAGCTGCGCAGCGAGCAGCTGACCCACAAGGAGATGACGGACCTGCTGGTGGATGATGCATTGTTGATCTACTACCCGCTGCCCCGGGTTTTCTACACCAATCCCAACAATCGCGAGGCGCTGCAGCGGGTCGAGCGGGGGTTGCAGCTGGCGTGGCAGGATGGCTCGCTACAGGCGCTGTGGCGCAAGAGCTTTGGCCCGGCCATCGCCTTTGCCAAGCTCTCCCAGCGCCGACTGCTGCGACTGGATAACCCCTTCCTCGACGGGATCAGCTTCGATTTCCGCCCCTACTTCTACAATCCGCAGACCGATCGCTTCGGCGATTACTGAGGTGCCTGCCGCTGGCGGCAGAGGGCCAACCAGGCCTCGGCGGTGCGGGAGAGATAGCGCTCGCTCGGCCAGATCACCCCGAGTCGCCAGCTCAATTCGGGCTCCAGCGGCCGCAGCACCAGACCATCCGGGGTCAGCCGGTGGCAGACCGGCTCCGGCAAGAAGGCGACCCCCATGCCGCTGCGTACCATGGCGGTGAGAAAATCCCACTGGCTGCTGCGCGCCGCCACCTGCGGCACAAAGCCCGCCTCCTGACATGCCTGCTCCAGCCGCTCGCTCAGGGTAAACGCCTGGGTATAGAGCAGGAAGGGCTCCTCCTGCAGGGACTCCAGCCGCAGCGGCGTCTCGCCATGCCAGCGGGGTTGATCAGGCAGCACTACCCGGATCGGGTATTGATCCAGCTCCAGCGCGCTGAGGGCCCCCCCCTCTTTGGTCGGCAGCATGGTGATGGCGAGATCCAGCTCCCCCTCCAGCACCGCCTGTTCGATACGGCGACCGCCATACTCCACCAGGGTCAGCTCCACCTTGGGATAGCGGGTGCGGTAGGCGCGGATCAGATCCGCATAGACGTGACCCACCATGGGGGGAATGCCGAGGGTGAGGCGACCGTGTTGCAGGCTCTGCAGATCCGCCAGTTCGGCCTCCAGCTGCTGCATCTCCGCCAAGATGGTCTGGGCCCGGTTGAACAGCACCTGGCCGCTGTCGGTCAGGGTGAAGCGGCGCCCTTCCCGGTTGAGCAGGGGTTGGCCCAGCTCCTCTTCGATATTGCGGATCATCTTGCTGATGGTGGGCTGGGTGACGAACAGCTTTTCAGAGGCGCGGGTGAAGCTTTTTTCCCGCACCAGTTCGACAAAATAGCGCAGGGCGCGAATATCCATGGACTCTCTCGACTCGTGTTGGCGGGTACGGGATGAAGTATGCCTATGCGGCATGAATTTGATAATTTTAATTCATTTCTGGCAGGTTTTGCTCAACTCTATACTGTGAGCCGGTTCACAGAAAGACGATGATCATGAAAGCCCTCTGCTTGCGCTGGTTACAGACTCCCTTCCAGATTGTGTTGCTGGCAGCCATCTGGCTGCTGGCCGATACCGCGGTGCGTACCCTCCATCTGCCGCTGCCCGCCAACCTCACCGGCATGTTGTTGCTGCTGGCCTGCATCCTGCTCGGAGTGGTCAAGGCCGAGTGGTTCAGTGCCGGTGCGCGCTGGCTGCTGGCCGAGATGCTGCTCTTCTTCGTCCCCGCCGTGGTAGCGGTGGTCAACTATCAGGAGCTGCTGCTGCAAGAGGGGTGGCGCATCATGGTGGTGCTGCTGGTGAGCACCACCCTGGTACTCGGCACCACGGCGCTGGTGGTGGATCGGGTTTACCGCCTCGAACTGAAACTGGCCCGCCGGAGTCGCCGTCATGTCTGATACCCTGCTCGGGCTGATCTGTTTCGCCCTCACCCTGCTCTTCTACTACGCCAGCAAATGGCTCTACGGCAAAAAGCGGATCCTGCCGCTGATGCCGCTGCTGCTGGCGCCGACCCTGCTGGTGGCCGTGGTGCTGCTGTTCCACATCCCCTATCAGGATTACATGGCGGAATCCCACTGGCTGCTCTGGCTGCTGGGCCCCGCCACCGTTGCCTTCGCCGTGCCGGTCTACGAGAACCGCCAGCTCATTCGCCGCCACTGGCTGTCGCTGTCGGTAGGGGTGGTCGCATCGGTCATCATGGCGGTGGGGAGTACCGTGCTGCTGGCCCGCTGGCTGGATCTCTCCGACATGTTGCAGCGCAGTCTGGCGATGCGCTCCATCACTACGCCGTTTGCGGTGGAGGCGACCCGCGCCATCGGCGGTCAGAGCGATCTCACCGCGCTGTTTGTGGTGCTGACCGGGGTGATTGGTATGGCGGTGGGGGAGAGCGTGCTCACCGTGCTGGCCATTCGCAGTCGCCTCGGCAAGGGGGCGGGGTTTGGCGCCTCGGCTCACGGCGCCGGCACTGCCAGGGCTTATCAGATGGGTAATGAGGAGGGAGTGGTCTCCAGCATGGTGATGATGATCGCCGGTATGGTGACAGTGCTGCTGGCGCCCCTGCTGGGCCGGATGTTCTGGTAGGCCTGGCTTCCCTTTAGAAGGCTGCTCGCCCCGGCGCTACACTCTAGTGAGCGTGTATTCCCGGGATGAGCAGTATGACCTTTCATCGCCTCGCTTCCTGCTTGCTGCTGTGCAGTCTTTCCCTCCTTGCCACTCCCCTAAGGGCGAGCGACGTCATCACTCATATCAGCCCCGAGAGCGATCGGGACTTGCGTACCCTCTATTTTCGCGATCTGTTGCAGCTGGCGCTGGAGAAGACCCGCGACAGCTTCGGTGACTACGAGCTGCGGACCGCACCGCCTATGAACCGTATCCGGATGAGACAGATTGTGCAGACTCAGCAATACCCCAATCTGTTTGTGGCCGACAGTCTGCGTCCGGCCGCAGAGAGCGGAGCGCTGGATTACGTCCGCTTTCCGGTGGAGCTGGGCATCCTCGGTTATCGCATCTGCTTTGTCAGTCCGCAGCAGGCCGACGCAGTGGCAAGGGTCAATACCCTGACCGAGCTGCAGCAATTTCTGCACGGGCAGGGGCGTGGCTGGCAGGATGCGGAGATCCTGCGTCATGGGGGATTCAAGGTGCAGGAGGTCGACGGTTACGAGCGGCTGTTCAAGCTGGTGGCCCGTGGCCGCATCGATCTCTTCTGCCGCGGTGCCAACGAGCTCTTTATCGAGCAGGAGCAGCACAGTGATCTGCCCGGCCTCACCGTGGATCGGCGAGTGGCGCTGCACTATCCCTTCCTCCATCTCTTCTACACCCACAAGGATAATCAGGCCGCCATCCGCCGCCTCTCGGTCGGCCTCAAGCTGGCGTGGCGGGATGGCTCGCTGCAACAGCTCTGGCTGTGCCACTTCAAACCTTCCCTCGAGCAGGCGCAGCTCCCCAGACGCCTGTTGTTCGAGTTGGCCAATCCGCGCCTTGATAAGGTGGACTTTGATTATAGGGCCTACCACTACAACCCCGTTGACGGGACGTTCGGGCCCGGGCTGCCTTGAACCTGATGGTGTTGTTAGCGGATAAAGGGCCGTCTCTGCTGATGTGCTAAACCATGCCAAAAAGGCATGTTTTTTATTATTTAAATTCATTTTTTGATGGTTGTTGCGCTGCATATACTGGGGGTCGCTTCACGGTTCAGGTTTGCTCCTGTCCGCTTCTGGCTTGCGCGAGTGAGCCTGAATCGTCCTGCTGCGGCGTCTTGATGTTCTGCATGAAGGCGTCCATCACTGGGCCGGGATCGATCCCGGCAGGTATTACAGCTGACGGAGCCTTGTTATGTTTAATCCCCACTCTTGCGCCCTGATTGTCGAAGGGGGCGCGATGCGCGGCATCTTTGCCAGCGGCGTGCTCGATGCGTTTGTCGAAAGTCACCACTACCCGTTCGATTTCGTCATGGGCGTCTCGGCCGGTGCCACCAATCTGGTCTCTTATCTGAGCGAGCAGCCGCGCCGCAGCCACCACATCATCACCGAGCTGGCTTGCAGCTCCCGGTTTCTCGATCCCCTGCGCTTTGTCAAAGGGGGCGATCTGGTGGACATCGGCTGGCTGTGGCAAGCCAGTCGCCATCGCTTCCCGCTCGATCTCGAGACTTTCTGCGCCCGCGACATTCCCTTCTATGCGGTGGCGACCGATGTGGCGAGCGGCAAGGCCATCTATCTGCCGGTGCGGCCCGACAACATGGATGAGGTGCTGACCGCCACCTGCGCCCTGCCGGTGGTGCAGCATGATACCCCCTGTGTCGATGGTCGCCCCATGGCCGATGGCGGCATCAGCGACTCCATTCCGGTGATCGAGGCCTATCGGCGCGGTGCACGGCGGATGACAGTGGTGCTGTCGGAACCCCGGGGCTATCGCAAGAAGCCGGCCCGTTTCTGCTGGATGGTCAAAGCCTTGCTGAAAACCCAGCCTGCACTGGCGCAAGCTATGCTGGAGCGGGATCGCGCCTACAACCGGGCGCTCGATTTCATCGCCAATCCCCCTGCCGATTGCGACATCGAGGTGATCGCGCCACCGACCGATTTCATGGTCTCCCGTTTTACCCAGGATCCGATCAAGCTGGAGTCCGGCTATCTGCAGGGTTACTGGCAGGGGCGCCAGAGCGTGCTGCGGGCAGTCAGGACTGTACGTGCCGCTTAGCGGCAACCTGGTGTCTTTAAACGTTGCCACCCTCTGAGGCAGGTCACTGAATCGGGGGCGCTGGCGTGGTTAAATGGTCGGCTCACATCTTGCCGGATATTGCTGTGACCATGCCATCTGACCTTCAGCCGCTGCTCGCTTGGCCTGACTATCTGCAGGCCTCCTGGCTGCGCTGCGCCCACCAGACCAGTGCCACCCTCTGGCATCCACCCCACAGCGCCAAGGGGCAGACCTTGCAGAGCCTGCGCCAGCGCAAACGGGATCTGCTCACCACCGGCGAGATGGCCCTCGAAGATCTCTACGAATTTATGGAGGGGCGCCCCTGCGCCCTGCTGCTCACCGACGAGAGCGGCTGCCTGCTGGCCCGGACCGGCCACCCCGCCACCCTGCGCGAGCTGGCGGCGCTGGGGTTTGGCCCCGGCGCCTTTTTCAGCGAGGGGCGTATCGGCACCAATGCCATCAATCTGGCCGCGCTGGAGGGCGTGCCGCTCTGCGTCAGCGGTGCTCAACACTTCAATCAGACCCTCCACCCGTGGCACAGCTGTGCCAGCCCGGTCTACAACAGCAATGGCCGTCAGGTCGCCATCATCGCGTTGATCTGCAAGGTGGAGGAGGCGAGCGCCGGCGATCTGGCGCTCACCGTCAGCGCCGGGCGCGAGCTGGCCCATCTGCTGCAGATGGAGACCCTGATGCAGGAGTCCCAGCACCACCTGAGCGAGCTTTACGCCCTGCTCGATGGCATGGATGACGGCGTACTGGCTTGGGATCCGCAGGGCCGACTGCGCTACCTCAACGCGTTGGCGGCACACCGGCTGCGGCTCGATCCGGCGCTCTGTCTCGGCCAGCCGCTGGAGCAGCACCTGCTGCTACCCCAGCGGTTGCAGCTGGCCATCAGGGGGCAGACGCCGCTCAGCCATGTGGAGGTGACGCTGGAGCGGCTCGGCGCGCAGGAGGGGGAGTTTATCAATGCGTTGGTGAGCCTCAAGCCGCTGCCGGGGCCGGAGGGGGTCAGCTTTATCGCCCTGCTGCACCCGGTCGATCGGCTGCGGGCCATTCACCAGTTGCGCCAGACGGTGCCCGAGTTGTCGGCGCTGGTGGGGGAGTCGAGCGCCATGCGCAAGCTGCTGCGCTACGCCCGGCAGGCGGCCCAGAGTCAGGGGCCGATCCTGCTGCGCGGCGAGGAGGAGGTGGGCAAGGCCCAGCTGGCGGAGGCGATCCACTTTGGCAGTGAGCGGGCCGCCGGGCCGCTCATTACCCTCAACTGCAAGGCGCTGCCGAGCGAGCGGATGGCGCTGGAGCTGATGGGTTCCGACGAGGCGGGGCAGGAGCGGGCGGGCAAGTTCGAGCTGGCCCACGGCGGCACGCTCGTGCTGGAGCAGGTGGAGTGCCTCTCTGCCCCCATGCAGGCGGCGCTGCTGCAATTGCTCAAGACCGGCCGCATCCAGCGCTTCGATTCGGCCCGTATCCTGCCGCTCAAGGTGCGGATCATCGCCACCAGCAGCGCTCCGCTGGAGCAGCTGGTGCAGGAGGGGCTGTTTGGCCGCCAGCTGCTCTATGCCTTGCAGGCGTGCGAGCTGTGGCTGCCGGGGCTGCGGGAGCGCGCGGCGGATTTGCCGGGCCTGATCAGCCAGCAGCTAGGGGCGCAGGGGCGCGAGCCGGTGCGCCAGTTCAGTCCGGCGGCCCTCGACTGTCTGCTCGCCTATCCATGGCCCGGCAATCTGGGGGAGCTGCGCAGTGCCGTCGAGCATGCGCTGCTTCACGCCGGTCAGGGGCCGATCCCGCCCGAGGCGCTGCCTGCCGCCATTCGGCACGGCTATCAGCGGGTGGCGGATGAGGTGGTGGGGCAACCGCTGCTCACGCTGGCGGAGCTGGAGCGGCAAGCCATCCTGCGCTGCGCTCACGCCTGCAAGGGACAGGTGAGCCAGATGGCCCAGCATCTGGGCATCAGCCGCACCACCCTGTGGCGGCGGCTCAAGCTGCTCGAGATCGATCCCGCCGACTATCACGGCTGACGGCGACCCGTCGCCAACTGGCCCGCAGAAAACGAAACGGCCCCGCAGTTGCGGGGCCGTTTTTATATGGCAAGGTCAGTGGTGGCGCTGCTACAGCCCCAGTTGGTGGGCGGTGACGATGGCCGCCAGCACATCCTCGGCAGTGACCTTGAACGGCATGTTGTGGATGGTCTCGCCCTCGGCGGTAGAGGCTTTGGCCACCTCCATCAGGCGCGCCATATCCAGCTCCTTGACCCCCATCATATGCAGGTTGGTCGGCAGGCCCACAGAGCGGCAGAAGCCCAACACGGTTTCGATCTCCGCCATCGGCGCGTTCTCCAGCACCAGCTGTACCAGGGTACCGAACGCCACTTTTTCACCGTGGTAGAGGTGGTGACACTCGGCGAGCTGGGTCAGACCGTTGTGGATGGCGTGGGCAGCGGCCAGCCCGCTGCTCTCGAAGCCGATACCGCTCAGATAGGTGTTGGCCTCGATGATGTTCTCCACCGCCTTGGTGCAGAGCCCCTGCTCCACCGCCAGCTTGGCCTTGTAGCCATCGGCCAGCAGGGTCTTGTAGCAGAGCTCGGCGATGGCTTGCGCCGCCAGCGTGGAGGCACCACCGGCCATGGTCTGGCAACCGGAGACCTTGTTGGCGCGAGCCTCGAAGTAGGTGGAGAGCGCATCCCCCATGCCGGAGACCAAGAGCCGCACCGGGGCGCGGGAGACCACGCCGGTATCCATGATGACCATATTGGGGTTGGTCGGGATCATCAGGTATTCGCTGAACTGCCCTTCCGGGGTGTAGATGACCGCCAGCGCGCTGGTGGGGGCATCGGTGGAGGCGATGGTGGGTACTATGACCACCGGCACCTTCTGGTAGAAGGCGACCGACTTGGCGGTATCCAGCGTTTTGCCGCCGCCGATGCCGATGATGACGTCAAACGGGGTCTGCTTGCAGCGGGCCAGCAGGCGGTCGATCTCGGGGCGGGAGCATTCGCCGTTGAAGCAGTCGAACTCCGGCTTAATACCGGCGCCGTGGAAGCTGGTAGCCACGGTATCGCCCACCAGCTTGGTGACGAAGGCGTCGGCCAGGATCAGCGGCTTGCTGCCGAGCGCTTTAACGTAGTTGCCGATATTGGCGAGGGCCCCGTTGCCTTGCACGTATTTGCTGGGGCTGATGATAATGCGGTCCATATTCTATCCCTCTCTCTTTACTGATTAAGAATCGGGGCGAAGGGGCGGCAGTGCCGGGGACTCCTTCGTCTTGAATGGTGCTGCACAGGCTCCGCGAGCGAGTGCAGCCCCTTGAAACAGTGGCGTGCGGCGTCAGTCGCCGAAGCGATCAAAGGCCAGCTGCTGGAAGCAGGTCAGTGCGGCGTTGGCATCCTCGCCGCGCGCCAGCAGGGTGAGCTGGTCGCCCTGACGCACGTTGAGCATGGCGAGCCGGGTCAGGCTGCGGGGATTGGCCTCTTTATCCCCCTTTTGCAGCTTGAGTTCAGCGGCAAAGGGCTTGAGGGCGGCCACCAGTCGGGCGGCGGGGCGCACATGCAGGCCGTGGGGGTTATCCACCACCACCTCGCAGCGCTGCCAGCCGTCGTCGACAACGTGGGCCGTCTCGGTGGTAGCCTGTGCCGCGCTGGCAGGCAGCATCGCCTGTTTCGGGCCAAGGGCGCCGAGCGCCTCGGCGGCCACCTCGTCCAGCGTCAGGCCTGAACCGGCCGCTACCACGGCGGCCAGAGCACCTTCGACCAGCGGGGCGGGGCAGAGCCGCACCCGTGCGCTCAACTCCGGTGGCAGCAGTTCGAGGGCGGTTTCGGCGCTGAGCAGGGCGCTGCCCAAGTCCATCAGTACCAGCACGCCGCTACCGTCGTCCGCTTCTTCAATCGCACTCATCACTGCGATGGCATCGGTGCCGATGGGGTGGTCGGGGTCATCGACCCCAGCCGCCAGCAGCAATCGGGCCGGGCTGCCGAGCTGGTCGGCCAGCGCTTTCAAGCCGGCCGCCAGCATGGCGCTGTGAGAGACAACTACGATTCCGATCATGTCACAACCTCGCTCTGTCACGCAGGGCGGTCAGCAGCAGCAGGGTCGAGGTGGCCCCGGCATCCTGATGGCCGATGCTGCGCTCGCCAAGATAGCTGGCGCGCCCCTTGCGGGCCTGCATCTGAATGGTGGCCTCGGTACCGGCTGCGGCGGCTGCTACTGCCTTGTCCAGCGCTTCGTTGAGGGGCAGCTCTTGCTGCTGCGCCTGTTGCAGGGCTGCCAGTGCCGGCCACCAGGCATCGCACATGGTCTTGTCGCCCGGCTCGGCGCGGCCGCGGGAGACGATCCCCTCGACCCCGTCGCTCAGCATTTTGCACAGCTGGCTGAGGCTGAGGCTCTGGCAGGCATCGCTGCTGGCCGCGGCCCGGATAAAGAAGGTGCCGTAGAGCGGGCCGCTGGCGCCGCCGACCGAGGAGAGCAAGGTCATGCCGGTGGTTTTCAGCACCTGCCCGATATCCTTGTCCGCTACCGCCGGCAGCTTCTCGGCCACCTTGGCGAAGCCCCGCTGCATGTTGAGGCCGTGGTCGCCGTCGCCGATGTCGGTATCCAGCGCGGTGAGGTAGTCACGCTGCTCGGTAAAGATGTGTTCGCAGTCCAGCAGCCAGTTGACGATGTGATGCTTGCTTAACATGGGTTCTCCTTAGCAGCCGCGACGCAGGGCGGGGGTGTGAACGGGGGCATCCCACAGGGTCATCAGTTCGTCATCTACCTTGAGCAGGGTGATGGAGATGCCGGTCATGTCGAGGGAGGTGCAGTAGGGGCCGATCAGGTTGCGCACCAGATGGATGCCCACCTCCTCGCACAGGGTAGCGAGGCGGCCATAGACGCCATAGAGCTCGGAGATGGGGGTGCCGCCGAGGCTGTTAACCAGCGCGATGACCCGATCGCCCTTGTTGAGCGGTTCGATAAAGGTGTGCTCTTCCTGCCAGCTGCCGCTGGTGCGATCCCAGTGGCGCAGGGTGCGCCCATAGGGGGTATTGTCCGCCAGCTCGCTGAACATGTCGTCCACCAGCATATTGAGGTCGGTGAAGGGGCGGCGCTCGATGCCCGGCTCGCCGTGGATACCGACGCCGAACTCCATCTCGTTGTCCGCCAGGGTGAAGGAGGGCTTGCCAGCGGCCGGCACGGTGCAGGCATGCATGGCTACGCCTATGGTGCGGCTCTGGTTGTTGATGCGACGGGCCAGCGCCTCGCAGCGCGCCAGATCGTAGCCCGCCTCGGCGGCGGCACCGACCAGCTTCTCGCACAGCACGGTCGTGGCAACGCCACGGCGACCGGCGGTGTAGAGGCTGTCTTTGACCGCCACGTCGTCATCGATCAGGGCGAAGCCTACCTTGACCCCGTCGCCGTGAAGCAGCTCGACCGCGGTCTCGAAGTTGAGCACGTCGCCGGTGTAGTTCTTCACCAGAAATAGTACGCCCGCGCCGCCATCAACGGCCTGACCGCACTCGTACATCTGATCCGGCGTCGGAGAGGTAAAGATCTCGCCGGGGCAGGCGCCATCCAGCATCCCTTTGCCCACCAGACCGCCGTGCATCGGCTCGTGGCCGCTGCCACCGCCGGAGACCAGCGCCACCTTGCCCATCACGGGGGAGTCGGCGCGGGTGATGTAGTGGGGTTCGATACGTACCTTGAGCTCGGGGTGGGCGGCTGCCATCCCCATCAGTTGTTCACGGACCACGGCATCGACGGCATTGATCAGTTTCTTCATGGCTCACTCCTTGGCTTGCCACCGCACGGGTGGGCAAATGGTTGATGCAGCCAGTCTAACGACAGAAAAAGTGATAAAAATGACGGCCGATTTGGTTCGGATTTGAAACAGCAGAAGGGGGATGGATGTTTCAATCTGAAACGGCGCAGAGCAAACGGGCGGGAAACTGTTAGCTGACTCACAGCCATGAAAAAGGGCCCCGCAGGGCCCTTCGCTATAACCGGAATATGTAGACGGGTTAGATGGCCCAGCCACCGGCGTAGAAGACCACCAGCGCCACGGCGATGATAACGGTGCCGACGTTCAGCTTCTTCCACTCGGCAGCGAACAGGCGACCGATGACCAGCGCCACGAAGCCCAGCATGATGCCGGTCACGATGTTGCAGGTGAGCACGATGAAGACGGCGCACAGCATGCCGGAGAGGGCATCGACCGAGTCGCTGAAGTCCAGCTTGGTGACGTTGCCCAGCATCAGCAGACCGACGTACATCAGGGCCGGTGCGGTGGCGTAAGCCGGTACCAGATAGCTCAGCGGGGAGAGGAAGATCATCAGCAGGAACAGCACGCCGACCAGCGCGGCGGTCAGACCGGTCTTGCCACCGGCTGCGGTGCCTGCGGCGGATTCGATGTAGACGGCAGCCGGAGCGCCACCAACGGCACCTGCCACCATGCTGCTGACGGAGTCGGCAGTCAGGGCCTTGCCGCCGCTGATGATGTGGCCACGTTCGTTGATGAGACCCGCCTGTCCGGCCACGGCACGGATGGTGCCGGTGGCGTCAAACACGGCGGTCATCACCAGCGCCAGTACGGTCGGAATGACTACCGGATTGAGGGCGCCCAGCAGATCCATGCTGCCTACCAGCGAGCCTTTCTCGCCAGTCAGGCTCGGCATGGCGAAGAAGCCCTGCCAGGTCACTTTCGGGTCGAAGATAAGGCCGAGGATGGAGATGGCGATGATCACCATCAGGATGCCGCCCGGCACCTTGCGACGCTCCAGACCGAAGATGGCAGCCAGACCCAGCACCGTCATGATCACCGGGAAGGCGGTCACTTCACCGAGCTGTACCGGCAGACCGGCCCCTTCGTTCTTGATCACCATGCCAACGCCGTTGGTGGCGATCAGCAGCAGGAACAGACCGATACCGATGCCGGTACCGTGGGCGATGCCGGAGGGGAGGTTGTCCAGGATCCACTGGCGCACGCCGGTGACGCTGATCAGGGTAAACAGCACACCCATCAGGAAGATGGCGCCCAGCGCGACCGGAATGCTCAGTCCCTGACCCAGCACCAGACTGAAGGCGGTAAAGGCGGTGAGGGAGATCGCGCAACCGATAGCCATCGGCAGCTTGGCCCACAGGCCCATCAGCAGGGAGCCGAAGGCGGCGATCAAACAGGTGGCCACAAACACCGGGCCCTGCTCAAAGCCGGCAGCGCCCAGCATGTTCGGCACCACTATGATGCTGTAGACCATCGCCAGGAAGGTGGTCAGCCCCGCGACCAGCTCCTGACGCACGCTGCTGCCGCGCGCAGAAATGGAAAAATAAGAGTCCAGAAAGCCGCCAGTCCCTGTTTGGGCGGCCATATCTTGCTTTGCCATAACTAATCCTGAAAGTGTGAAGGAAATCGTTTGCGTTGGTGGCGCGCAAAATAGCAAGAATTCGCGGCAAATACAGCGGATAACCTGACTTTTTCGTCACTATTTTACATTTTGAGTCCATTCGGAGCTCATTCTAAGACTCAAGCGGTGAGAGCGTGTAAGGGAGGGATCAAGCGGTCGGGGGAGGGGAGGTCAGTGAGGAAAAAAGCGGGGAACAACAAAAAACCCGCCGAAGCGGGTTTTTTTAAATTCTTGCAGAGCTGTCAGCAGTTGGCATAAGCCATCAGCAGCATGCTCCGGCTTGAATTACAGACCAACTACGTTGGCAGCAGCCGGGCCTTTCTGGCCTTGCTCGATGGTGAACTCAACGCGCTGACCTTCGTCCAGGGTTTTGAAGCTGGTGGACTGGATAGCGGAGAAGTGTACGAACACGTCTTTGCTGCCGTCAGCCGGGGAGATGAAACCAAAACCTTTCTCAGCGTTGAAGAACTTAACGGTACCAGTCATTTTGTTAGACATAATAATTTCCTTAAATAGTGTTGAATGCCACCTAAATGGCAATTTTTGATTTTTCGTCAGCAATACGTATTGGGAGCACTAAAGAAGGAGAATTATTTGATAAGAATTATCCGAGGATAACGCTTATGCTAATCACTGCTTTACTAAAATGACTGCCTAACATAATCAGGTCTGAACTGCCGAACCATCGAGAAAGATTAAAACACGCTCTCATTTTTAAAGCAAACTTTATCTCGATATTAATGTTTTGTAACAGCCAAAAATATCATTTTTTATAGTAAACATGATGCATTTCAACGGCATAGAAAAATCAGTGCGGACTCATATCACCCTGTGGCAAGTCAGATTCGGCTTTTTTGTCCTGACTATGTAGCCAGTTCTGACAAAAAATATGAGAAAAAATGAAAAGGTGGCGAGAGACGTGGATTGTCAGTTGGCGTTTTCTCTAACTCACAATGTAAATCACTTCTTTGCTGCTGCGATTAGCTTCTGAGCGGCAAATCAATGGCAGCACCAAATCTGGCGCATCGAGCATCGTCCAGACATGCAAACGCCCGCTGGCACCAAGTGCCAGCGGGCGTTTTGCAAGAAGGGATCAGCGCTTGCTGCGAAACTTGTTGCTGACCGAATCAATCCAGCTGAAGGTTTCCGGCAGTACCTGGTTCTTGGCACGCTCTTTGGCTTTCTCGCGAGCCAGCTTGGAGGCTGCCTTGGCCGCTTCGGCGCGGTCGGCCACAATTTTCAGGCGACCCTCTTCGCGGATCTTGTTCCGCTCTCCGTTGGTCAGCTGGTGGTCTACATTGGCTTGTGCCTTTTGCAATAACAAGGCTATCTCGGCTTTTTCGGCCTCGGTCAGATCTTTCATTTCCAGCTTTTTCACGGCGCGCTCCTGCGGCAGGGTGGTTAGACACCCTAACACAGTTGTGCCGATCACTTCTTATGCAATCGGCTTTCCGGCAGTAAAAATGCGGGTTTGTGCCAACTTTCTGTTATTTCGCTGCCACTTTCCCGCCTGTTTGCCACATTTCAATTTATGGCGAGCGGTGAGGGCAGCTCTTGCTCCTCCGGCTCGACGTGGATCAGCACGATGGCGTGGGGCAACTGCGCCATGATGGCGTGTTCGATGCGATCACAGATATCGTGGGCTTCGCCGATGCTCATCTCCGTGGGCAGGGTGAGATGGAAGTCGATATGGCGACGACGACCGGCACGACGGCTGCGCAGATCGTGAAAACCGCTGGCGGCAGGGCAGCATTCGGTGATGATGCGGCTGGTCATCGCCAGCTCTTCCGGGCTCATGCTCTGGTCGATCAGCGGCTGGAAGGCCTCGTTGAGCATGCTGATCGCCTCTCTGACAATAAAGATGGCGACCGCAATGGCGACCAGCGGGTCGAGGATGGCGAGTGAATGGCCAAACAGACCGGCCAGCCAGATCCCGCCAAGACCGACGGCGACCCCGGCGGAGGTGAGCACATCCGCCTTGAGATGGAGCGCATCGGCCGCCAATGCAACTGACTCTTCTTCCCGGGCCACCTTGTAGAGGTAGGCCGAGACGCCGCTGTTGACCAGCGCCGAGATCACCATCACCAGCACGCCCCAGCCAATGCTTTCAATCGGGCTGGGGGTGATCAGCTTGTCGACGGCTTCGAAGATGATCCAGCCCGCGGCCAGCAAGATAAGCAGTGCTTCGATGACGCCGGAGACATTTTCAATCTTGTCGTGACCATAGGGGTGGCGTTCATCGGGCGGGAGATCGGACTTTTTCACCGCGAACAGGGCGATCAGGGCCGCCACCAGATCCATGGCGGAGTGGATCGCCTCCGAGATGATACTGACCGAGCCGCTGGCGAACCCGGCCACCATTTTCATGATGATCAGACTGATATTGGAGCAGACCGACACCATGGCGGCTCTGGTTTTTCTGTTCATGTCACAGCTTCCTGAATAAAAACGGATATTTCGGTGCGGCGCGCATTATATCCGGCTGACCGGAAATAACCTATTCGGTGTTGTAACCTGATGTTTCCGGTGATATTGCGAATGCTTATTAAAATGGTGGCCTCTTGCGCGGTAATAAATAATGAGAGGGATTTATATTTATCCGTGAAAATATCCAGGTAACGATGGCTTAATATAAGCGTGACAACATTTAATAATGCGAATTACTCTTTTTTGGTCTTTCCTGTCGAGGTCGTTTGGCCTCCCAGCTCAAGGGGCTGCGTGCGACATCTTTTGGACGAGAATGAGGCTGGATCCGGATGCCGCTGGAGGGTATGCTGGGTCTGGTGATGGTCTTGCACCATCCCACCAAGCGTACTGAAGTTGATGATTCGGATGGCATGCTGGCTCCCATGAGGAACCAGCTGTCTGGGTAACATTTTTGGAGTTTGATGATGAGTAACAAAGAACATCACAACGGCAAAGATGCCAAGAAAAAACCGCAGATGTCACTGAAAGAGAAACGCGAAGCCAAACGTCAGAAAGCAGAACTGAAAAACGGCAGCGCAATGAAGTAACGCTCCCCTACTGCTGTTCCTTCGGAGCCAGTACAAAGCCAGCCCTTACCGGCTGGCTTTTATGTTTGTGGCTCACGGCGTGGCGCCGTAAGCCGCGAAAATCTGGTGATAACGACCATCCTGACGCATCGCCTCAAGGCGCTTATCAAACAGATTGCGGGCATCGGCCGTTCGGAAGGCAAAGTGATAGACGGTGGGCGGGAAGAGGTCTGCTTGCCTGATCTGATTGCGCTCGTAGTGCTCGCCTGCCTGGGCGGTGGCAATCAGCTGGTCGAGGTAGTAATAGAACACCCGCTCCTCCAGTACGACTGCATCCACCCTGCCGCGCATTAGCTGATGTACCTGCACCTGCTGCTTGGCTACCTCCTCATAGTGGGGATTCTGGTTGGCCATGGTGGCGAACGCGCCCCCCAGAATGATCCTTGCCCGTTGAAAGGCGGTGACCCGTTTTGAATGCAGATCATCCAGGGTACTGATGTGGGTGCTGCGCAGGGTGAAGATCCGGTTATGGAAGGTGATAACGGGCTGGGTCAGAACGTGAGGATCAACCATACCGGGTCTGACGTTGATGATGGCATCCAGCTTTCCTGACTCGAACAGGCGGAAGGTGCGCTCCAGCGGCAGAAATTCAAAGCTGGGCTCATAGCCGCTGCCAGCGAACGCCTCTTTCAGCAGATCCAGCTCGATGCCACGCTGATTACTTTCGATGACATAAGGGGGGATGGCAAAGCTGACCCCGACCTTGAGTGGCGTTGCCTGCAACTGGCCGGAGAGCATGCTGGTCAGCATCAGCAATAAAGGGGTGAGCAGTTTCATTGCACTTTTCACAAAGCGTTCCTGTGGAGAATATCCATCACTGTAGGGGAGGCAACCAAAAAGCGTTATATCCCTTTCGGGCTGAGAGGTTCAGCCTGAGTGCATAAAAAAAGACCCTGAGTTATCAGGGCCTTTTCAATATTCTGTTCTTAGAACGGGATATCGTCGTCGAAATCCATCGGTGGCTCGTTATATACCGGCGGCGCAGATTGCGGCTGCTGGGCAGGACGGCCATAACCGCCTTGCGGCTGCATGTTCTGCTGCGGAGCCGGCGCCGGGCGCTGCTGATTCATCGGCTGCTGCATGGCTTGCTGCGGTTGACCCCAGCCACCTTGTTGGCCACCCATGTTCTGGCCCATGCCCTGACCACCTTGCGGACGGCCACCCAGCATCTGCATGACGCCGGTGAAGCTGTCGACCAGCACTTCAGTGGTGTAGCGCTCCTGGCCACTCTGATCCTGCCACTTGCGGGTCTGTAGTTTGCCTTCCACATAGACCTGGGAGCCTTTCTTCAGGTACTCGCCAGCCACTTCGGCCAGCTTGCCCATGAAGACGACACGGTGCCACTCGGTGCGCTCTTTCTGCTCACCGGTCTGCTTGTCGCGCCAGGTTTCAGAGGTGGCCAGAGTAATGTTGGTCACAGCACCGCCACTCGGCATGTAGCGTACTTCCGGGTCTTGCCCGAGGTTACCGATCAGAATGACTTTATTGATGCCTCGACTGGCCATAATCTCTCTTCCACCTTATTTACCGGCCAGGTCGAAACCTGGTCCAACACGACTAGATACCTGATTAGTTGCTGTGTACGGGGCGCAATGTCCCGCAGACGCATGTGACGGTCATAGTAACAGTTGCGAAGCGGATTGGCAGCATCCTTAACCGGCTTGATGTGCCAAAGGCAACGGTTGGCTCCTGCTGTGGTGATGGTCGGGTTGCATCTTTTTTCGGCGCATCCTGCATCACATTTCTGCCATATATTCCTGTTATGCTGGCAGATTGGCGAATTGGGAACAGTTTTTAAATCGACTAAAAACATATGGTTACGATATTTATGAGATCCATTCTCATACTTTTTTAATATTGTGCTCCCATACCTCCTTGGTAGACTCAGTCGGCCAGATTAGGTGGTTTACAGGTTCAAGGAAGAGCACACAATGAAAGCCGCATGCCCGATCGCACTGGTCACTGAAAATAATGTGCAGGCCAGCACATTTGCTGCATATCTCATCTCTCATTTGAGCCGTCCCGTCCAGCTAATCCACGAGATTAATCAGCTAGATAACCAGTGTGACGGCACGCTGTTTCTCATCGATCTCGACTATATCCGCTCCGGCCAGTCACTGGGCTGGAACCGGGCGATCTCTGAACGCTTTGGCATGGCGGCCACAGTGCTGCTCAATGCTCCCACTGCGACGGATCGCGACCTGCTGCTGATGTGGCCGCAGGTCTGCGGTCTGTTTTTCCGTCAGGATCCGCTCGACCGACTGGTTGCCGGGTTGCAGAAAATCCTGTTGGGCGAGTACTGGATGCCGCGCCACCTGCTGTGCGAGCTGGTCGAATACTATCGCCAGGGCAATAGCTACCTGCTGCGTAACGACACCCTGCTGACAGCCAGAGAGCAGGAGATCATCCGTTATCTGATGACGGGCGCCTCCAATGTCGAGATCGCCGACAGCCTGTTTGTCAGCGAGCACACCGTCAAATCCCACCTCTATAACGTTTTTAAAAAGCTGAACGTGAAGAACCGGATCCAGGCGGTGAGCTGGGCCAAAGAGTATCTCGATGCTCCGGACTCCCACTGATGAAAGCGTTCTCTCTGGCGTGTTGCCTTGTGCTGCTCTGGGGCTTCACGACCGTTGTGGCGGCCGAGGCCGATGCTCCGCTGGAGTCGGTACAGCCGGAGCAGGAGAGTGATCGGCTGGATGTGGATGGTTTGGTGCTGGACCGCACTTTTACCCGCTTCGGTCAGGGCTTTTATAACGAATTTACCCGGTTGCGCAGTGATGAAGACCCGAATGCCAGAGAAAATCTGACGATTCATGAGCGCCCGACTGCTCGCTGGGGCAGCCTGATCTGGATCACCCATAACCGGAAGGTGATTTTTAAAACCGCGCTCTCTCCCGGCCGCAATCAGCAGGAGCAGAGCGCCAAACTGGCTTGGTCACAGGTCAGGCAGACCCTCGAACAGCAGAAGATCGCGACCCTGTTCATGGATACCTTCGATTTGGAACATGATGAACTATAAGGATATTTCTCATGCGTGCCCGGTTATTGCTAGTTGCAGCACTGATAGCGCCAGCGCTCCATGCGTCGGAGCTTGTCTATCGCCCCGTCAACCCCAGCTTTGGGGGTAACCCTCTCAACAGCAGTCATCTGCTTGGCACCGCCAATGCGCAGAATGATTACAAGGATCCCGCCAGTGGCAGCGGTAGCAGCGGTACCTCGGCGCTGGATCGCCTGACCTCCAACCTGCAATCCCGCTTGATCAGCCAGCTGCTGGCCGATATCGGCAAGGATGGCAGCCAGAGTGGCAGTCTGGTGACCGATGATTTTGCCATCAATGTGGTGGATGAAGATGGCACTCTGGTGGTTTCGATCACCGACCGGGTGACCAACCAGACCACCATGATCGAAGTGAATGGCCTGATTGCCGACTGAGGGCGCGATGAAACGACAACTGTTATTGATAGTGCCCCTGCTTGCGCTGGCTGGCTGTGCGACCCATATCGGCTCGCCCGTTGCCGATGAGAAGGCAACCCTGATGCCGCGATCCGTCTCTTACAAGGAGCTGATCAGTCTGCCCAAGCCAAAAGGGAAAATTGTCGCGGCCGTCTACGATTTTCGCGATCAGACCGGTCAGTATCTGCCAGCACCGGCATCCAACTTCTCCACGGCGGTCACCCAGGGCGGGGTCGCCATGCTGAGCACGGCTTTGTGGGATTCCCAATGGTTTGTGCCGCTGGAGCGGGAGGGGCTGCAGAACCTGCTGACCGAACGCAAGATTGTGCGGGCGGCCCAGAACAAGCCCAACGTTCCCGGCAACAATGCCAATCAACTGCCCTCGCTGGTCGCCGCCAACATCCTGATCGAGGGGGGGATCGTCGCCTATGACAGCAATGTGCGCACCGGCGGGGCGGGGGCCAAGTATTTTGGCATCGGTGCCAGCGGGGAGTACCGGGTCGATCAGGTGACGGTCAATCTGCGAGCCGTCGATATCCGTTCAGGCCGGATCCTGAACAGTGTCACCACCTCCAAGACAGTGCTGTCGCAACAGGTGCAGGCAGGGGTATTCCGCTTCGTCGAGTACAAGCGCCTGCTGGAGGCCGAGGCCGGTTTCAGCACCAATGAGCCGGTACAGATGTGTGTCATGTCGGCTATCGAGTCCGGGGTGATCCGGCTGATTGCCAATGGCGTGCGGGACAATCTGTGGCAACTGGCCGACCAGCGGGATATCGACAATCCGATCCTGCAGGAGTACCTGCAAGACAACGCCCCGCTGCTTTGAGTTTTCCCGCTCTCGCAATGCCCTCCCTGGTGGAGGGCATTTTTTTGGCCTCTATCGAATACGACTTAAGACTTTCTGCTCAACGACAGGGCGGTGTTTTTCATCCTCGAATCAGCGGAGTGCCTGATAGGCCGCCTCTTGTCTGACAGGGATACTGTGGGCGTTTTCCAACAAGGCGATGGCGCGATGAAACATCTGTTGAGTGCTCTCTTTTTTCTGCTGATATCGGGCGCCCCGCAACTCGCCGCAGAGCCTGCCGTCTTTGATGAGCTGGCGATGGCAAGCGAGCTGGATTCCGGTTTGCAGAACGACGGGAATCAGGCGCTGTTGTGGCAACTCGGTAGCGAGCAGCAACTGCACCTCACCCAGCAAGGGGAGCTGAATCAGGCGCGCCTGCTGCAACAGGGTTGGGCCAATGAGTTGGCGCTCTCCCAGGTAGGAGATGAGAACTGGGTCAATGGTGCGCAACTGGGTGAGGGCAATAGCGCCGAACTCTATCAGGCGGGCATCAATAACCGGATTTGGCTGCTGCAACAAGGCAGCGGCAATGAAGCCTGGATCAGTCAGCAAGGGGCAGACAATCAGGCCCGGGCGATCCAACTGGGTGATGGCAATCAGGCCAGCATCGAGCAGAACGGAATCGGATTAACGGCCACCGTCATCCAGATGGGGGCCAATCAGCAAGTAAATGTCGTTCAAACCAACTGAGCCTAGGCTCAACCATTAGCACGAGAGGGAAATCATGTTTAAACGTACCATCATTGCCTCGGCAGTTCTTCTGGCGACCAGCACCGCTTGGGCGGCATCTACTGGCAACCAGGCTACGGTGAACCAGGCCCAGAGCGGCAATATCGCCACCATTAACCAGGTGGTGGGAAGCGTCGATAACAAGGCTAACATCGATCAAGCTGGTAACAACAACACAGCTGTTACCACTCAAAAGAATACCGGCCAGTCAGATGCCGATACTCGGCAGGTAGGTGACAGTAACGAGGGTTACATCTTGCAACAAGGTGACACTAACCTCTCCAAAGCCTCCATCGATACAAAGGGGAACGACAACTTTGCTGATGTGATTCAGCAATTTGAGAATGGCGGTGCGGTTGCCGGGGTTGTGCAGGATGGGGATCGCAACGACGCCAAGATCAAGCAAGATAATGGTGACTTAGCTGACTCCAGGATCACTCAAATCTCGGATGGTAATCGGGCTGTCATTAATAACCAGATATCCGATTTCGCTCGGGCGAGTGTACAGCAGCTAGAAGGGGGGGCTCACCAGGCTGACGTGACCCAGACAGCGGCTGATGGAGCCAACGCCGAAGTGGTACAACGTGGAGAGAGCAATATCACCAAGGTGCTGCAGGCAACCGGTAACTATGACTATGCACCGGCGGAAGGAACATCTGCAGTGGTGACTCAGAGTGGTTCTTTGAACAATGCAGACGTCACTCAATACGATAGTGCCAACGTAGCGACTGTTGAGCAAAGTGGAACCCGCGGTGAAGTGGTGACTCTGCAGCAAGGGTCTGATGCCGGGAATGGCAACGGCCTGTTGGCCAAACAGTCTGGAACCGGGGAGTTTGCTGACCTGACACAGGATGGTAATCGCAACCGGATTGAGACCGACCAGCAAGGTACTGGCAATGATGCCTTGGTCAACCAGACAGGTGATGACAACAAGGCCGTGGTCAACCAGTTAGCCAGCAGTACCGATGGTGCGGTCACCATTGATCAGGTAGGTAATGACAACTATGCCAATGCAGTGCAACAAGCAGGCAGCGGCAATACCATCGATATCGACCAGAACGGAACTGGCAACCAGGTTGCCTCTGCTCGTGATGGTGAAGGCAAAGGCGCCTGGACCTGGGGCTCGGACAACGAGCTGGTCGTTGCTCAGAAAGGCACTGACAACTGGGCCTATGCCGATGCGTCTCACTCTGAGTCTGTGGTCAAAGTGACCCAGGATGGTGAGTTGAACAATGCCAAGGTTGAGTCCTACTTGGGTAGCGAGAACAAGCTCACCGTGACCCAGAACGGCGCTGAGCACGAGGCCAATGTCTACGTCAATGCTGGGGTTGGTGGGGGGCGCAACACCGTTGATGTGGTGCAAAACGAAAGCTTTAATACTGCCAATGTGACCGTATTGGGCAGCGATAACCATGCCTATGTCTATCAAGGGGCTGGTAGCAACTGATGGTCATCTCCGGATTCAGGGGCCTGCGGGCCCCTCTTTTATTGGTGCTGCTCTGTGGGTTGATGCTGGTTCATCGCGTCGCTTCCCCAGCAAGCGCTAGGGGAAACGAGATGGAGCCCGATCCGTCGATCCGCTTGTCCCTCAATATTGCGCAGAACGAGCAGGGGCTGTCACTTGCGCCAACGCTGCTCAGCAAGCGCGACTTGACGGTGAGTGTCAGCTTGCTGGTGCATGGCGAAGGGGCGGCCGGGAGCACGACTCAGCGCCAGAGCCGTAATCTGTCGCTGCAGGCTGGAGTGGTCATGGCGGTTGGCAAAATAGGGCTGGGTTTGCGTTGTCCCTATCGGGTCGAGGTCACCGCTCTGATATGGCAAAACGAGCGGCTGCTGGTGGAGAAAAAAGAGCAGATGGCGTGCGCCGGATGATGCGCATTTCATCTCATGACTGTCTATTCATCCAGTAGTCTCTATGCCATACTGACTCGCTCAGGTTTCCGTATCGAGCGTGCAACAAGATGGAAAAGATCGTGGTCCGGGGTGCTCGCACCCACAACCTCAAGAACATCAATCTGACCCTGCCCCGCGACAAGCTGATCGTGGTCACCGGCCTCTCCGGCTCGGGCAAGTCCTCTCTGGCGTTCGATACCCTCTATGCCGAGGGGCAGCGCCGCTATGTGGAGTCCCTCTCCGCCTATGCCCGCCAGTTCCTCTCCCTGATGGAGAAGCCTGACGTCGACCATATCGAGGGGCTCTCGCCCGCCATTTCCATCGAGCAGAAGTCCACTTCCCATAACCCGCGCTCGACCGTCGGCACCATCACCGAGATCTACGACTACCTGCGTCTGCTGTTCGCCCGGGTCGGTGAGCCACGCTGCCCGACTCACTCCATTCCGCTAGCCGCCCAGACCATCAGCCAGATGGTGGATCAGGTGCTGGCCCAGCCGGAGGGGAGCAAGCTTATGTTGCTGGCCCCGGTGGTGCGTGACCGCAAGGGGGAGCACACCAAGCTGCTGGAGAATCTGGCGGCTCAGGGCTACATCCGTGCCCGCATCGACGGCGAGGTGTGCGATCTCTCCGATCCGCCCACGCTGGAGCTGCACAAGAAGCACACCATCGAGGTGGTGGTGGACCGTTTCAAGGTGCGCGATGACCTTGCCTTGCGTTTGGCCGAGTCGTTCGAGACGGCGCTGACCCTCTCCGGTGGCATCGTACTGGTAGTGCCGATGGACGGCGAGGAGGGGGTCGTCCCCATGACCTTTTCCGCCAACTTCGCCTGCCCGGAGTGCGGCTACTCCATGTCGGAGCTGGAGCCGCGCATCTTCTCCTTCAACAACCCGGCTGGTGCCTGCCCTACCTGCGACGGCCTCGGGGTGCAGCAATATTTCGATCCGGCCAAGGTGATCGGCGATCCGGCCATCAGCCTGGCCAACGGCGCTATCCGCGGCTGGGACAAGCGCAGCTTCTACTACTTCCAGATGCTCAAATCCCTCTCCGAACACTACAAGTTCGATCTGGAGACGCCGTGGGAGGATCTGCCACTGAAGACCCAGGAGGTGATCCTGCGCGGCTCCGGTCGCACCGAGATCGAGTTCCGTTACATGAACGATCGTGGCGACGTGGTGGTGCGCAAGCACCCGTTCGAGGGGATCCTGCACAACATGGAGCGGCGCTACCGGGAGACCGAGTCCAACTCGGTGCGTGAAGAGCTCTCCAAATACATCGCCAACAAATCCTGTACCAGCTGCGGTGGTAGCCGACTGCGGGAGGAGGCACGCCACGTATTCGTCGACAACCGCAACCTGCCGGCCATCGCCGAGCAGTCCATTGGCGATGCGCTGGCCTTCTTCGAGGGGTTGAACCTCACCGGTCAGCGCGCCCAGATTGCCGAGAAGATCCTCAAAGAGATCGTCGAGCGGCTTGGCTTCCTGGTGAACGTCGGCCTCAACTATCTGAGCCTGTCGCGCAGTGCCGAGACCCTCTCCGGCGGCGAAGCGCAACGCATTAGACTAGCCAGCCAGATCGGTGCCGGTCTGGTAGGTGTCATGTATGTGCTGGACGAGCCCTCCATCGGCCTGCATCAGCGCGACAACGAGCGGTTGCTCAAGACCCTCACTCACCTGCGTGATCTTGGCAACACGGTGATCGTGGTGGAGCACGACGAGGATGCCATTCGCCTCGCGGACCATGTGCTCGACATCGGCCCGGGAGCCGGGGTGCACGGCGGGGCCATCGTCGCCCAGGGTACGCCGGAGGAGATCATTGCTAATCCCGAGTCACTCACCGGTGACTACCTCTCCGGTCGCAAGCAGATCGCCATTCCGGCCGAGCGGACTCCGCTTACCGGCAAGTGGCTGAAACTCAAGGGGGCGAGCGGCAATAACCTGCGCAACGTCAACCTGGATCTGCCCATCGGGGTGATGACTTGCGTCACCGGCGTCTCCGGCTCCGGCAAGTCGACCCTGATCAACGATACCCTGTTCCGCATCGCTCACCGCGAGCTGAACAAGGCCACCGAATCCACCCCGGCGCCCTATCGCAGCGTGGAAGGGCTGGAGCATCTGGACAAGGTGGTGGATATCGACCAAAGCCCCATCGGCCGCACCCCGCGCTCCAACCCGGCTACCTACACCGGCCTGTTCACCCCGATCCGCGAACTGCTTTCCGGCACTCAGGAGGCGCGCTCGCGCGGCTATCAGCCGGGCCGCTTCTCCTTCAACGTGAAAGGGGGGCGCTGCGAGGCCTGTCAGGGGGATGGGGTCATCAAGGTGGAGATGCACTTCCTGCCGGACGTCTACGTGCCGTGCGACGTCTGCAAGGGCAAGCGCTACAACCGCGAGACGCTGGAGGTGAAGTACAAGGGCAAGAACATCCACGAAATCCTCGAGATGACGGTGGAAGATGCCCGCGAGTTCTTCGACCCGGTACCGGCAGTGGCGCGCAAGCTGCAGACCCTGATGGATGTGGGTCTCTCCTATATCCGCCTCGGCCAGTCGGCCACCACGCTCTCTGGCGGTGAGGCGCAGCGGGTGAAGCTGGCGCGCGAGCTCTCCAAGCGGGATACCGGTCAGACCCTCTATATTCTGGACGAGCCGACTACCGGGCTGCACTTCCACGATATTCAGCAGCTACTCAAGGTGCTGCACCAGCTGCGGGATCGCGGCAACACCATCGTCATCATCGAACACAATCTGGACGTCATCAAAACCGCCGACTGGATCGTCGATCTGGGGCCGGAGGGGGGCGCCGGTGGCGGCTGCATTCTGGTGACGGGGACGCCGGAGGAGATATGCGCCAATAAAGAGTCTCATACAGCACGCTTTTTACGGCCCCTGCTGGAGAGATAAACCGTTATAATCGTGGGGCCTTGGGCCCCTTTTTTATGATGAAAATCGGGAGCGTGGAGGTTTCGGGCGATGCGAGGCATCGCAGCATCACTGCAATGGATATGTCGGTTTATGGCTCAGGCTTCGCGCACCATCGATCATCAGTTGGCTTACTCCATGTTCCCCATCTGGCTGGGGGCGATCCTGCTATTGCTGGTCCTGCTGGCGTGGGCCCAAATCCCGGCTGCCAGCCGGATTGAAGAGCAGCGAATGAAGGAGCATCTGCTGCGCGTGACCAAGGCGGTGCAGGCGGATGTGGCCGCTCTGGATGCATTCAGTCGGGATTGGGGCATCTGGGATGACAGCCATCGTTTTATGGACAACAAAAGCAGGGGGTACATCGAATCCAACCTGTTCAGTGATATGCCGATGCGGGATTTTAGTCTCAACCTGATGAGCTTCATGGATCTCACCGGCTACGAAATCTGGACGCGCACCCTGCTACCCGATGCGCCGGGGATCAATCCGGATCAGTTTCCCTACTTCCTTGATGAACTGAAAAAGCAGTTAAGGGCGCGCTCGGTGGCGCACGGGGGCATCAATCTGCACGGGATCCGAGCTTCCCAGTGGGGGCCGCTGATGTACTCGTGGCAGCCGATCAGAAACAGTGACGAGTCGGCACCGTTCAACGGTTTCTTGCTGGTTGTACGTTGGCTCGACAAGGCCTATCTCGAGCAGGTATCGGAGCGTACCGCGCTGCCTCTGGCGATTTCCCACGCCAATCTGGATGTCACCGCTACCTTCAAACCACTGAAACCGCAAATAACGTATCGCCTGATCGACCTTGGGCTCACCCGGCTCAGGGGAGAGGTGCGACTGCTCAACAGCGATAACCAGCCGGTGCTGACTCTGGTGATTGAGGAGGAGAGAAAGATCTTGAGTGGCGTCATGGAGGGGGCGCTCTGGACCTTTATCGGCATGCTGTTTATCAGTTTTATCTGCGTCATGATCGCCATGTACCGGCTCAACAGCATTGTGCTCACCCCGTTGCAGCAGCTGGTGTCGGCGCTGCAACGCTTTGGCGATCGGCCTGATGCCACCTTGATCCCCTATATCGACAGCAGCGCCGAGATGGCGACCCTGAGCGGCAAGTTCAAGGAGATGGCCAGCAAGGTCAGTCAGCAACACGATGATTTGTTGGAAAAATCCAGCCAGATGGAGATGGCTGCATTCACCGACCCTTTGACCCGTTGTTTCAATCGTCGCTATCTCGATGGCTGGTTGCAGGCCAACCGGGCCAAACCTTGTCTGTTATTGCTGCTGGATCTGGATCATTTCAAGCGGATCAATGACCGCCTTGGCCATGACATCGGGGATCTGGTGCTGAAACAGTTGGCGGATCTGCTGCGCAAGGTGGTGACAGGAGAGCGCGAGCCTATCATCCGGCTGGGCGGGGAGGAGTTCTTGTTGCTGTTGCAGGTGGATGACGAGCAAGAGTTGGCGCTGCGGGTCGAATATCTCCGCCAGCGTGTCGCTCAGCACCGCTTTGGCAGAGAGGATGCGCCACTCTGGTTGACGGTGTCGCTGGGGTTCTGCCGCTATCCGTTGCACCCGGAGTACCCGGATTCATTCTGGAGTCATAGCTTCAAACTGGCGGACATGGCGCTGTACCAGGCCAAAGTCGGCGGGCGAAATCGGTGGTGTGGCTACGCTGTTAGCCTCTCTGCTGAGGGAATGGGTCAGACTCCGGAACAGCTTGCCGAAGGGGGAGATATCACCCTGCTGCACTCTGTCAATCCGGATTAACCCTGCCGTACCAATACCAGATAGGCCAAGGCGACAATAAAACCGAGCAGGATAAAGAGAAAGGATCCGATTCCCCACACGGCCGCGAGAAAGGCTCCCACCTTTTGCCATTTCGACTCATTTTTCATAAATAAACCATTACTTCCCAGTAACTTGTATGGCGCAAAAAATACGCTGATTTGCCCATGTTAACAACAATTAATAGCCGCTCTGCCGCGCAATAAGGTGTGGTTTGTTTGCTCCTTTTGGCGCTGGATGCGGGTAGTTACAACCTGTCGAAACAGGTATTTCAGCTTGTTGTCTGGGGACTCAAGGAGATTGGGATGGCGCGCAAAGATGTCACACCAATCGATTTATTTCTGTGCAACCTTTGCTCCAAGTCAATAACTTTGCATTTACAAGGGCATATAGTCAGCGGGCTTACAGCATCAAATGAAAACAAAAAAAGGGATTACGTGATGAAAAAATTACTTCCTCTGATGATTGCCGCTGCAGTGACCTCTCCTTTCGCCATGGCCCATCAGGCTGGCGATATTCTGGTTCGTGGTGGTTTGGCATTTGTATCGCCGCAGGAAAGCAGCACGCCTGTAGAGCTGGAAATTAATGACAACATGCAATTGGGATTGACTCTCTCTTACATGATTACTGATAACTGGGGTGTCGAATTGCTGGCTGCAACCCCTTTCTCTCATTCAGTCAAACTGGGTGGCTCTGAAGTTGCCAAGATCAAGCATTTGCCGCCGACTCTGATGGGTCAGTACTATTTTGGCGATGCTCAAAGCAAGGTTCGCCCGTATGTCGGTATTGGCGTGAACTACACCACCTTCTTTGATGAAGAGGGCCGTGGTGCATTGGCCGGGACCGATGTCAAAGTCGATGACTCTTGGGGTGTTGCCGGACAAGTTGGTATCGATATGGCGATCACTGACCGCTGGTTTGTCAACGGTTCAGCCTGGATCATGGATATCGATACCGATGTGCATACTGCGATTGGCACCATTAATACCAAGGTCGACCCGATGGCCTTTATGGTGGGTGTTGGCTACCGCTTCTAATGATTCTGACTGCGGCTCTGATCGGACCGCGGAAGATAGCAAAGTACGTCTCTTTCAGCCCGGCTTTTGCCGGGCTTTTTTCGTATTGCTGATTTTGTCTGGACTGTGATCCAACCCGATACAAATCAATTAAATCCCTGTCGCTTTATTTCAGTTATTCGCCACCCCTGCCGATAGTGACTATGTTCACTTTACCTTCCCCCAATGAGTGAGGATGTCTCCATGGGCTTATCTATTGTGCAGCGGATCATCGCCGGATTCGTGTTGATGCTGCTGTTGCTGATCCTGCTTGGTGTGATCAGTACCTTTAAAATCAAGGGTATAAATGACGGCCTCTCTGCCGTATCTGACCGGGCAACCCCGCTGGTAGTGGCTGTCGCAGGTCTAAAGGGGGCACTGCAGGATAGTAACCGCTGGGTGCTGGTCTACCGCACCAGTGAAGATGCCGCCCAGTTGCCGCAGCTGGCCAATCAGTTCAAGGAGCAGCAGAACCGCTTCGCCCAGCTGAGTCAGGAGATGGGTAAATTTACCGACGTAGCGGATGCTCGTGCCCGCTTCCAACAGGTCGAGAGTGCTACCACCCAATTTTATGGCTTGGCAGATCAGGTGTTGGCCCAGCATCGGCAGTGGGTCAGCGCGCTGGAGCAGCGCCACAAGCTGGAGATGGAATTTATCCGTCTTGAGGATACCTACCAGTGGGCGGCGGATCTGCTGCTGCAACAGACTGCCAGCAAGCGTTCCATGCGCAATAAGGCGGAGCTTATTACCTCGGGTATCGCCCGCGACCTGAAGAATATCCGTCGTGCCGATGCCAAAACCGACCTGAACGAGCTGGAAAAGGTACTCAGCAAGGATATCGAGATGGCCCGCAAGCGGTTGGAGCGGGTGCTGGTGCCTGATGATGTGAAAGCGCGCTTTGTCTCCAATCTGGATCGGATGCAGGAGCTGGCGCTTGGCGCTCAGGGCTTGTTGGCGACCATGCGTCAGGCTCAGCAACTGGCGCTGTCGCTGGCCACGCAAAATCAGCAGTTGGATGCCAGTCTGGTCAACAGCCTCAATTTGCTCGATGAGATGGGCAAGTCTGCCGGAGCCATCGCCAGCGATAGCCGGATCAACGCCGATGCGGCGGTCAGCAGTGCCAGCTTCTGGATCCTGGTGGTTGCCGCGATGTCGGCCGCTGCGGCGCTGGTGATCGGCTATACCACGGCGCGCAGCATTCAGCGCCCGTTGCAGATGATCAACAAAGAGCTCGATTACATGGCGGCCGGTGATATGACCCGCCGCATCAACTACCGCAGCAGTTGCGAATTTGGCAGCCTCTCTCGCTCCATCGATACGCTGGCGGGCAAGACCGGCGAGCTGCTCTCTCAAATCAATGCAGGCTCCCGCCATCTGGTGGATGAAGCGAGCCGCGCCGCCGAGATCAGCGAACGGGCCATGTCCCGGGTACAGGAGCAGAAGAGCCAGACCGATCAGGTGGCCGCCGCCATTACCGAGCTGGAAGTGAGCGCCACCGAGGTGGCCCGCTCTACCGATGGCACCAAGCGGGAAGTGGATCTGGCCGATGAAGAGGCACGCAATGGTCGCCAGAAAGTGGCCACCACTCGCCGGCTCACCGAGCAGCTGGCTGGCGCCATGGAGGAGGCGGTCGGCATCACCTACAAGCTGGGCGAATTCAGCAACAACATCGGCAGCATTCTCGACGTGATCCGCAGTATTGCCGAGCAGACCAACCTGCTGGCCTTGAACGCCGCCATCGAAGCTGCCCGTGCTGGCGATGCCGGTCGCGGTTTCGCGGTGGTGGCCGATGAGGTGCGGGCGCTGGCCAATCGCACCCAGACTTCGACGGAGGAGATCCAGGGGATGATTGAGAACCTGCAGAGCTCCAGCAAGCATGTGGTTGAAGTGATGGGGCGCAGCCAGGAGCAGACCCAGAGCTGTGTCGAGCAGACCCGCGAGATGGATGTGGCGCTGCAATCCATTGCCGATCGGATGGGGGCCATCAAATCGATGGCTGATCAGGTGGCCCATGCCGCGCAGGAGCAGATCTCCGTCAGTCAGGGGGTCGCTCGTCATATCGCCGGTATTGCCGATGTGGCATACGAGACCGAGCGGGAGGCGCGCGAATCCGCCAGCAGCAGTGAAGTACTGGCCGACCTGGTCGCCAAACAGCAGCAATTGATCGCACATTTCAAGGTCTAGGAGGGCTTATGTCTAAAAAGTGGATTGGAGCCCTGAGTCTCCTGTTGTGTGGCCAGCTGATGGCCAGCGAGCTGGTGATTGAAAGCTGGCGAACCGATGACAAGGCGTTGTGGGAGCAGAAAATCATCCCGGCCTTTGAAGCGGCGCATCCCGGTATCAAGGTGAGTTTTCATCCGGTGCAGAACGTCAACTACATGCCCACCCTGTGGGAGAGCCTGAAAGGCGGTAAGGCGGGGGATCTCATTACCTGTCGTCCGTTTGATGACTCGCTCGCCCTGTTCAAGGCGGGCCATCTGGCCGAGCTGACCGAAATGGCAGGAATGGAGAACTTCCCGAGTTTTGCCCAGTCACCCTGGCAGACGGATTCCGGTGCCCAGACATTCTGTGTACCCATGGCCTCGGTGATCCATGGCTTCTTCTATAACAAGAAGATCTTCAGTGAGTTGGGGCTCACCTTGCCGCAAACCCGCGACCAGTTCTTCGCCGTGCTGGACAAGATCAAGGCCGACGGGCGTTATGTGCCGCTGGCCATGAGTGGTTCCGAGAGCTGGGTTGCCTCCGAACTGGGGTTCCAGAACATTGGTCCCAACTACTGGAAGGGAGAGGACGGTCGTCTGGCACTGATCGGCGGGCAGGAGCGGTTGGACAACCCGCAATATGTGAAAGTGTTCGACGAGCTGGCCCGTTGGCGTTCCTACCTCGGTGAAGGTGGTGAGAGCCGCGATTACGCGACCAGCAACGAGCTGTTCACGTCGGGCAAGGCTGCCTTTTATGTGGCGGGCTCCTGGGAGATTGCTCCCTTCACCGGCAAGGTCGATTTTGGCGTCATGCGTCCGCCGGTGGCTAAACAGGGTGATGGCTGTTTCTTTACCGACCATACCGATATCGGTATGGGGATGAACCCGGCCAGCAAGAACAAAGAGGGGGCGATGGCCTTCCTGCAGTGGCTGACGACGCCGCAATTTGCCGAGCTCTATACCAACTCGCTGCCGGGATTCTTCTCCCTCTCCAACCACTTCTTCGATGTCACCAATCCGGCAGCCAAAGAGATGATGGAGTGGCGCGATCAGTGTGACTCGACCATTCGGGTGGCGACCCAGATCCTCTCCCGTGGTACGCCCAAGTTAGGGGATGAACTGGCCGAGGTGAGTCAGGCGGTGCTGCTTGGCAAGATGGAGCCCAAGGCGGCCGCGGATCGACTGGAAAGTGGCTTGAAGGGCTGGTATGCCCCTCATCAGGGCAACAAGGCCAAGAGCGCGGATTGTCAGTGTGATGCGGTTGCCCCTGCTCCGGTTTCTGCTCCGACGACTGAGGTGTCCGCAGCCCCCGCGACCAGTGAAACATCGGCCGTGGTGTCACCTGCTGTGACTTCCGCAGAACCCGCATCAGCGGTTGCTGCCCCATTACCGGCGCAGTCGGATGAGGTAGAGCAGGCGCTCTCCAACGAGTTGGAAGCGCCACAGCAGCCACAGCAATAGGTCATCGGTATCAATAAAAACGGGAGGCATCAGCCTCCCGTTTTTTATGGCTCGCGGCCAGCATGTATTGCTTTATTGTGCTTCGTGGGGCCAGCGGCAGAGGCTGCCGATGCGGGCAACGGGGGCGAACCCCAGAGAGCGGTAAATGCGCTGGGCATGGTAGTGCTCGTCGGCCACTATGATTAGCTGTTTGGCGCGGGACAATCCTGCGCGAGCCACCTGACTCAGCAACTGGCGGCATAACCCCTGGTTGCGCCACGCATGGTGCGTACGTACCAACTGGAAGCGCCCAAGTGTGCCGCAAAAGAAGAGACCGCAGCTGGCGACCAGTTGCCCCTCTCGCCAGATCCCCCACCAGTCCCCGAGACCATCGGCAATCATGGCCTGATAGAGCGCCTGACGGGATCCAAGATAGGGGAGATAGCTCTGTTCCGAGTGCCCCTCATCCCGTTCATTGAGTTCGAAGTCGAGCCACTCAGGCCAATCAGCAGTGGTGAAGGTGCGTGCCTCAACCTTGTTCATGTCGCTGTGAGGGGGCGGGCAACTCTGTTCATCCAGCGCCAGCACCACGCACTCCATATATTGGTAACCCGTTGCGACAAAACCGGCGATCCGGCTGTTTTGTCCGGCCGCCAGTGGCCATTGGAAGGTGCGGTGGCGCACTCGAGGATCCTGGCCGATCAGCTGATCAAATGTGGCTTCCAGCCAGCCTTTGTCATGGTCGCTGGGCGGGGTGGGGAGTAGCAGGTAGTTGCCGAAGTAGTAGTCGGGAGCATCCGGCGTGCGAACCGCCCAGAACTGCTCATGCTGGATGACCTCGCCCTGGTAGCGATCAAACAGCAAGTCGGTGGCAAAGCCGGGGTGGGTATCCATGATGGTGCTCCTGCAAAGACTCATTCTGTTATCGGCAGGAGTGGGAAATAGATGAAAAGGGGCCGGAGAAACCTCCGGCCAAACAATCACACGCAGATTCAGAACGTCCAGGACGATCTGACCCCATCATAACTCGACTGGGGCAATTTTGGGATGGGCACTTTTCGGTTACGTACCGTTAATTTTGTAATTATGAAGTTCGTCAGATCGGATGTGAGGTAAATCCCTGTTGACTTTGTGTCGTTTTACTCATAAATATAAAGACGTTTAGACGTCCAAACATCCGTTTTGACGTAGGCAGATGGATTGCAGGACAGGGAGAAGAACATATGGGATTTCACAGTGCACGTCAGGTTGAGGCGCTCAACCAGAGCTTGGCAGATTTGAATGGCGATATATCGGTCAGTTTCGAGTTTTTTCCGCCCAATAGTGAAGGGATGGAGAATACCCTCTGGCAGTCCATCGAACGGCTGAAAGTGCTGGAACCCAAGTTCGTCTCCGTCACCTATGGTGCCAACTCCGGCACCCGTGATCGCACCCACAAGGTGATCAAGGACATCAAGGAGCGGACCGGCCTGATTGCGGCGCCGCACCTGACCTGTATCGATGCCAGCCGCGACGAATTGCGCACCATCGCCCGCGACTACTGGAACAGCGGCATTCGCCATATTGTGGCTCTGCGCGGTGACTTGCCGCAGGGGTTGGAGAAGCCGGATATGTATGCCACCGATCTGGTTGCTCTGCTCAAGTCAGAGGCGGACTTCGATATCTCGGTTGCCGCCTATCCGGAAGGGCACCCAGAGGCCAAGAGTGCGCAATCCGACCTGCTCAACCTCAAGCGCAAGATTGATGCCGGTGCCAACCGCGCCATCACCCAGTTCTTCTTTGATGTGGAAACGTATCTGCGCTTTCGGGATCGCTGCGCCGCCATCGGTATCGATGCCGAAATCGTGCCGGGGATCCTGCCGGTCTCCAACTACCAGACGCTGGCCAAGTTTGCCGGTTTCACCAATGTGAAGATCCCGCGCTGGATGCATCAGCGTTTCGAGGGGCTGGATAACGATCAGATGACCCGCAATCTGGTGGGGGCTAGCATCGCCATCGATCAGGTGCGCGTGTTGAGTCAGGAGGGGGTGAAGGATTTCCACTTCTATACCCTGAACCGCTCCGAGCTGACCTATGCCATCAGTCATACCCTGGGGGTTCGTCCCAAGGGCTGACCTGTGCTCACCGCGATAAAAGCAAAAAGCCAATGAGTTGCTCATTGGCTTTTTTGTTATGGCCGATTATCAAGGTCTGGTCGGGGCGATCTCTTTTGGCTCAAGATCGATGACCGCATTACCGGCAGCCCCCGGATACTGGCGATAGACCTGATCCTGCTCCAGTGTGTAGAAGGTATCCAGATAGTCGTCGTTGTTGGTCATCCAGGAGTCGGGCAGAGCCTTGACGATGCGACCGCCGAGATCGAGGAAGGGCAGTGCTTCCGGCACGCCACCCGCGGTAAAGCCGAGTTTGAGGGCTTCAATCAGCATGGCGCTCAGCTCCTTGTAGTTGACGTTGTCATCCTGCTCCATCATCACCACATCGACGGCACCCCAGCGATAGCGATCCCAGTAAACCAGGATCTGGTTGGGGGTGTAGTCTGTGTTGTCATAGTCGAGGTAGGGCATGTCGACAATATCGACCACAGGCTCATCCCGGCTGGGATTGACCCCTGCGACCACCGCATACACTTCGGCTGCGCCGAGCAGCCAGGGCTCCTGATCATCCTTCAGTCTGATCTTTTTCAGGATACTGGTCTTGAGTGGCGCCGTGCTGGCCGCCACTCGCGGAGCGCTTTGCAGATCCGCATCGGCCAGCGCCTTGCGCATCACCTTCAAGCCTGCGTTCTTGGCTTTGACGGGATCGGCTTCGACTACCAGAACCGGCCGGGCCGGTGCCTTGTCCACATCCAGATAGACGGGATTGCCAGCGCTGTCGAACGCTTCAATGGCGCTCCAGCTCTTCTCATCCCCACTTGGAACATAGGCGACCAGCGGTTCGACCCCCTGTTGCAGTGCGGCGGCCTGATCGGTGTTGGCCAGCCGCAACTGCATCAGTTGCTTGACCTCGCCATCCAGTCCTTGTCGGCTGATGGCCGCCTGGTTGGCATCGGTCGCCTGCCGCTTAAGGCGCGGGCTGGCCTTCTGCAGCAGGTTGGGAAGCGGGCTCTGGTATTGCTGATTGCTCAGCAGGGGCAGCAGGTTTTTCTGCTGAAGTGCGAGCTGGCGAGCCAGCTCTCGATCCGTATCGGCAGCCTGGACGCTCGTAGCACCCAGTATGGCCAGTAGTAACAAGACAGCCTGATTTTTCATTTTTATTCTCCGTTGCATGGAACCTGACAGGGCACCATGTCCGGGAAGATTGGTGCCCTGGCACCACTAGAAGGAAATTAGTTTCACTTGTGAATCATTTTATCTGGATAGTGTGCAGAGGTTCACGATTTGAGGTTCAATTGATTCCTTTGTCGATATAATTGGAACTGATAGATAGCCAGACCAATCAGCAGACCCCAGCAGGCTGCCGCGATGCCGAGCAGGCTGATCCCGGACGCGGTAATGATAAAGGTGAGCAGCGCAGCTTCTCGCGCTTCATCCTGTTGCAAGGCGGAGTGCAGGCTGTTGCCGATGGTGCCTAACAGGGCCAATCCGGCGACGCAGGTGACAAGGGCTGCCGGAAAGGCGCTAAACAGGGCCGCGACGGTTGCGCCGAAGCAGCCGGTCAGGAGATAAAAGTAACCCGCCCATACCGCAGCTGGCCAGCGGCGCTTGGTATCCGGGTCGACCTCTTGGCCCATGCAGATGGCGGCAGTGATGGCGGCCAGATTGAAGGCATAGCCGCCAAAAGGGGCTAGCAGCAGGCCAGTCAGGCCAGTCCAGCTGATCAGCGAGGAGGTGGAAGGCTGATAGCCATGGGCTCGCAAGATGGCGATCCCCGGCATGTTTTGCGATGTCATGGTGACAATGAACAGCGGCAGCGCGATACCAAACAGGGCATCAAGGGAGAAGGCTGGCCATGTCCAGACCGGGCTGGCGAGTTGCCAGTGAAGGGTGCCCATTTGCAAATCCCCCCGCACGCTGCAGATCAGCATCCCCACTCCCAGTACCAGTACCATGGTATAGCGGGGCCAGAGATGACGCCCCAGCAGGAAGGTCAGCAGCAGGGTGCCAAGCAGCAAGGGATCTTGCGGGGCGACCTTGAACAGATCCAACCCGAATCTGAGCAGCACGCCAGCCAGCATGGCGGCGGCCAGTGGAGCCGGAATATGTTTCATCAAACGGTCGAACCAGCCGCTGATGCCACACAGCGTGATCAGCAGGGACGAGATCACAAAGGCGCCGATGGCTTCCGCCAGAGTGAAGTTGCCCAGCGTGGTGATCAGCAGTGCCGCGCCCGGTGTGGACCAGGCGGTCAGTATGGGTATGCGGTAATAGAGAGAGAGGCCGATGCAGCTCACCCCCATGCCGATCCCCAGCGTCCAGAGCCAGGAGGCAACTTGGGCAGTATCAGCACCCGCTGCCGTGGCGGCCTGGATGATCAGGATGACGGAGCTGGTGTAGCCGACCATTACGGCGATAAAGCCTGCGACCAGATGGGGGATGGCGAAGGGCATGACTCTTCCTCTTGGCGTTGTGACGCGCTGTGCGTTATTACGTACAATAAAGCTTTGACTATATCGCTGTGCGCTATAGCGCACAAGGCGCATCGTGCAAGAGTAATAAAGAGGCCGTTATGCAAGAGATGAGTCAGCATCTGGCTGCTCGACTGAAGGGGCTGCGCAGCGAGCGCGGCTGGAGCCTGGATGCCGCCGCGCGCGAAACGGGTGTCAGCAAGGCGATGCTGGGGCAGATTGAGAGGGGAGAGTCCAGCCCGACTGTGGCGACGTTGTGGAAGATAGCCACCGGTTTTCGAGTCTCATTTTCCAGTTTCATTGAGCCCACACCCGCCACGCCGGAAGAGGTGCTCTATCGCACCGCCGATGCCATTCGCCAGCAGCCAGCGGGAGAGGGCATGCAAGTGGCACCGCTCTTCCCTTATGAAAACCGGTTTGGTTTCGAGTTGCTTGAGCTGACCCTGTTGCCGGGTTACCAGCGTGAATCCGAGCCCCATGAGCCGGGAGTGACCGAGCATGTCATCGTCATCAGCGGAATGATGGAGGTGTTGGTGGAAGGGGAGTGGCGCTCATTGGTGCAAGGGGAGGCTGTGCGTTTTGCTGCCGACCGTCCCCACGGTTATCGCAATCTGGGCATAGCCCCGGCGATTTTCCACAACCTCATCCACTATCCGGTGGCAACACCCTGAACATGTTCCGCAGTCATCAACCCGGTCGACCATCTGCTCTGGGGCGGATCAGTATCGGGGTATAGACCCAGACAAACAGACCATAGGCCGCGATCCAGGCAAGCGCGCTGAGGTTCCAGCCATGCAGGGTATAAGCAGGCCAGAGCAGGGGAATCACCACCCGCATTGTGGCGGCGGCGATGACCAAGGCAAATGCGCCAGTGATCCTGCGTCCCACTTGCAAGGCCCGACCGCTATGGCCGAGGGAGACTCGCGCAATCATGCCTAGGATCATGGTCCCCATGCAGCCTGCGCTGAGCAGGTGACTGGCTATCGACAACGTGATGGGCAGACCCGCGCTATGTGCCGCAAGGGCGAGCAGGCCAAGAGGGATAAACAGATAGGCGAGATGGAGTGACCACAGCAGGGGATGCGCAAGGGTCGATGGCAGATGCCAACGCAGTTGCCGCCACAGATGCAAACTCGCCGCCACTATGTAGAGAGGCACTATATATATGCTGGTGACCCATTGGGTGGGGAGTAACAGCCAGCAGAGCAAGATAAGCCACAGTGTCGCGAGCGCAGTCCGTTCCAGCCAGAGCTGAGGTGCAGCTTTCTCCTGACCGGTTGCCCGGGCGGTAAAGAACGGAATCACCCTTCCACCCATCACGGCGATCAGGGTGGTAAACAACAGCACAGTGGTGATCAATAGGTGCTCAACGGTGGTCCAATCGACCTGCCATAACCAGCTGGCACCATTGAGCAAGGTCAGTATCAGCAACAGGGGCACGAAGAAGAGGTTGCGCCATTGCCGGGTTATCAAGATAGGCTTGGCAAGGAACCAGGCGCAAAGCGGTAACCAGAGCAGGTCTGCCACCATCAGGAGCGTATTCTCCTCACCCAGCCAGGGTAACAAGGTCCTTGGCAACATCCACAACCCCACCACCATTGCCAATGGCCAGCTCCGAACACCGGGATGGGCCGTCCAGTTCTGCACCGCGGTGAGCAGAAAACCCGCGACGATGGCAGCCCCGAAACCAAACAGCATTTCATGACCATGCCACCAGATCGGGTTGGCAATCCCTGGCAAGGTAAGCCAACCGTTGAGCTGCCCCAGCCAGAGCAACATGGCGACTGCCGCAAACAGAGCCCCGAACAAGAAGAAGGGTCGGAACCCCAAGCGGAACAGCGGGATGATTTGCTCTTCCTTATGGCTATCGAGGATTTGATGCATGAGGGTATTCCAATTAAACATTTGAGATGGCAATTATAAATTAGCTTTTCAAATGTTCAATTTAAATCCGGCAATAGTCAGGATTGATGCCATTTCGTGCAAAAAAAGAGATGATTGTTTGATATCTGAGCGAACGAACTTTTTTGCTGAAAAAAGCCCTTGTCATCCCGGAGCAGCTCCCTATAATGCGCCCCTACCAGCACGGCGGAACACGCCAACCTGATGAGCCAGCTTCCTAGTGAAGTAGGCGCCGAAAGAAAAGCGAAAACAATCGCTTGACTTTCGAAGTGAGAAGCGTAACATGCGCCTCCTCAACGCGACAAGCGTGCCGCTCTTTAACAATTTGAATCAAGCAATCTGTGTGGGCACTCACAGCATCGAACATCAAAAACAATTTTTGATTTTCAATGTCTGGTGAAGTGACCAAAGCAACGAAAGTTGCAGTAGTTAATTCAGCAA
>NZ_JAAKSL010000012.1:0-150867 GCF_049173895.1 Aeromonas sp. 602200
GCTCAAGCGCTTGCACGTGAGGTAGCAGAGAAGGATGCACATGCTCAAGCGCTTGCACGTGAGGTAGCAGAGAAGGATGCACATGCTCAAGCGCTTGCACGTGAGGTAGCAGAGAAGGACGCGCATGCACAAGCGCTTGCACGTGAGGTAGCAGAGAAGGATGCTCAAGCACAGTCCTTGGCACATAGACTTGTGGAAAAAGAGCATGATATATAAGTTATTATGAATATTCTGGCATCTCAAAAATAAGTACCGTTGTAAACAGCAACTAAGTTAAAACTTTAAGTCTTAACGTATATATATTTAGAAAGTATATTACTAACCAGATATTGGCGAAATTATTTATGGCAAATTATAAAGTTGGTGTTGTTATTGTATCATATAACGCGTCAAATGCTGTTCAAGTTACACTGGAAAGCCTCCGCCTTGCTAAAAACAAAACAAAATATGAAGTCATATTAATTGATAATGCATCAGAAGAAATTGAAAGAGATAAAATAAAAAATATGATGAATTATTATTCATCTGTAACGGGTGGCGAATGGAAACATATACAGCAAGAAAAAAACCTTGGTTTTTCGGGTGGTAATAACATTGGTATAGATTTATTTATTGATAACGATGAGATTTCTCATGTCTGTCTTCTTAATAGTGATGTCATTGTTTCTGACTATTGGTTAGACAGATTAATAGAAAAAAATGTCGATATTATTAGCAGTGTCACAAATAAAGCTGATGGTGAGCAATGTATTCCAGTTGATTATAAGGTTGAGCTAAATTCATGTCTGAATTTTAGAGGTGAATTGAATTCATCCTTATTTAATAAAATAAATTCATTCTCAGAAAAAAGATACAAAACATGGAAGGGTCATGTAGTTGACTCTGATATAACCTTTTTTTGTGTTCTTCTGACAAGGAAAGCTATTCTTGAGATCGGTCGTCTAGATGAGAAGTTTTTTCCTGGCGGCTTTGAAGATGATGACTACTTGATTCGAGCTAGAAACTTAGGTTACTCAGTGTATCTTGCTCGTGATGTTTTTATTCATCATTGGGGATCTGCATCATTTGGGCAGTTGCAATATGAATATTTCAGTGGGCGTGCTGCTATAAATAAGGAATATCTAGAACAAAAACATTCTATTACATGGAAGCGAAGACCAGAGAAACCATTTGTATCTTTCAAAATGGATATCTTGTATGCACTAAATAACGTTAAGTCACCTGAAGAATTTAAGTATTTTATACTAGAGTATATTGATGAACTAACCACGACATTAAATTATTTTGATGAAGAGTTTAATAATATTCTTGGTGCGCTACGTGCTGCAAACATAGTTTCTGATAATGAACTTCAGTTTAAAATAACTTTAGCTGAGAAATTTGGCGATATAAAAGAGATTTGGAATGAAATAACTCTTCTCATTACAAAATTCCTACACGATAAGACCCTTACCCAGAAGGATAAAGAGTTACTTCTATCAAAGTTAGATCTTATCATAGATGCGGTATATCATCGTGTAGATTGTAATTTTGCTATGCATCGTGTCATAACTGCTCATCAAAAAAATATAGAGAAAGATGAGCCATCTTTAGTTGAGAGCAACATATCAAAATCACCAGTCCCACAATTTAAACAAACAAAAATTGAAAAGGTTAAGTGGTTTATAAAACATGCAATATCATTCATTATTCGCTTTGACGGGATTGTTTTCTTTGGGGGGTATCCCTATCCGGAAAGGCAAAGTGATGGATATTTTCAGCGTATTCAAATTATTGATAGATTATTTACTGATCGCTGGCGTGTATATGTTGAAAGTGATGAGCTTAAAGGTCGTGATAAATGGTTTGATAGACCAGAGAGCAAAGTGCTGGTGTTGAGAATTACTGGTGGCAAGAAAAGAAAATTAATGGTCAGAATGTTAGCTTTAATCTCTGTCCTACGCTGTAGAAAAATCTATTTCCATAGTGTATTGAGAATGAGAGATAATTTATTTGGACGATTAATGTATGTTCCATTTATCAAAAAGGCATTAGATGTTCATGGTGTGGTCCCCGAAGAGTTTCGTATGCATAGTGATTTTTATAGTGCCGTGCTATATGAGAAAGAAGAGCAATTAGCTGTAAATAAGGCAGGGCTAGTTATTGTTGTCACTGATGCAATGAAGAGTTATCTCACACAAAAGTTTAGAGATAGTCTTAAAGCGGATATTGTTTCATTTCCTATGTTTCCAACTATGCCACCGACGTTAAATGAGCGTCCTTATATAGATGGAAAACCAGTAGTAGTATATGCAGGTGGGTTGCATAAGTGGCAACAAGTATCAAAGATGATCGATGCGATGTCTAAAACCATAAATATCTGTCATCATAGGTTCTACTGTCCTCAACCAGATATATTTATGTCCATGTTGCCACATGAGTTGAAAGACAAAATTGATATTCAATCAAAATCTCATGATGAATTGACATCTTTATATGCCGAGTGCCATTATGGCTTTATCTTGAGAGAAAATATTATTGTTAATAATGTTGCATGTCCTACTAAGTTGGTTGAGTATCTTGCGATGGGTATTTTACCTATAGTGGATTGTGAAGATATAGGTGATTTTAAATCTTTAGGAATGAAATATATTCGTCTTTCAGATTTTTTGTTAGGGAATCTGCCTGACCCGCAGCTGCGAATGTCCATGGTAGCAGAAAACTTTTCTGTTTATGAAAAATTAAAGTGCGTTCGTAAAGTAGGCTCCCATCAGATATACGACTTTTTTACAAATAAGTCATCGTCATCTGTACATAAATTAAGAAATGAGATTACCCCTATAATATATAAGTTATTACCAGTTGATACTTTTCGAGGGGAATTTGCTCGCTTGTGCTATAGAACCCTAAAGGGGAAAAAAAAAATAGCTAGTTCTATAGATGTCAGTAAGTCATCATGCTCCTCAGTCAATATAAATCATGAATATGATCTTATTGTTCAGGTTGATAATTTTGAGGCTGGGGGGCTTGAGAATGTAGTGTTGGAGCTTAATGAGTTCCTAATGGAAAATGGCTATCGAGTATTATTGCTGGTTCTGGGGACACAAGGTGTGTCGGTGCAAAGAGCCCGAGATATAGGCATGAGTGTCCATTGTATGGCTTATAGTGATGAGGCTTATATCGATTTACTTCAAGTAGTAAAACCTAAAATTGTCATGACACATTATTCCATTAATGGTGTAGGTATTTGCCATGAAAATAACATTCCATTTATTCAAGTCATACATAATTTGTATATGTGGTTTAATCCGCTTCAGAAGGCTGAATTTAAGCGTGCAGCTGAATTGACAAAAGTGTTTGTTGCTGTGTCTAGTGCGGTTAAAAACTATAGTGTTTCTAAATTAGCTGTACCTGAGGAAAAGTGCATTGTAATATCAAATGGAATTAATTTCGAACCATTTGACAAAATTGACAGAAATATCTCTAGGCTTAAATTAAGAACTGAATTTAGTATAGCTGAAGATGCCTTTGTATACATCGATGTCGGGGCTATAAATCATCAAAAAAATCATATTGCTGTATTACGTGCATTTAAGTCTATAGCGACAAAGTGCCCAGATTCGGTACTTGTTATTATCGGCCCTGCGTATGAACCTGATCTTTTACGGGAAATAGAAGAGTTTATCCTTGTTAATGACCTTGTGGATAGGGCGTACTACTGTGGTCAAGTAAAAAATGTTGATGAGTTTCTTGCTATGAGTGATGCTTTTGTAAGCGGAACAATATTTGAGGGGGGACCATTGACTCTACTTGAAGCTGTAAAAAGCGACTTGCCTGTTATTATGCCAAATGTTGGTCTTGCGAGTGATTTTTATGGAAAAAATGGGTTTGAAATAATTGACAGGGCTGTTGATATAGAAAATTATGATGGTCCTATATGGAGCATTCCAACGAGGCATGACTATGAGTCTGATCTAGCTGATGCCATGGTAAGGGTGTATTGCAACCCAGTTACGCCTCAATTATCTGCCGATGAATTCTGTAATATGAACAAAGATATTACGTATTCTAAATATAGGGATTTAGTTGATACAATAATATCAATTTCGAAACGGGCGAGTTAATCAGTGTATTTACTTAATAGCATATGAAAGATTATTTAATTCGGTTTTTATATAAGGTGGCTAAAAATATATACTGGAAGTTGCCTTCTCCATTACGTAATAAACTGGTTGGTGAAGCGCACTCAGTAGTGCGGCAGTTGAGATCTCTCGGTGGAGGTAATTACAAAAAAGTAAGTTGTGTGGACATTAGCTGGCATTTATTTAATGAGACGGTATTGTCTAAAAAGGATGATACTAAAAAAATTATTGTTTTTGAAAGAAATATTGATTGGGATATACCATTATTTCAGCGTCCACAGCATTTATCCGTTGCATTGGGTAATCTTGGCCATATAGTTATCTATATGACCACAGGCGATGGAGTAAAAGGGTTTCGAAATGTGGCTACTAATGTATGGTTATCAAATGATGAATCTGTTGCATTGATTCCTCATGCATACCACATTTTCCTAAGTACATCCTTAATGGCATCATCAAGAACGATAGAAAAGGTAAAAAAAAGTGGTTATGTTATATATGATTATGTTGATCACATAGATCCATTGATTTCTGGTAGTCAGCGTGAAATTTTACGTTTGCTCGATATGAAAAAGAAAGCTTTTTCTGGTTGTGCAGACTATATTATCACTACTGCTAAGCAACTATACATGGAAGCAATCACACATGTGGATAGCTCTATATGTTCATATATACCAAATGGCGTTGACGTTGAGCATTACAGAAAAGCTATAAATACTGACTGTGTTTTGCCTGACAATTTGGTGGCATTTCGGAGTAAATATAGGATAACTGTTGGTTATTTCGGCGCGATGGCACCTTGGTTATGGTATGAGTTAATAGACTTGATTTCTTCCAAAATGCCAGACTTTGGGTTTATTTTTATCGGGCCGGATTATCAAGGTGGACTGGAGAAACTTCCTTTAAAAGATAATATTATATATTGTGGTGCAGTCGAGTATAATAACTTACCATCATATGCTAAGTTATTTGATATTTCTTTTATTCCATTCGAGCCTAGTGAAATTGCTAGTTCAACGTCCCCTCTGAAGTTGTTCGAATATTTTGCCTTGGGGAAACCAGTAGTTGTTACAGAATGTATGAATGAGTGCACAGTTTATGAAGAAGTCTTTTCTGGTGCAGATGCTTTAAGTTTTATTAAAGCTATCAAATTGGCATCGCAATCTATTGGTGATGCTGAATATATAAGTAAATTGAGAGAGTTGGCTGAGAAAAATAGTTGGAGTGTTCGCGCAGAGCAGTTTGATAGAGATATTCTGAGTTAATACATTGGGAATCAATATGAAAAAAATAATGTGTGTTGTTGGCACTCGGCCAGAGGCCATTAAGATGGCTCCAGTGGTTAAAGCGTTACAGAATGCTGATGACTTTGATGTTATTGTTCTGGCAACGGCTCAGCATCGTGATTTGTTAGATCAAGCATTTGCCCTATTCAATATTCAAGCGGACTATGACCTTAATGTGATGACTCCGGGACAAACGCTACCAGAGCTGACATCACGTCTAATGTTGAGCATAGATAAAACGCTGGATGAGGCAAAGCCCGACATGGTTATAGCTCAGGGTGATACAACAACAGTGTTTGTTACCGCTCTTGCATGCTTTTACAAAAAGATACCATTTGCACATCTAGAGGCTGGGCTAAGAACTCATGATCTATATTCTCCTTTCCCTGAAGAGGCAAATCGAGTTCTAGCTGGCCACTTGGCATGCTTGCATTTTGCACCAACTTCCGTTTCCAGAGAAAATCTGCTTCGTGAGGGAATTTCACAAGAGCAGATTACTGTAACTGGAAATACAGTTATTGATGCACTTCTAGAAACAGCCAAGACGGACTTTAATCTTGGTATCGAGATCCCTAAAGATAAGCGAATTGTATTAGTAACATCTCATCGAAGAGAGAACTTTGGTCAACCAATAGTAAATATTTGTAAGGCGATTTTGGAGTTAATAGAAAAGCACGAAGATATTTATGTGCTTTTCCCTGTGCATCCCAACCCGAATGTCCGTGAGGTTACTGACCGTTATCTGCGTGGCCATGAGCGTATACAGCTAGTTTCGCCATTTGACTATGGTCCATTTGTGACGGCGATGAAGTCCGCATATCTTATTCTTACTGATTCAGGTGGAGTTCAAGAGGAAGCTCCGGCGCTTGGTAAGCCTGTACTGGTTTTGCGTCGTGACACAGAGCGTCCTGAAGCCGTAACAGATGGGGTTGTCAGATTAATCGGTACAGAGACAATAGATATTGTTCGTGAGGCATCTCAGTTACTATCCGATAAAGTTTCATACGATAAGATGGCTATTGGTGCATCGCCTTATGGCGATGGTAATGCTAGTAAGCGCATTGTAGAGATAGTAAGAAATTACTTTAATAGCAAGCAAATATGAGACTGGTATATATATCACCTGTACCTTGGAGTAGTATAAATCAACGTCCACACTTTTTTGCGAAAATGGCAGTTAAGTATGGAGTTGATGAGTTACTATGGGTTGAACCATATCCAAGCCGATTTCCTAATTTTGGAGATCTTCTTCCGGGGCGCCATGCCCCGGAACCATCAGGTCTTGCAAACATAGATCATGTGCAGATTGTTTCGGCTGGTTCTTTAATGCCTTTAGAACCTATTGAAATATTATTTGATTTCTTCAATGGTAGTCGTATTAATAAGTTGATTAACTCAATTCTTGAGTTTGTCGGAACGGAAAAGGCTGGTATTGTTATAGGTAAGCCATGTCGCCTTTCTCTTGCCTTACTCAAGGCAAGAGGCTGGGACTTCTCCTGTTATGATGCTATGGATGACTTTCCATCTTTTTATCATGGCCTATCTAGAACACACATGGCTCTAATGGAAGCTAATCTCATCAAAGAGGTTGATATCATAATGTGTTCTAGCCATGAGTTATATGACAAGTTTATTCATGATAAAAAGTTGCTAGTTTTAAATGCCTGTGCTGATGGGGTAACTAAAGAGCAAGATGTTGACAAAAGTCAGGGGCATGTTTTTGGTTACATTGGAACGATTGCTAGTTGGTTTGATTGGAAATGGGTAATAGAGCTAGCCAATTTAAATCCAACATCATCTGTTCATCTATTTGGCCCTGTCAAGAGCAGACTCCCGACATGTTTGCCAAAAAATGTTATTTTGAAAGGTGCCATACCTCATAGTCAAGTCATGTCAGAAATCTCGAAATTTGATGTGGCAATCATCCCTTTTGTTATCAACGAGATTACCCGGTTTGTTGATCCAGTAAAATACTACGAATATGCGCTTGCAGAAATACCTATTCTCTCGACTAACTTTGGCGAAATGGTTTGGCATCATAGAGAGATTATAAATAAAAGCAATTGTCATTATTCTATACCTAGCGGGACATTATTTTTCGCGCATGACCATATGAAAGCAAGAGTGCCCAGATGGAGTGATCGTTTCGCTGTGTTGTTTGATGAGGTTTTTCAACGTTGCTCTTAATATCAATGGTGTTATTTAATCCTGATAAGATATTGTTAGGTACAGTTTTTGATAAGCTTTTTGATGCGTTGAACTCATTTAATCATCATGATTTATCCACTAACCTAGTTGTTATTGATAATAGTAGTCAACCATCAAAAAAAATTAAAGAATATATAGAATCCATCCAATGCTTTAACTCAATAAAATATATTGGCCGTGATGATAACCCTGGCTTTGGGATCGCACACAATCAATCCATGCGATATGATAGCAGTTTAAAATACCACCTCATCCTTAACCCGGATCTTGAAGTTGCTCCAGATGCACTGAAAAATGCGCTCGAGTTTATGGAGCAACATCCGGATTGTGGATTATTGACGCCTTTCGCTACATGGGAAAATGGTGAGGTACAACGGCTTTGTAAACGCTATCCAACCGTATTTGATTTATTGCTGCGTGGTTTTGCGCCCGCGTTTGTGAAGAAGTTATTCCAGACGCGCTTGGCGAAATATGAGATGGCAGATCAGCTCAACAATCATGACGTGCTATGGGACCCACCGATTGTAAGTGGCTGTTTTATGCTGTTTCGCACAGATGTTCTGCAGCAGCTCGGAGGGTTTGACCCTCGGTTTTTCCTCTATTTTGAAGATTTTGACATCAGTTTGCGGGCAGGAAAGATCAGTCGGATTGCTTATGTCCCTCAGGTGAAGGTCGTTCATCACGGTGGGCATGCATCCCGCAAAGGCTGGCGCCACATCTGGATGTTTGGGCGTTCCATGGTGACTTTCTTCAATATTCACGGTTGGCGTTGGCGGTAATGGCAGATATCAAAAGTACAGTCTTGGTCACAGGTGCCAACGGATTTGTAGGTAAAGCGGTCTGTGAACACCTGATTAGATGTGGAGCTAATGTGAAAGGCGCGGTGCGAAGTCACCCGCTGGCTTCTTACCATGTTCAGGCTCCCTCTCTGACTGCGGATGCCAACTGGACAGCCCAATTGCAACAGGTGGATGTGGTTGTTCACTGTGCTGCAAGGGTGCATGTGATGTCGGATACAGCGACAGATCCCCTGGCAGCATTTCGAGCGGTGAATACAGAGGGCACCCTCACGCTTGCTCGGCAGGCGGCAGAGGCCGGTGTAAAGCGCTTCATCTTTATCAGCTCGATCAAAGTGAACGGCGAGCAGACCGAGCCAGGCAAGCCATTTGATGAGAATGTGCAGAGTCCGCCAGAAGATCCCTATGGACGCTCGAAGTATGAGGCGGAACAGGGGCTGATGGCACTCGCGAAAGAGTGTGGTATGGCTGTAACCATCATTCGTCCTCCTCTTATCTATGGAGAAGGAGTGAAGGCTAACTTTGCCAGCATGATGACCTGGGTGCACAAAGGGATCCCGCTACCCTTTGCCCGTTTGACCAATGCGCGTAGCCTGTTGGCGTTACCTAATCTGTGTGACTTCATTGCCCATGCGATGGCGCACCCTGCCGCAGTGAACCAGGTCTTTTTAGTCGCAGATCCTGTCGCAGTGTCGACGTCTCAGTTGTTGGCGGCGATTGCAGAAGCAGAAGGAGTTAGCTGTCGGCTCTTTTATCTCCCACCAAGAGTAATAAGAGTGCTTGGACGCTGTTTGGGGATTGATGCCAAGCTACAACGGATTTATGGCTCTCTGGAAATGGATACCCACAAGGCTCAGAGCCGATTACAATGGTCGGCACCCTATTCGCTCTCTCAGACCCTATCTCTGATGGCGTCAATCCATAGTGAGTCGTCTTGATGCTGGCATTTGTTTTGTTGTCGATATTTTGTCTTTTTCTTTCAATCACCATGACCGGCCTGCTCAGGCGCTACGCCCAGACCCGCTTGCTTGACCAACCCAATCATCGCAGTTCGCATCAGGTGCCTACCCCGAGAGGCGGTGGCATGGCTATCGTGGCGACCTTTCTGCTGGCAGCCCCGTTGTTTGTCACCCTGATCCCACTGCCCTTCGGCATATCCCAGAGCAGCTTTGCATTGATATGGGCTGCGGCGCTGGGCATTGCATTGGTTGGTTTTATCGATGATCACATCTCTCTCAAGCCTCGAACCCGCCTGATTGTGCAGAGCATGGCGGCAGCTCTGGTGGTATCTGCGGTTAATGGTTTGCCTGCGCTGATCTTCTTTGGTTGGCAGCTGGATCTTGCCTGGTTTGGTTACCTGCTGGCCTGGCTGGGGGTGATCTGGTTTATCAATCTCTACAACTTTATGGATGGCATCGATGGCTTGGCGGCAGGTGAAGCCGTTGTAGTCTGTCTGTTCATGGCGTTATTTCACTATCTGGTTGGGGGAGTGTGGTCGTCTGCCAGTTTGATCCTGCTACTGGGGATTTCGGCTGCTGGCTTCTTGTGCTGGAATTTTCCGCCCGCCAAGATCTTTATGGGAGATGGTTGCAGCGGATTTCTTGGCTTGATGCTGGCTTCCCTGATGCTGCTGGATACTGCTTCTTCATCTCAATTCCTGTGGGCATGGCTCGTCATGCTCGGAGTCTTTGTGGTTGATGCGACCTGGACGTTACTGAATCGCTATCGTCTGAAATGTCGTCTGAGCGAGGCGCATCGTACTCATGGCTATCAATATCTGGCGAGACGTTGGCAAAGTCATCGAAACGTGACATTGGCTGTGCTTCTTATAAATAGCCTATGGCTTGCGCCGATCGCTGTCATGATTGTATTGGGCCAGCTCGATGGTGTGATCGGTCTGGTCATTGCCTACTTGCCGTTAGCCTTTCTTGCGTATCACCTGAATGCAGGAGTACCAGAATGAAAAATGAGCTTTTACCCGGAGGGGGCTGGCTACTGACTTGTCTGGGCTCCCTATCACGATCCAGTAAGCGTGTCATCTCTGTCGCCGTTGATATGCTCTTGATCACCATGACCTATTGGGGAGCGTACTGGATCCGGCTTGAACATAACTGGCCCATCGATAGCCCTCATCACTGGGCACTCCTTGGCGCAATTATCATTGTCAGCATCAGTTTGTTTGTACGGCTGGGGCTCTATCGCGCAGTACTCCGATATGTCAGCTTTAGGGTCTTATGGACAATCTCGCTAGGGGCATTTCTTTCAACCTGTTTCTTTGTTCTCTCTGCGTTTTACTTCGATATCTTTCTGCCCAGAACGGTATCTGTTATCTATCTCTCCTTTTTGGTGTTGCTGGTCGGTGGTGTGCGGCTGTTTTTCCGAGCGCTGCTCAATACCACCCGTCTGGCTCGTACCCAGGTGTTGATCTATGGAGCGGGTTCTTCGGGTCGACAGCTGCAAATGGCCTTGTTGCAAGGTAATGAGTTTTATCCCGTCGCCTTTATTGATGACGATCCCGCCAAACAGGGATGCGTGATCCAGGGCTGTACCGTTTATCACAGTGCTCAATTGCCAGCCCTGATTGACCACCATGGGGTACAGAAGATTTTGCTGGCCATGCCGAGCAGCACTAGAGCGCGTCGTCAGGAGGTGATCAATGCACTTGAGCCCTTCTCTTGCGAAGTGCTTTCCATCCCGGGGATGGCCGATCTTGTCAATGGCTCGGCTCGCATAGATCAGCTTAATGAGGTTTCCATCGACGATCTGTTGGGCAGAGACCCGGTAGAGCCGGTGACAAAATTAATGGAAGCCAATATCACAGGCAAAGCGGTTATGGTGACAGGTGCCGGTGGCTCTATTGGTTCTGAGCTCTGCCGCCAGATTTTGCGGTGTCGGCCATCCACCCTGGTACTGTTCGAACTATCCGAATACGCCCTCTATGTCCTGCACAAAAACCTGCGGGAGCAGTGTCAGCGTGAAGAAATCGAAACGGATCTGGTGCCGTTACTGGGGTCAGTGCAGCGCCAGCATCGTCTCAAGACGGTGATGCAGAGCTTCAGGATCCAGACCGTCTACCATACAGCTGCTTACAAACATGTCCCTCTGGTTGAGTTCAACATCATTGAAGGGGTACGTAACAATGTATTCGGCACTCTTTATGCGGCACAGGCGGCCATTGAGGCTGGGGTGGAAACATTCGTGCTGATCTCTACCGATAAAGCCGTGCGGCCAACCAACACCATGGGGGCCAGCAAGCGTCTGGCCGAGTTGATCTTGCAAGCCTTGACCCGCGAGAAGCACAGCACCCGTTTTTGTATGGTGCGTTTTGGCAATGTTCTTGGATCTTCCGGCTCAGTGGTGCCGTTATTCAGACAGCAGATAGATAAGGGGGGGCCCATCACTCTGACTCACCCCGATATTATCCGTTACTTCATGACCATACCTGAGGCTGCCCAGCTGGTGATCCAGGCTGGCGCCATGGGGGAGGGGGGCGACGTCTTTGTGCTCGATATGGGTCAACCGGTACGGATCATGGAACTGGCGAAGCGCATGATACGCCTCAGCGGCCTGACACTGCGTGATGAGCAGCGTCCCGATGGTGATATCGCCATAGAGGTGACGGGGTTGCGGCCGGGCGAAAAGCTCTACGAAGAGTTACTGATTGGTGATGATGCCAGAGGAACCGAACACCCCAGGATCATGGTGGCACAAGAGAGCTGGCTGCCCTGGTCCCGACTGCGCCCCTTGCTGGCCTCGCTGGATGATGCTTGTCACCGTTTTGATCAACAGCAAGTGCGCGAGATCCTGATGCATGCTCCTGCTGCATTCGAACCGACGGATGGTATCTGTGATCTGGTGTGGCTAGCGAAGCAGCATACAATAACGGAGAACATCGTGAAGCTACCAGTACACAATGTTAATTTTTTGCTGGCTAGAAATTGAGTTACCTGTTTCTATAATGAGGCAACTTGGATGCGATTAGGCCTGGTTGTGGCATTTTATCGAGAATATGCCGCAATTATTACTAATGTTAGTATTCTATTATTTGAAAAAATGGTGACCATTGGGTTGGTTTTTTTTTGCGAGGGGGTAATTAGTCATCTACTCGGTGTGTCATTATATGGGAAATGGCTATATTCGCTTAATGCCGTCATTTTATTGTCATCAGTTACATTGATTGCCGGCTCGGAAGTTGTTGTTCCGGCATTAGTTCGGCATCCTCATTTGCGTTGGAAGATACTATCTTCAGTATTTGTTTTTCGTCTACTTTTCGCTTTGGTTGCTTTGCTTGTCACATTAATCTACGCAAATTTTATTGTCGCAGATCAAGATGTAAGATTAATGCTGATGCTATTGGCACTGGCGCTCATTTTTAATGAACCATTTTCAGTAATAGCCAACTACTATCAGGCCACCACAAATATAGGTGTTGTTGTAGCGATTCGTCTTGCAATTTTATTATTAAGGGTGCTTTTGGTAAGCCTCGCTTTTTTACTTTCATCTTATGTCATCATCTATTCAAGCAGGGCAATAGAAGCAATGTTTTTAGCTATGTCACTGAGTTGTGTTATTTATTTTAGAGGTGGCATCTGGGACTGGCATAAAAAAGTGGCAGTGGTAATGTTAAGTCGAGGTGGGGCGCTCTGGGTTCCATTAATGCTGATGCTGATTTATATGAGGATTGATCGCTTTTTCATCGAGCATTACTTAGGGTATGAACAACTAGCCATGTATGGCGTAGCTAGTCAAATGCTAGAACAGGGCGTACTTGTACTTGGTATAGTTGTGCAGTCTATAGCCCCAATGATGTTATATGGGCGCAGAGTAAAAAAAATACATACGGTCTGTTTAGGGCTGTTATTAGTTGCATGTATCTTGCAATTAATGGGTTGGTTATGGCTACATGAAATTGTCTATTTTATCTTTGGAAAAGATTATGAGTTAGCAGCAGAATTAGCCATTATGATGTTGCCTGCGCTTTCTTTTTTCGCTGTGGATAGCGTTTTAATGCAACGGTTATACCGTGACAAAAAATATTTTTTGATAATGTGCAAGTGGTTCTTTCTCTTAATTATAAGCATGTTCAACTATTGGTTGTTGCTAAAAGTATTTCGTTCCGGTGACATTTACATCGTTTACATAACTAATGCTTTTTTGATGATGGCTGCGACGATGTCGATATACTTCATTCATCAATATAAAGGTTGCGTGTGTAAGGTCGTGCAATGATAACAATAATGACGCCAACTTATAACAGAGCATATGTTTTACCAAGGTTGTATGACAGTTTGTGTCAGCAGACAAGGCGGGACTTTGAATGGCTTGTAATCGATGACGGTAGCACTGATGGTACCGCCGAGCTTATTTTTGATTATAGAGTTAAATCTGACTTTTCAATCAATTATTTTTATAAAGAAAATGGAGGGAAGCATCGCGCTATAAATGAAGGTGTGGTTCATGCGACCGGTGATTGGATTATCATTGTGGATAGTGATGACTTATTAACTGGTGATGCTGTTGCCAAGCTATATGATGTTATGAATCATATTGGCTCGGAATTTGTTGGGATGTGTTTTAGAAAAGCAACATTATCTGGTCATATAATTGGTATCTCCGACACCGCATGGAGCAAGTCAATGATAATGCAGCCCATCATGGCAGGGCATATATTAAAAGGTGACCTGGCTTATGTTTTTCGCACTAATGTTATGCGTGAGTTTCCTTTTCCTCAGTTCCCGGGCGAAAAGTTTGTACCAGAGTTATATATATGGAATAAAATTGCCGATATAGGTAAGATAGTTTTTTATGTAGACCAAGTAATATACTTGTGTGAATATCTTCCTGATGGCTACACCTCAAATTTTAAAAAAAATCTAAGAAGTAATCCATGTGGTTTTGGTTTGTTTTATCGAGACCAGGTGATCCGAGATACTCGATTGTTCGGCAAGGTCAAAGCATGTGTCAGAAGTCTCCAGTGCATTCTTTACTGTTGGTTGAAGAAATAGCATGAAAATTGCGATGGTAATCACAGGCCTTGGTATGGGGGGGGCTGAACGACAAGTGTGCGATTTGGCAGATCAATTTATTAGGTTGGGCCACCATATATTAATTATCTCGATGACCGGTGAAATTAGCAATCGCCCACATTCGACTGCAGCAGACATCGTTTTATTGCAGATGAGGAAAACTCCATTTAGTATTTTCAAAGCATACTGGCAGGCGATCAGGTTACTTAATCAATATAAACCGGATGTGGTGCATAGCCATATGGTGCATGCAAATATTTTTGCTCGGTTGTTACGATTATTTGTGTCATTTCCGAAGCTTATCTGCTCTGCGCATAGTGTTAATGAGGGGGGGGGGTGGCGGATATTGGCATACCGATTTACCGAAAGGTTATGTGATCTTAACACAAATGTAAGCCAAGAGGCAGTTGAGGCTTTTATTAAACAAGGTGCGGTATCTGCCGGGCGAATGAAAGTCATGTATAACGGTATTGATACGGAGCGTTTTTATTTTAATGCCACAGTCAGAAATAAATTACGCTCTCAGCTTGGGATTGATGACAATAACATATTGTTAATTTCGGTAGGTAGACTGACCGCTGCCAAGGACTATACAAATTTGCTTGTTGCATTTGCGATGTTATCTTCGAGATTCAATAATATTAAGTTAGTCATTATAGGTGAGGGTGAGCAAAAAGAATACTTAACCACAATAGCTAGCGCACAAGGGATTAGCGAGCGAGTTCATTTCTTGGGGCTGCGCTATGATGTTGAAGATTGGATGAGTGCAGCAGATATCTTTGTGTTGTCATCCGCTTGGGAGGGGTTTGGTTTAGTTGTGGCTGAAGCTATGGCTACTGAGCGGGTAGTGGTTGCCACCGATTGTGGTGGAGTGAGGGAAGTGGTTGGCTCTGCTGGATTGCTTGTCCCCTCTAAAAATAGTCAGCAGCTATTTACCGCGATTGAGCAGGCTATGATGCTCTCGCCGCTTGAGAGAGAGGTGATGACCAAGGAGGCTCGGACTCGGGTTATTAACCATTATTCAATAGAGACGATCTGTCTGCGTTGGTTAAATTTGTACCAGGACTACACATGAGCAAACATCTTTGTATGGTGAGCAATACCGCGTGGTCAATGTGGAATTTTCGCCGCGGATTATTATCTGCACTTATACAACATGGATATCGCATAACCATTGTTGCTCCACCTGATAATACAGTTTTTTCGCTCTGTGATTTGGGGTGTTCATTTATACCGTTGGCACTATCCCCTAAAGGAGTCAACCCAATTGTTGAGCTGAAATTAATATTTGATTTCGTAAGAATATATAGGAGAATTAATGCGGATTTAATTATCCATTATACGGTAAAACCAAATATATATGGTTCTTTTGCTGCACATCTTTGTCGCACACCTGCCTTGGCTATAACTACTGGGTTAGGATATGCTTTTATGAATGATGGTTGGGTGCCTAAAGTAGTAAGATTGCTTTATAAATTCACTTTTAAATATCCTAAGCTAGTCATTTTCTTAAATGAAGATGATCGCCTTGAATTTGTATCAAGACAGTTGGTAGATGAAAAAAAGACTCTGTTACTGCCTGGCGAGGGCGTTGATTTGAGTGTTTTTTATCCTTCAGAGAAATTTGCTGAAGATGACTCGGTTAGTTTTTTGCTCATTGCGCGGTTGTTATGGGATAAGGGGATTGGAGAATATGTAGCAGCCGCAAAGCAGATTCACATTAGTCATCCAAACATAAAGTTTAAATTGTTAGGCGATGTTCAGGCTGATAACCCACGAGCGATCGGATATGCACAGTTGCATGAATGGATCAATGACGGTGTGCTGGAATATCTCGGTACTACACATGATGTTAGGCCTTTCATAATGGAAAGTGATTGTATTGTGTTACCTTCTTATCGCGAAGGATTGCCAAGAACTATGATCGAAGCTGCTGCAATGGCAAAGCCAATTATTGTTACCGATGTTCCTGGATGTAGAGATGTACTGCTACATGAGAAAACCGGGTTACTCTGTCAAGCTAGAAATGTTTCATCATTGGCTGATGCGATGATGACATTCATACGAATGACTACAGCTCAAAGAACCTTGATGGGTAATGCTGGGAGGCAATTAGTCAGTGCCAGATTCGATGAAAAAAAAATCATTGGCATATATTTTGATATATTGGCTCAGCATATCGATGGCGCTCACCCCTTTGGTTGATAACTAAATGAGTTTTTCATGATAAATAATAGCTATTATCCATATGGTGGTCGTTGGTATGACCTTGTACGGTTTAATTATACTATAACGTTCTTTTTTACATCCTTGATATCAACATTACTACCTGCATTTTTGTTTTGGGGAGGGGATTTTTGGAATACCCTTGATGATGTAAAGATAAATTCACTTTTAGGCATCTTTATAACATGTATTACTGCTGGTTTTTTCCTGAGTCGAGTGCTTTGCTATCCTGGAGTTAATGCTTTATCTTATATGATTCCAACAGTAACCGCGGTGTATGGAATATTGTTCGGTGTGTTGCTGCTGTTTCGTCTTGAGTATAGTAGGCCAGTAATTATAAGCTCGTATATACTGGCTTTAGTGTCTTGCTGGCTTATTTATTATTTAGGGGCACGATCTGGCAAGGTTAAGTATTCTATCATCCCGGTTGGTAATTATCAGAAACTGTGTGCCTTGACTGCTGTTGAATGGAATATTCTTCACAAACCTGATTTTTCTCTGTTTTGTGGTAGTGCCGTAGTTGCTGATTTTCACTCATCTGATTTGACGAGTGAATGGCAAAAGTTATTAACTGATTTCGTTTTGTTAGGGATACCAATCTATCACAGCAAAACTATATATGCATCATTAACAGGCCGAGTCAGTGTTGAGCAATTATATGAAAATGATTTGGGTTCCGCTATTCCCTCGTTGTTTTATTTCTTTTTAAAAAGACTAGCTGATCTTTTGGTTGTTATAATTGCACTCCCCTTTTTTATGCCGGTGTTATTGATAACAGCAATATTAATAAAACTGGAAAGCCCTGGCCCTGCTTTCTTTAAGCAAAAGAGAGTTGGGCTGGGTAATAAAGATTTTGTAATATATAAATTCCGTAGTATGCATGACAGTTCATCATTAGACAATGCATATTTTGCTCAGGAAGTTGACAAACGGATTACTCGTGTTGGTCATTTTATTCGTAAATATAGAATTGATGAGCTCCCGCAATTCTTTAATGTTCTTAAAGGGGATATGAGCTTGATTGGTCCACGACCTGAACAGCGTTTTTTTGTGGAGAGGTTTGAGTCTGAATTACCATTCTATATGTATCGTCATATGGTTCGTCCTGGTATAAGTGGATGGGCTCAGGTGATGCATGGCTACTCAGCTGATACAGATAGTACTCGTATAAAATTAGAATATGATTTTTATTATATTAGAAACTTTTCGCTTTGGCTTGATCTATTAATAGTAATCAAAACTATTAAAACAATGCTGACAGGGTTTGGGGCTCGTTGAGTATACGGAAATAATATATGAGCAACTTGTATTGGATTTTATCTTCATTATACTGGTTACTTGGAGTGCATTTTTTTATGCACAACCCGGGAGGAGCAGGGCTATATCTACCCTTTAACGCATGGGGATGGGTGTTTGCCTCGCTGGCTATTGGATTAGGATTGTGGCAAGTGACGTTACGCCAGCGTCTGCTCTTTTCTCCATTACAAGCGGGCTTATGGATAGGGGCACTCTTGCTACTGCTGCCGATGTTCTATCCAGGTTTTGCACTCAGGGATTATGCCATTCCAAGATTATTGGGGCTTTTTGCTGGTCTGCTGTTTTTATTCGGGCTCTATCAATGGCGCTTCAATCGGTTGCAGCGTGATCGCTTGCTCTATATCGTCCTGATAGCGATCGCGATGGAGGCTTTGCTCGGTCTGATACAGTTCTATCTGTTGACACCCGGTAACTGGATTGGCTACGACACTAAAACCAATCGTCCTTACGGGATCTTTCAACAGCCAAACGTGATGGCAACCTTTATGGCAACTGGTCTTGCCCTTGCTATTTGGCTGGAATTACGCCGAGAGGGTGGTCGTTTTCTGATGGCTCTGCGCTATGGCGTCATTCTATCAGCAACACTGTTGCTGGTTGTTTTGCAATCCCGAGTGGGTCAACTTGGCGGTCTGCTAGCTCTGTTTTTATTGATACCGCAACTCCATCGCCATCGAGTGCTATGGCGTATGTTGGCGCTGGTTATTTTTGCGGTGGCCCTTGGCCTGCTATCACAGTACTGGATGGCAGGAGCAAAGCGCGGGTTGGAGATTTATCAATCTGGTGGTATGCGATCTATTTATTGGCCTTATGCAGCCAAGCTGATTGCCGAAGCACCATGGAGTGGTTGGGGATACGGCAGTTTTGAATCTGTTTTTCTCCATCACTACATGGCTGATAAGGCGCTGAATCCATCTATGGTGCAGATTGAGTACAATCTTGACCATCCCCACAACGAATTCCTTTATTGGGCTGTTGAGGGAGGGGTGGCTCCCATGGTTGGTATGGTGATTATGGGGGGCGCATTATTGTGGCGCCTGACGAAGGTGCGTTGGGTAAATGCCATGGCACTGCTTGCCCTGGTGACACCGATATTGCTCCATACTCAGACGGAATATCCCCTTTACCATGCAATCGTGTTGTGGTGGTTGTTGCTGACGCTGATCTATGTCGTTGACACCGAGATTGAAGAAACCCGTTTCGTGAGTTGCGGTAGCCCATCGTGGTTGGACATTGAGTATCGACCCTGGTTGTTGCTCCGATTTATGGCAATAGCTATCCCTCTATTGATTGTCCCATTTATGCTGACAGCCCTTCATACTGCCTGGGTCGTCACCAAATACGAGCGGGGAGGTTATAAGGAGCCGACGCTCTTGCTGGAGATTATCAATCCTATGGCATGGCTGACACGAGTTGAATTTGATGTGAACTCGGTTCGTCTGATGGTCGGTTTGCAGACAAACAACAAGGATGAACTGGAAGCTTATCTGGAGTGGGGGCAGGACTTCGTACTTCATACACCACGAGCTAATATATACGCCAATATGGTGACAGCACTTAACGCTCTGGGTCGCAAAGAGGCAGCCGATGCGATGCGTCTGGAAGCGCTCAGACTCTATCCTGCGGAACCTCTGCTGAGTGGCTCTGTAGCTATACCGGTGATCAGTGGTGTTGATCAATCGGCACAAAGTAATGCTCGCGCAAATTAGCGTAATTTAACAACCGGGTAAGATCGGTTATGTTAAAAAACAGATTGTTTATTTGTCTTTAGATATATGGGTTGATGTTGTAAGTTCATGATTTTTATGGATAAAAATTATGGCCTTTTAAGTCGTCGTTGCTGAGGAATTGCTTTGTGGCTTTTTTATTTCACCTTGCTTGATGGGTAACTGGGCGGGGGGGAGGGCATATCGGGTGTCACTATAAAGAGAATCTTCTGACTGCATGTAGTGGGATATTAATGAGCCCTGTAATATCTGAGATCATCATCTGTCAGATTGTATAGCAATCACAACTGAGCATTGATTTGTTATCACGCTTCGCGTCAAGAGAGTATGGTGAGTGAAAAATAAAAAAAAGGAGTGTAAATACAGAAAACGGTATGTTGTTATCAATTGTCCATGCTATTCTGACACGGTAATCCCTGTGACCGACTTTTTGTGAGGAAATAATGAACGAGTTTCTGAAAGTTCTGCTGAACATTCGCAGTCTGCGTGCGGCTGTTCGTGAGCTGCCGTTTGAGCAACTGCTGGAAGCTAAAGAGAAGTTTGACCTGGTTTACCAAGAGCGCGCCGATTCTGTTGAACAGGAGCGTGCTGAACAGGAAGAGCGTCAGCGCAAGCTGAATGAATTCACCGAAATGCTGCAGCAGGCTGGTATTGATCCTCGTGAGCTACTGGCGACTGCCGCTGCTCCGGCTGCTGCAACTGGCGCTGCCAAGAGCAAGCGAGCTCCGCGTCCGGCTAAATACAAGTACGAAGAAGATGGCCAGGAAAAAACCTGGACCGGTCAAGGCCGTATGCCGAAAGCCATTGCTGCTCAAGTCGCATTGGGTAAAGACCTGAACGATTTCCTGATCTAATTCGTCAGGTTCAGAGATTGAATAATGCCGCCCTCGGGCGGCATTATTTTTGCCGTTTTACTCGTGGTTATCCAACCAGTATTTCCACCTCATTGTTATCTGCATTCCTCGTTTGTATCCTTTCTCTCTCGCCTTACCCGCAGTTCCTTTACTCAATATCATTCGTTGTTTACGATTAATTTTGTCCTGTGGCTCACCAACGCGATATCGCTATTTGTATGCGTTGTGCTGATACGAGCTTCGGATATGTTTCTCACGATTCACGATTCACGATTCACGATTCACGATTCACGATTCACGGTGCGTCGTTCGGCAAGAGTAGAGCTCTCTGCTGATGGAATATCCGGTAATCGTTATCTCCGGTCAGGGGGCGTTAGGTATAGAGAGAGCCGCAAGGTATGGCCGGTATATTCAGGGTCGCCGATGCATGTAATTGGCTGCGCTGCCATGACTGCCCCTGATAATGGGCAATGAAGTTCGGCTGCAGTGTGGGAGAGGAAATTCTGTATGGTCTATGGCGATGATATTCCCCACTCTGTAGGCAGAGTGGGGGATAGCCAGGTGAAGCGCTATCGGGGCGTCACGCTATCGCTGCCACCCAGGGCGCGATAGATTTTGGCTGTGGTGGTGAGCTGCTCTTTTTGCTGTGCCAGCAGGCTCTGCTGGGCATCCCACAGTCGGTTCTGCTCATCAAGCCAAGCTTGCACGCCGGTCGCACCCGCCTGGAAGCGAGCCTTGGCCAGTCGTTCGGCCTCCCGGGCATAACTCAGCTGCTCCTGCAGATAATCGAGTCGCTGCTGGCCATAGTGGCGGGCGGCCAGATTGTCTTCCACTTCCACCAGTGCAGTGTAGAGCTGCTTGCGAAACTCGGTTTCGGCGATCTGGTAATCCAGCTCCGAGCTTTCAATGGCGAGCTGGGTGCGGTTGTATTCAAGGAAGGGGAGGGCAAGGCTGGCTCCCAGCGTACCGACCGGATTTTGCAGCACTTGCGCCAATCTATCGGATGCGGTGCTGGCGCTGCCGGTCAGGGTCAGGCTGGGGTAGAAGCTAGTGCGGATCTCATCCCCTTTAGCCAGCGTCTTGCGCAGCCTCAATTCGGCCGCTTTGACATCGGGGCGGCGGGCCAGCACATCGGCCGGAATACCCACCGCAAGTTCAGGAATGGCCTGCTTTGCAAGGGAAGCGGGTGCATACTCCAGCGGCCCGCTGCTGCGGCCCAGCAACAGACGCAGGGCATTGCGAGCCTGTTCCTGCTGCGCCTTGAGGGAGGCCAGCTCAGCCTGCTTGCCTGCCAGTTGCTGGCGTGCCTGCGCCAGATCGAGTCGGGTGATGGCGCCTGCCTGGTATTTGGTTTGGGTCAGCTGCTCGGTTCGCGTCAGGTTGGCCAGCTGCTGTTCTCCGAGTGCGATGGCAGAGCCGAGATAGCCGAGTTGCCAATACTGCTCCAGAGTATTGCCAATCAGCAGGAGTCGGGTGCTGGCGAGATCCTGCTCGCTTGCCGCCGCCTCCCAGCTTGCCTGATCTCGCACCGAGGCAAGCTTGCCCCACAAATCCACTTCGTAACTGAGGCTCAGCGAGGGGCCCAGACTGTTGGTGCCTTTGCCGGTTTTCAGATCCTTGTTGCCACTGGCTGCGATAGTGCCATTGACCGAGGGGGTGAGGTTGGTATCGGCCTGCTCGGCGCCCAGTCTGGCGCTTTTGAGCTTGAGGGCCGCCACATGCATGTCCGGGTTGGCGGCTAGAACCGCCTCGACCAGTTTGTCGAGTTGGGGATCATGAAATTCCCGCCACCAGAGGCCAGCCTGCGCAGCCAGTTGGGCGCCCTCTGCCTGTTGCCATGCAGGGGCGATCGCCAGCTCGGGTCTTTGATAGGTGCTGTGCTGACTACAGCCGCTGAGGGCCATAGAGAGAGCCAGCCAGGAGAGTTTGTGCATTGTTATTCCCTCGCCAGTGCGACAACAGGGTCGAGCCGCGCCGCATTGCGTGCCGGCAGGTAACCAAACAGGATCCCGATGAGTGACGAGCAGCCAAAGGCCATCAGGATGGAGAAGAGCGAGAACTGCATCTTGATGGAGTCCACCAGCAGTGCAAAGAGCGCACCAATGCCTAGCGAGAGGCCGACGCCGAAGATACCCCCCAGCAGGCTCACCATCACGGCTTCAATCAGGAATTGCTGCAAAATATCCGACTGGCGGGCGCCCACGGCCATGCGAATGCCGATCTCGCGGGTGCGCTCGACCACTGACACCAGCATGATGTTCATCACGCCCACCCCGCCGACGATCAGCGAGATCACCGCGATGGCCGAGACCATCAGGGTCATGGTGGCGGTGGTTTTCTCCACCGATTTGATGATGCTGTCGCTACTGAAGGTGAAGAAATCCTTCACCCCGTGACGCTTGGTGATCAACTCGATCACCGCCTGCTCGGCCAGTGCCGGTTGTACCCCGTCTTTGACCCGGATGGTGATCTGGCTGAAGTGGTGCTGCGAGATGAGGCGACTCATCACCGCGCTGTAGGGCAGCCAGATATTGACTGACTGGCTGGTGGGGCCAAAGCCGGTCTCCTGCGAAACCACCCCGACAATCCGCACCGGCAAGGTGCCGACCAGTACTACCTTGCCTACAGGATCCTCCTTGCCAAGCAGGCTGGTAATACTCTTTTTGTCCACCACGGCGACGGCGGCACGCTGCTGGATATCTTGCCACTCCAGTAAGCGACCACTGACCAGCGTCATCCCTTTCACCTTGAAATAATCGTTACCGACCCCGGTCACGTTGCCGCTGTTGGTCTTGTTGCGGTAGCGCAACTGGCCGGAGCTGCCGATCTCGGGGCTGGCGCCCGCAAGATAGGGTTGCCCCAACAGGGCATCGAGATCCCCCTTGTTGAGGGTCTGGATGCTGGCCATCTTCTCATCGCCCCATCCTTTACCCGGGAAGATTTCGATGGTGTTGGTGCCCATCGCATTGATCTGGTCGATCACCTTGGCGCGCGCCCCCTGACCAAGAGCGACCACGCTCACCACGGCGGCGATACCGATGATGATGCCGAGCATGGTGAGGAAGGTGCGCATCCGGTGGGCGAGCATGGCATGGATCGCCATCCGTCCCGCTTCCCGATAACGATCCCAGTCGTGGCCCTTGGCGCCTGTAGTGGGCTCTATTTTTTGAGGGGCTACAGCGGTGGCTGGAGCCAACACGGCCGTTTGGCAGGGGCCGCTATCTTGTTCAATCCGACCATCCTTGAGAGTGATGATCCGGTCGGCATGGCTGGCCACGTTCATATCGTGGGTGACCAGAATGATGGTATGGCCCTGAGCGTGCAGCTCCTTGAGGATCGCCATCACCTCCTTGCCGCTCTGGCTATCCAGTGCGCCGGTCGGTTCATCGGCGAGGATCACTTCGCCGCCATTGGCCAGCGCCCGGGCGATACTGACCCGCTGCTGCTGACCGCCGGAGAGTTGGCCAGGGGTATGGTGGCTGCGATCGGCCAGACCCAGTCTGCCCAGCAGCTGACGCGCGCGCGCCTGGCGATCCGGGCGACTGGTGCCGGCATAGACGGCGGGGATCTCCACGTTGGCGGCGGCATCGAGATGAGGCAGCAGGTGGTAACGCTGAAAGATAAAGCCGAAGTGGTGGCAGCGCAGCCGGGCCAGCGCCAGCGCATCCATGGTCGCGGTGTCCTGACCGCGAAACAGATACTGGCCGCTGCTCGGGCTATCGAGACAACCCAGCAGGTTCATCAGGGTCGACTTGCCGGAGCCGGACGCGCCGACAATGGCGATCATCTCTCCTGCCGTGATGGTGAGATCAAGAGGGTGGAGCACGGTGACTTCGCTGTCGCCGCTCTGGTAGCGTCGCTCGACCCCTTTCAGCTGGATCCACGGCAGCTGGTTCAGGGGCTCACTCATAGCATCACCGCCATCTCATCATTGTCGGCGGGGGCTCCGTGATTGAGCTGCACCTCCTCCTTCTCGCTCAGCCCGCTGATCACCTCAATGCGGATCTCATCCTTCATACCGGTCTTGATATGACGGGTTTCGGTCGTCTCATCTTCCTTGATCACGGTGACTTCATACTCGTTGTCACCCAACGACTTGCCGAGGGCGGTTTGCGGCACAGTGAGCACCTGCTTGCGCTCGCCGAGCACTATGGTCACCTGGGTGGTCATTGCGACCCGCAGGGTATGGTCGGGATTGGGCACATCGAACAGGGCGTAGTAGTAAACGGCCGCATTGCTGGTGGTGCCGGTGGTAGCCTGATCGTTGATGTTGGTGGGCGCTAACTCCACGGCGCGAAGCGTACCCTGATAGCGGGTATCCGGATCGCCGATCAGGGTGAAGTAGACCGGCATGCCGGCTTTGACCTTGGTGACATCAGCTTCGGAGATCTGCGCCTTGACCGTCATGGTCTCGAGGTTGGCCAGCTTGAGCACGGTCGGCACCGTCTGGCTGGCAGCCAGGGTCTGGCCCTGACGGGTCACAATGCTGATGACGGTGCCATCCATCGGTGCCAGGATCTTGGTGTAGCCCAGTTCGGTCTTGGCCCGATCAACTTTGATCAGGGCGTTGTCGATATTGGCCTGGCTGTTTTGCAGTTCGGCTCGGGTGACCGCCAACAGGGCCTCGGCACTCTCCAGATCGGCCCGTGAGCTCGCCTCCTGCTTGAACATCTGCTGCTGGCGCCGCCAGGCGAGCTCGTTCTGTTTGAGTTGAGCCTGCTTGATCTTGAGCTGGGCGCGGTTGCTGGCAAGCTCCGCCTCGGCCGTCTTGAGGTTGTTCTGGGCAATCAAGGGATCGATCTCTGCCAGCAGGTCTCCCTGCTTGACCTGATCACCTGCCTCGACGGCCAGCTTGGTGACTTGACCGGAGACCTGGGCCCCCACATCCACCTGCTCCACGGCCTGCAGCACACCACTGGCCAGTACAGTTTGGGCAATATCCTCGCGGGTCACCTGAGCGGTCAGCATCGCCTTGGGTGGTTGACTGGGCCAGAGCAGCCAGCCGAGGAGCACCACGGCGATCAGCATGGTGATGGCCAGGGTTCTCTGCTTGGGGGTTATGTTCATCGATCACCTGAATGGAAACGGAAAAGGTTGTGCGCGGCGATTATCCTGCAGCAAAGCCCTGATAAATAACAGCCGCAAATATGTAAGCAAAGTTATGGCGTTAACTGTCAATAAGCCGTGAAAGGAGTAAGCGAGAGACCGCAGTGGTGAGCAAGATGGTCAGCAAGAGGGGGGAGTGCGGCTGGCGGTGGCGATGAAAAAGCCCTGCGCAGAGGCAGGGCTTTGGAATAGGTGATGGCGAGGGAAGATCAGGCCTTGGCCAGCAGATCCATCACCCAGGGCAGACCCTGCTTCTTGCGGCTGACAAAGCCCGGGTGGTAGCTGGACTCTGCCGGTACTTTGGCGTGCTCGGTAAAGTAGATACGGCTGGCAGCCGCAGTCAGGTCAGTCACCATCAACACGAAGAAGTCGAGCCCTTCGCTCGCCACGCGCTGGGCCATCTCCTGCTGCAGGGCTGGCAGGTGCTCGGCCAGTTGCTGTTCGCTGCCCACTTCGATCTGGCTCATGATGAAGTTCAACCCTTCGGCTTGGAATGCCTTCTCATCCTGCTGCAGCAGTTGAGCTGGAGTCAGGCCGCTCAGGTCGGTTTTGGCCATCAGCAGCTGTTGGCCGAATTCGGCCAGCGATACTTCGGCCAGCGGTGCCAGACGCTCACAAGCGATCTTGTCCTGCTCGGTGGTGGTCGGCGAGGTGAGACAGAGGGTGTCGCTCATGATGGCGCCCAGCATCAGGCGAGCCTGGCTGCGGGTCACAGTGCCTTGCTGGCTCAGCAGATCGAAGGCGATGGTGCAGGTGCAGCCGACGGCACGGATCCAGGCATCCAGCGGAGACTGGGTGACCAGGGTACCGAGACGGTGGTGATCCACCAGACCCAGTACATTGGCTTGTGCCAGTGTGGCAGGACCCTGTTCCAGATCACTGAAATCCACCAGCCAGACATCTTCACCGGTCAGATCTTTGGTCAGCAACTCGGGTTCGCTGACGCCTGCCTGCTCCAGAATAAAACGGGTTTCGGTGCGCAGGTCACCCAGACGCCATGGGGTGGCCTGACGGCCCTGGCCATTGAGCCAATCGGTGATAACCAGCGCACTGCAGATACTGTCGCTATCAGGATTCTTGTGACCAAAAACGTGGATCATAGACAAAGCCTCACAATTGGATACCCATAAAGGGGGGCAACACTATGCGAAATCCGCCACATGAAGGCAACCGGATCCACTCCCATGTTGCTGCCAGCTTCGCCTAACTCGCCATTTTATTGATCTGGGTCGGTAATCCTGACGCGTGTTCGGTTCTCACAGTTGGCTATTGGCTATTGGCTATTGGCTATTGGCTATTGGCTATTGGCTATTGGCTATTGGCTATTGCTGACTGTGCAGGCTATGGCGCTCGCCTGTGCCTGCGAAGTCAGCATGTTCGGTCAGCCCTGTCAGTCGCCATCGCTGCAAATCGGCGTTTTGGCCTGATTCAACGGCGCAGCAGCTCGCGAGCATTGGCCAGGGTGTTGTCAGTGATCTGGTCGCCACCGAGCAGGCGTGCCAGCTCATTGAGACGGGCATTCTGGTCGAGCGCATCCATCCGGGTTTCGGTGGTTTTGCCATCGGTATGCTTGCTCACCACCATATGCTGGTGGCCGTTGCCTGCCACCTGAGGCAAGTGAGTGACCACCATCACCTGAGTGGACTCCCCGAGCTGGCGCAGCAGGCGACCTACCACGGCGGCCGTCGGGCCGCTGATCCCCACATCCACCTCATCGAAAATCAGGGTCGGAGTGGAGATCTTGCGGGCGCTGATCACCACGATGGCGAGGCTGATACGGGACAGCTCACCGCCGGATGCCACCTTGCCAAGCGGCTGGATCGGTTGGCCCGGGTTGGTGGTGACCATAAATTCCACCCGATCTATACCCAGCGGAGAGAGGCTGCTCTGGGCATCGGGGCGCACCTCGATGGCAAAACGGCCATCGGGCATCGCCAGTTCGTGCATGCTGCTGGTTACCTTGGCGCCCAGCTCCTGGGCGTAACGCTGACGGCTCTGACTCAGGGCCTCGGCGGCCTGGACAAAAGCCTGACGGGCTTCGGCCAGCTCATCTTCCATCCCCTCTAACCGCTCTTCGTCAGAGTTGAGGCGAGCGAGATCAGAGGCCAACTCCTGATGGTACTGAGCCAGATCTGCCGGTTTGACGTGGTGCTTGCGGGCCAGATTGATTGCTTTGGAGAGGCGGGCCTCCAGCTCGTTAAAACGTTCGGGATCCAGCTCCAGCCGATCGAGGTAGCTACGTAGTTCGCTGTGGCTCTCCTGCACCCCGATCAGGGCTTCATTCAGCATCTCCAGTACCGGGTTGAGGCGGCTGTCCATGCTGACCAGCCCCTCGGCCCGATCGACGGCCGATTGCAGCAGCCCTGCGATAGTGGTCTCTTCGTTGTCATAGAGCAGATCGAGGCAAGCCCCGCACTCCTGCATCAGCTCGGTGCCGTTGGCGAGACGCTGGTGCTCTTCTTCTATCTCTTCGAACTCCCCCGGTTGCAGGGCAAATTCGTCCAGCTCCTGCACCTGATACTCGATCAGTTGGCGACGGGCCTCCCGCTGCTGCTGCTCAGCTTTGAGCCGGTTCAGTTCGTTTTGTAGTTGGCGCCACTGTTGATAGTGCTGGCGCACCTCGTCGAGCAGCAGATGGTGACCGGCATAACCGTCGAGCAGGGCGAGCTGGTAGTCGGGTTTGAGCAGCATCTGGTGGGCATGCTGACCGTGTACGTTGACCAGCAGCTGGCCCAGATTCTTGAGTTGGGTGAGGGGGACGGGCACGCCGTTGATATAGCTGCGGGAGCGACCCTCGGCGGAGATGACTCGCCGGACGATACACTCACCTTCGTTTTCCAGCTCGTTGGTGGCTAGCCAGGCGCGGGCGGCCGGGTTGTTGTCGAGCAGGAAGCGGGCGCTGACCTCGCTTTTGTCGCTATCGGGTCGCACCATGCCGGCTTCTGCCCGCTCTCCGAGGCAGAGACCGAGAGCGTCGATGGCGATGGATTTACCGGCACCGGTCTCCCCTGTGATGCAGGTCATGCCCGGTTGCAGATCGAGTTCGAGAAACTTGACGATGGCGAAGTTGTTGACGGTCAGCTGGGTCAGCATGGTCTTATCCTGTATGGGTCAACATTACTGTGTATGCATCCAGTATATACTGGTATTATATACAGTAAAGAGGGCACCGTCATTTTTAGTACAGGAAAGGTGCGCCAGTGCGGTATGGTTATGAGAATGCGGTACTGACTATTGGCACGCGGTACGGATATGAGAGTGCAGGGGATGTTGCCACGACAGAAAAGAGAAGGGCGCCAATTCAGGCGCCCTCTCTGGCAATGCCGTTGTCGGTCAGCGCCGATTAAAACAGCTTGCTGCCCCAGCCGAGCTTGTTGCGCAGCACGTGGAAGTAGCTGTAGTCGAGTGGGTGAACCAGATGAAGTTGGTGGTGGCTCTTCTTGATGAGGATCTCGTCTCCCGGGTGGACCGCCAGGGTCACCTGACCGTCACAGCTGACCTGCATGGCATCGTCCTGATTGTCCGGTGAGACCAGCAACCGTACTTCGCTGTCGGCATCGAGCACGATGGGGCGACTGCTGAGGGTATGCGGGAACATGGGCACCAGCGTGATGGCGTTGAGCTTGGGGGTGAGGATGGCGCCACCTGCCGACAGGGAGTAGGCGGTGGAGCCCGTCGGGGTGGCCACTATGATGCCGTCCGAGCGCTGGCTATACATAAAGCTGCCATCGATATAGACCTCGAACTCGATCATGTGGGCGATCTTGCCCGGGTGCAGTACCGCCTCGTTGACCGCCAGATTGCTCGATTTGCGCTCGCCGTGGCGATAGACCGAGGCTTCCAGCAGGAAGCGGTGTTCGCTCTTGTAGTGACCGGAGAGCACCTGCTCCAGCGGCAGCAGGTAATCTTGTGGCGAGAGATCGGTCAGAAAGCCGAGGTTGCCCCGGTTGACCCCGATCACCGCCACATCGAAGCGCGACAGCACTCGCGCCGCCCCCAGCATGTTGCCGTCGCCGCCGACCACGATGGCGAGATCGGCCTGCTGGCCCAGTTGCACCAGATCCATCACGTTTTCATCGAGGATGCTCAGGGTCTGGGCGACCCGGCTCTCCACCAGAACCCGAAAGCCGCGGGCGGTCAGGTATTGATGCAGGCCGGTCAGCGTCTGGTTGGCCCCCTCATGGTGGGGTTTGCCAATCAGGGCGATGGTTTTGAACGGAGAATCCATAGTCAGTCAGATCTGGGATGGGTATTGCGGGCCAGTATACAGTGCTTTGCTCCGCTTGTGACGCTTTCCCGTGTGACGGGGGTGGCTATCCCCTTGAGGCAACTGGTTAAACGATGAGCGGTAACCCGGATAAACCGACGGTTGCGGCTATTCAGCAACCCTGATTGCCCTTTACCCCTTGAAAGCCGGGGATGCATCCCCATAATAGCGCCAACATAGTCGGTCTGTTGTCGTCCGGTCGCTCAACCAGACGTCAGGGCCCTCATAAGTAACCCCGGAATTGGAGATGTCATGAACCACGAAGAGCAAAAGGTTGAAGCGATGGAGCAAGTGGAAGCCCAGCCAGTCGAGCCGACCGATGTAGACAGTGAAGTGACAGCCGAGCAGGCCCGTATTGCCGAACTGGAAGCGCAGCTTGAAACCGCCATCCAAAAAGCAGCGGAAGAGCGTGAACGCGCCCTGCGTACCGCCGCCGAGATGGAGAACCTGCGCCGTCGTACCGAGCTGGATGTGGAGAAGGCGCACAAGTTTGCTCTGGAGAAGTTCGCCAACGAACTGCTGCCGGTGCTGGACAACCTTGAGCGAGCCATCGAACTGGCCGACAAGGAGAACGAAGCCCTCAAGCCGATGATCGAAGGTGTCGAGCTGACCCTGAAATCCATGCAGAGCGGCGTGGCCAAGTTTGGTCTGGTGGCGCTCGACCCGATCAACCAGCCGTTTGACCCCAATGCCCATCAGGCGATGAGCATGGTACCGAGTGCCGATGTGGCGCCGAACACCGTGATCGCAGTGATGCAGAAAGGCTATGACCTCAACGGTCGGGTGATCCGTCCGGCCATGGTGATGATCGCCAAAGCGGTCGACTGATTGGCTGTGGGTGCCCGAGCCCGCCCTGTGGCGGGCTTTTTGTTTCGCAGTGCAGCACCTGTTCATCTTGCCCGGTTTTACGGCTCAACGTGACCGCGCAACCATGACAAAGGGTGTGGTTTTTTAGGGTTGGGACTTGAAGCTGCGTCCGGCGACCCCATATAGGTAGCAAGGCCGCGGCGGCACAAAAAATTTGATGCCGGGAGCTTGAAAGCCAGATTGGCAGCCCCCACCTAGCCGTTAACGCATTAAGGCGAGTTCCTCGCCAGTTTATTCAAAGTATTTGGAGATTCGTCAAATGGGTAAAATCATCGGTATTGACCTGGGTACTACCAACTCCTGCGTCGCTATTCTGGATGGCGACACTGCTCGCGTGATCGAGAACGCAGAAGGCGATCGTACTACTCCGTCCATCATTGCCTATGCCGATGATGGCGAGATCCTGGTTGGTCAGCCGGCCAAGCGTCAGGCCATCACCAACCCGAAAAACACCCTGTTCGCCATCAAGCGTCTGATCGGTCGTCGTTTTGAAGATGAAGAAGTGCAGCGTGACCTGAAAATCATGCCGTACGCCATCGCCAAAGCTGACAACGGTGACGCCTGGGTTGAAGTGAAGGGCAAGAAAATGGCACCGCCGCAGATCTCTGCCGAAGTGCTGAAGAAGATGAAGAAGACCGCTGAAGACTACCTGGGCGAGCCGGTAACCGAAGCCGTTATCACTGTTCCGGCCTACTTCAACGACGCCCAGCGTCAGGCTACCAAGGATGCCGGTCGCATCGCCGGTCTGGATGTAAAACGCATCATCAACGAACCGACTGCTGCTGCATTCGCTTACGGCGTGAACAAGGTCAAGGGCGAGCGCAAGGTTGCCGTATATGACCTGGGTGGCGGTACTTTCGATATCTCCATCATCGAGATCGACGAAGTTGAAGGCGAAACCACCTTCGAAGTACTGGCGACCAACGGTAACACCCACCTGGGTGGTGAAGACTTCGACAACCGCGTCATCAACTATCTGGTAGACGAGTTCAAGCGTGAGCAGGGCATCGACCTGCGCAACGACCAGCTGGCTCTGCAGCGTCTGAAAGATGCCGCCGAAAAAGCCAAGATCGAGCTCTCTTCTGCCCAGCAGACCGACGTCAACCTGCCGTACATCACTGCAGATGCCACCGGTCCGAAGCACATGAACATCAAGGTGACCCGCGCCAAGCTGGAATCCCTGGTAGAAGACATGGTGAAGGACTCTCTGGAGCCGGTTCGTGTCGCCCTGAAAGACTCCGGTCTGGCAGTTGGCGAGATCGACGACGTGATCCTGGTTGGTGGTCAGACCCGTATGCCGCTGGTTCAGAAGACCGTTGCCGAGTTCTTTGGCAAAGAGCCGCGTAAAGACGTTAACCCGGACGAAGCCGTGGCTATGGGTGCTGCCATCCAGGGCGCCGTACTGTCCGGTGACAAGACCGACGTACTGCTGCTGGACGTCACCCCGCTCTCTCTGGGTATCGAAACCATGGGCAGTGTGATGACTGCGCTGATCGAGAAGAACACCACTATCCCGACCAAGAAGTCCCAGGTGTTCTCCACTGCCGAAGACAACCAGTCTGCCGTGACCATTCACGTGCTGCAGGGTGAGCGCAAGCGCGCCAGCGACAACAAGTCTCTGGGCCAGTTCAACCTGGAAGGCATCCGTCCGGCACCGCGTGGTCTGCCGCAGATCGAAGTTACCTTCGACATCGATGCCAACGGTATCCTGCACGTCTCTGCGAAAGACAAAGAGACCAACAAAGAGCAGAAGATCACCATCCAGGCCTCCTCTGGTCTGTCTGATGACGAGATCGAGCGCATGGTACGCGAAGCCGAAGCCAACGCGGCCGAGGACAAGAAGTTTGAAGAGCTGGTACAGGCTCGCAACCAGGCTGATGGTCTGGTCCACTCCGTACGCAAGCAGATCACCGAAGCCGGTGAAGCCCTGCCTGCCGACGACAAGACCAAGATCGAAGCCGCTCTGAGCGAGCTGGAAGCGGCCATCAAGGGTGACGACAAGGCTGCTATCGAAGCCAAACAGCAGGCTCTGCTGGAAGCGTCCCAGAAGCTGATGGAAATTGCCCAGCAGCAGGCTCAGGCCCAGGGTGCAGCCGGTGCTGATGCCGGTCAGTCCTCCTCTTCTGCCAAGGCTGACGACGATGTAGTCGACGCCGAGTTCGAAGAAGTGAAAGACGACAAGAAGTAAGCCCTACCCAGATGGGCGGAGTCCGCTTCGCCCATCGGCTTGGTCAATGAATTCACGGGCGTTGGGTAACCAACGCCCGTCTGCGTAACCACAGGATGAGTATGTCGAAGCGCGATTTCTACGAAGTACTGGGTGTGGCGAAAGATGCCGACGATCGCGAGATCAAGAAGGCGTACAAGCGCCTGGCCATGAAGTATCACCCGGATCGTAACCAGGGTGATGCCGCATCCGAAGAGAAGTTCAAAGAGGTCAAGGAAGCCTACGAGGTCCTGACCGATGCCAACCTGCGTGCCCGTTACGACCAGTATGGCCATGCCGGTGTCGACCCGAGCCAGGGTGGCGGTGGCCACGGTGGCTTTGGCGGCGGTGCCGACTTCGCCGACATGTTTGGTGACGTATTCGGTGACATCTTCGGCGGTGGCCGTGGTGGTGCCCGTCGTGGCCCGGCCCGTGGCTCCGACCTGCGTTACACCATGGAGCTGACGCTGGAAGAGGCGGTACGCGGGGTCTCCAAGGAGATCAAGGTGCCGACCCTGGTTCACTGTGAAGTCTGTAACGGCTCCGGTGCCCACACCGGCAGCAGTGCCCAGACCTGCCCGACCTGCCACGGCTCCGGCCAGGTGCAGATGCGTCAGGGCTTCTTCGCGGTGCAGCAGGCGTGCCCGCACTGTCACGGTCGCGGCAAGATCATCAAGGATCCGTGCCGCAAGTGCCACGGTGAAGGTCGCTACCAGCGCACCAAGACCCTGTCGGTGAAAATTCCGGCGGGCGTCGATACCGGCGATCGCATCCGTCTCTCCGGCGAAGGGGAAGCGGGGGAAGCAGGAGCTCCGGCAGGGGATCTCTACGTACAGGTGCACGTCAAAGAGCACGAGATCTTCGTGCGTGACGGCAACAACCTCTACTGCGAAGTGCCCATCAGCTTCACCGCAGCTGCCCTGGGTGGCGAGATTGAAGTGCCGACCCTGGATGGCCGCGTCAAGCTCAAGGTCACTCCGGAGACCCAGACCGGCAAGATGTTCCGCATGCGCGGCAAGGGCGTGAAGTCAGTGCGCTCTGGTCAGGTAGGGGATCTGATGTGCAAGGTGGTGATCGAAACCCCGGTCAACCTCACCGAGCAGCAGAAAGAGCTGCTGCGCCAGCTGGACGAGTCGTTCAGCGGTGCTGCTGCCAAGACCCACAAGCCGAAATCGGAAGGCTTCTTCGAAGGGGTGAAACGCTTCTTCGACGATCTGACCAGCTGATTTCAGCGACCCGAATAAACAGAGCCGGCCTGTGCTGGCTCTTTTTTTGCCCGTCATTTCGCCAGGATCCGCCCTATTGAGTGGATCCTGATGAGGGATCCTCCTCACAACTCCCGCCAATTCCTGCTGTACAAATGTTATCCCGCTCACACTGTTGCTGAAACGGTTTAGTTGTCGTATTGAGTTAGCTAAATTGGTTTAGCTATGCTCTGGCTGTCGATAACAACAGCGCCCGTTCGGGCCACAGATGACAGGTGAGGAAGATGATGATGTTCAAGAGCAAGTTGGCGCTGGCGGTAGCGCTGGGATTGGGGATGAGCAGTCCGCTGTGGGCGGCGCAGGCGAGTGTTGCAGGTGAGAGTGTCGAGGCCAGACTGGCGGCGCTGGAGGCGCGGGTACAGGCGGCTGAAGCGAGAGCAGAAGCGGCAGAGAGCCGTGCCAGTCAGGCGGAAGTGAAGGCGAGCGCGGCGAGCGAGCAGGCGCAGGTGGCCGACAACCGCAGCCAGAAGGTGGATGAGAAGACCGCTGGTGCCCAGGGCTTCGAGTTTCACGGCTATGCCCGCTCGGGCCTGTTGGTAAACAGTAATGGCAACGGCGGGCGCGGTGGCCCCTACATCACCCCGGCAGGATCCGTGGGCGGGGCTGTCGGTCGCCTTGGCAACGAGGATGACACCTACATGGAGGCCAACCTGCTGAAAACCCAGACCTTCGAGGATGGCAGCTGGGCCCGCTACAAGCTGATGCTGGCGGACGGGGTGGAGACCAGCAACGACTGGACCGCCAGCGATTCGAGCCTCAATACCCGTCAGGTGTTTGCCGAGATCGGCAATCTGGCGAGCTTCTACGGCCCCTTCAAGAATGCGGTACTGTGGGCGGGCAAGCGCTTTGATCGGGATAACTTTGACATCCACTGGCTCGACTCCGACGTGGTGTTCCTGGCTGGTACCGGCGGCGGCGTTTACGACGTGCAGCTGGCCGATAGCTGGAAGGCCAACTTCTCCCTCTATGGCCGGGATTACGGCGACATCAGCGCCAGCGGTCTCTCCGATATCGAGAGCTATATCCTCACCATGAACAACCGGGTCGGTAACTGGCAGTGGATGGTGAACGGTCTCTCGGCCAAGGACAATGACGCCCGCATCAATGACAAGGGGGTGGGCAGCGAGGCGGCGGACAAGGGGGCACACACCCTGCTGGCCTACCACGGCGAGAGCTTCTTCGGCATCAACCCCGGTTTTGCCAAGGCGGCGGTGCTGTACGGTCATGGGTTGGGGGCCGAGGTCAAGGGGCTGGGCTCTGACAGCGAACTGCTGCCGGACGCCGATGCGGTGCGGGTCGCCGTGTTTGGCGCCACCGATCTTAATCCGCGCTGGCGTTTTGCCCCGGCCCTGCTGGCCGAGCAGAGTCAGGATCGCTACGTGAAAGGGGACGAGTACCGTTGGCTCACCTTCAATACCCGGGTGGCGCAGGTGTTGAGCCAGAACGTCGAGCTGGTCTACGAGGCAGCCTGGCAATACATGGATCTCGATCCAAAGGGCTACAAGGGACGCCAGGCGGTGAACGGCAACTTCACCAAGCTCACCTTCGCCCCCACCTTCAAGGCGCAGACCGCCGGTTTCTTCGAGCGGCCCGAGCTGCGGGTGTTCGCCAGCTGGATGGACTGGTCCTCCGAGCTCGACAACTACGCCAGCGACGATGCCATGGGCCAGAGCAACTTCACCGCCGGTGGCGAGTGGAACTTTGGCGTGCAGATGGAAACCTGGTTCTAGTTCGTTATCCCGATCACAAAAATGGCAACCGGTGCCGAGATCTGTTGGTTGGCTAAAACGGTTTAGCTGATAATGCCAGCCAACAGAACAGAGTTCGGGTTTGACCGTGGATCCGATGCAGCAGTGGAGTAGCAAGGTGACGAATCGTGTGTGGGTAATGGGGGATGCGGTGGTGGACTTGATCCCGGAAGGGGCGTTGCACTACCTCAAGTGTCCGGGTGGTGCGCCCGCCAATGTGGCGGTCGGCGTGGCACGGCTCGGTGGTGATGCGGCCTTTATCGGCCGGGTCGGTGCTGACCCGTTCGGCCGCTTTATGGCCGACACCCTGAGCGGGGAGGGGGTGGATATCGGTGCACTGTGGCTCGATCCTGACCATCGCACCTCTACCGTGCTGGTAGAACTGGATGACGAGGGGGAGCGCAGCTTCACCTTTATGGTGCGCCCCAGTGCCGACCAGTTCCTCACCCCGGATGAGTTGCCCCGCTTCGATGCCGATCAGTGGTTGCTCACCTGCTCCATCGCGCTCGCCAACGAGCCGGTGCGCACCAGTTGCCTGCAGGCCATGGCGGCCATCAAGACGGCAGGCGGGCGGGTTTGCTTCGACCCCAACCTGCGCCCCGAGGTGTGGGGCAACCCCGCCGAGATGCTGCCGTTGGTGCGTCATGCCATTGCGCAGGCGGATGTGGTCAAGCTCTCCATTGAGGAGCTGCAACTGCTGAGCGGTGAGGACGATCTGGTCGCCGGGCTTGCAACTCTCTCTGGCCCGGCGCTGGTGCTGGTGACCCGGGGGGCGGCCGGTGTGGTGGCCCGTTTGGGTGGCGAGCTGCTGGAGTGGGTGGGGCAGAAAGTGACGCCCATCGACACCACGGGGGCGGGGGATGCCTTCGTCGCCGGTCTGCTGGTGGCGCTGGCCGGGCGCTCGTTGCTGCCGACTCTGGCCGAGCTACCCGCCATCCTGGCTCAGGCCCACGGCTGCGGGGCGCTCGCCACCACCGCCAAGGGGGCGATGACGGCGCTGCCGACCCGCTCCGAACTGGATGCCTTTTTGCGATCAAGCGCAAGCGGCTGTTGAGCTGCGGCTAGAAGCCCGGCTCGACAGCCCCTACTCTCATGTGACAAGGGCCCGCCAGCGTGGCGGGTCATAAGAGGAAGAATATGAATATCAGTGCGATAGCCAAGGATCTGGTGCCCCTGCTCGGGGGCAAGGAGAATATCGTCAGCGCTGCCCACTGCGCCACCCGGCTGCGGTTGGTGCTGGCCGATGACAGCAAGGTAAACAAGGCCGCCATCGACAAGCTGGAGGGGGTTAAGGGGTGCTTTAGCAACGCGGGCCAAATTCAGGTGATCTTCGGCACCGGTCTGGTCAACAAGGTCTATGCGGAGTTTGTGGCGCTGACCGGTACCGGCACCGCCAGCAAGGCGGAGCTGACCGACATGGCGGCGGCCAAGCTCAACGTAGCCCAGCGGTTGGCGCGAACCCTCTCCAACATCTTCGTGCCGATCATCCCGGCCATCGTCGCCTCGGGCCTGCTGATGGGGCTGCTCGGCATGGTGCGCACCTACGGCTGGGCCAATGCCGACAGCGCTCTGTTTGTGATGCTCGACATGTTCAGCTCGGCGGCATTTATCATATTGCCCATTCTGATCGGCTTTACGGCAGCACGTGAGTTTGGCGGCAATCCGTACCTCGGGGCGACCCTTGGCGGCATCCTCACCCACCCGGCGCTAACCAACGCCTGGGGCGTGGCCGGTGGCTTCAAGACCATGGATTTCTTCGGGCTCGATGTCGCCATGATCGGCTATCAGGGCACCGTCTTCCCGGTGCTCTTGGCGGTCTGGTTTATGTCCCATCTGGAGAAACAGCTGCGCAAGCGCATTCCGGATGCGCTGGATCTGATCCTCACCCCGTTTCTCACCGTCATCATCACCGGTTTCGTGGCGCTGCTCTTTATCGGCCCGGCTGGGCGGGTGCTGGGGGATGGCATCTCGTTCGGTCTGAGCGCCCTCTATGAGCAGGCGGGCTGGCTGGCGGGGCTGGTATTTGGCGGCACTTACTCGCTTATCGTCATCACCGGCATCCATCACAGCTTCCACGCCATCGAGGCGGGGCTGCTGGCCAATCCGCAAATTGGCGTCAACTTCCTGCTGCCCATCTGGGCCATGGCCAACGTGGCACAGGGCGGGGCTTGCCTCGCGGTCTATTTCAAGACCCGCGATGTGAAGATCAAGGCCATTACCGTGCCGGCGGCCATGTCCTGCCTGCTGGGTATCACGGAAGCGGCGATCTTCGGCGTCAACCTGCGCTACATCAAACCCTTCCTCGCCGGTCTGTTTGGCGGGGCCTGCGGCGGCGCCTACGTGGTGGCGGCCAAGGTGGGGATGACGGCGGTAGGGCTGACCGGTATTCCCGGCATGGCCATCGTCCAGCCCATGAGCCTTATTCACTACATCATCGGGCTGGTGATCGCCTTTGGTGCCGCCTTCGCCGCATCCTACCTGCTCAAGTACAAGGTGGAGTGATGAAGGAAAGCGATCTTCTCAACCAGATTGTCCGGTCGCTGCTGGCCGGACAGCTCAAGGCGGCGGCCGATCCCCATCGGCCCCGCTGGCATCTGGCAGCCCCGGTGGGGCTGCTCAACGATCCCAACGGCTTTATCGAGCATGACGGGCGCTACCACCTTTTCTACCAGTGGAATCCGCTGGGCTGCGAGCACCGCAACAAGGGTTGGGGCCATGTCACCTCCACCGATCTGCTGCATTGGCACCACGAGCCGGTGGCGCTCTTGCCCACCGAAGCCTATGAGAGCCACGGCTGCTATTCGGGCTCGGCGGTGAGCGATGAGCAGGGGCGTTTGACCCTTATCTACACCGGCAATGTCAAATACCCGGATGGCAGCCGCACCGCCTATCAGTGTCTGGCCCGCGCCGACAGTGAGGGAGGCTTCGAGAAGCTGGGGCCCGTTCTGGACCTGCCCGCAGGCTACAGCGGCCACGTGCGCGACCCCAAGGTGTGGCACGACGGCCTGCAGTGGCTGATGGTGCTGGGCGCGCGCACCCTGGATGACAAGGGGGAAGTGCTGCTCTATCGCGGCGACACCCTGCAAAGCTGGCAGCGGGTGGGCCCCATCGCCGGTAGCGGACATGGCGGTCTCGGTGAGTTTGGCTATATGTGGGAGTGCCCGGATCTCTTCCCGCTGGGGGAGAGTCATGTGCTGATCAGCTGCCCGCAGGGGATTGCCCCGGCAGGCGAGGATTATCGCAACCTCTACCAGTGCGGCTGGCTTTCTGGCAACTTCGACGGCGAGCGTTTCGAGCACGGGGCTTTCCACGAGCTGGACCGGGGCTTCGAGTTCTATGCGCCGCAAACTACCCTGGACACTCAGGGTCGCCGCCTCCTGTTTGGCTGGCTGGGGCTGCCGGAGGAGAACGAGATGAGCCAACCCACTATCCCCTATGGCTGGATCCATCAGATGAGCTGCCCGCGGGAGCTATTCTGGCAGGATGAGTGGCTCTGCCAGCGGCCTGTGGCGGAGCTTGCGGCATTGAAGGGAGAGTTGACCCGCTTCGAGGGGACGCTCGGCGAGTTTCCGGGGCTGGCCATCGACTCGGCCTGGCTCGATCTGGATCTCTGCGGTGAGGGGAGCCTCTGGTTCGGTGCCGTGGCCGAGCTGGTGTGGCAGCCGGGGCGCATCACCTTGCGGCGCCAGAACTGGCAGAGCGGGGCGTGGGAGACTCGCAGCAGCCCATGGGCTGGCGGGCGGATCACCGTCCTGTGTGATCGCTCCAGTCTGGAGTGCTTCATCGATGAGGGGCGACACAGCCTGTCGGCGCGCTACTTCCCCGGAGAAAAGCCGCAACTTTCATCAGGTAACGGCGATGATGGCAGCAAAATTTGCCTCAATCACTGGCCGCTGTCGGCGTGCCTAGTACAATAGCCCGGTTCTAGTCAGCCGGGAGGCCAGGTGGAGAAGAAGAAACGGATCACGATTGCCCAGATCGCCGAACTGGCGGGGGTGTCCAAGGCGACCGCCAGTCTGGTGCTCAACGGGAAGAGTGCGGAGTACCGGATTGCCGACGATACCCGCAAGCGTATTCAGGCGGTGGCGGAGGAGTGTCACTACCTGCCGAGCTTTCACGCCCGCTCCCTGCGCGAGACCCGCAGCTACACCTGGGGGCTGGTGATCCCCGATCTCACCAACTTCGGTTTTGCCCGCATCGCCCGTGCCCTCGAGACCCACTGCCGGGAGGCGGGCATCCAGTTGCTGATCGCCTGCTCCGAAGATGATCCCGCCCTCGAGCAGCGGGTGGTGGATAACCTGATCAGCCGTCAGGTGGATGGGCTGATTGTCGCCTCCAGTGGCCACAGTGATGACATCTATGCCCGTATCCACGATCGTCTGCCGGTAGTGCAGCTCGACCGCCATATCGGCGAGTCGCGCCTGCCCATGGTGATTTCGGATGCCTGCAAGGCCACCGCAGAACTGGTGCGGGACATGGCCAGCGAGTGCGGCGAGGAGATCTACTACTTCGGCGGCCTGCTGGATCTCTCCCCCAGCCGTCACCGGCTGGCGGGCTATGAGCTGGGGCTCCATCGCGCCGGTTTTGAAGCCGATGCAGCCCGGGTACGCCATCGTGACTATCAGCCGAGCTCCGGTTATCAGCTGATGGCCGAGCTGGTGGCCGAGCTGGGAGCGCCCCCCAAGGGGCTCTTTACCGCCTCCTTTACCCTGCTGGAAGGGGTGCTACGTTACCTCAACGAGGCGGGGTTGATGGAGACGGGGATGCGGCTGTGTACCTTCGATGATCACGACCTGCTCGACTGCATTCCTATGCGCATCGACTCGGTTGCGCAGGATTGTCCGGCGCTGGCCCACGCCGCTTTCGAGCTGATGCAGCAACTGATTGCGGGTAATCCCCCTGCGCAGACTGCCCAGGTGATCGCCCCCAAGGTGCGCTGGCGCAGTCGTCGCTAGCCACTCTTCGCTCATCCATATGAGAAAGCCCCGCCATTGCTGGCGGGGCTTTTTGCCGTTGGTTGATGGAGCCATTCCTCTGACCGACAACTCAATCCGTGGTGCTGGCGCGCCAGAATATCTGCTTGATATGGGGATGAATGCCGAGTTTCACCATCAGGGCGTCGAGCTCATCACCATCGATGGAGGTAGCCAGCAGCACTGCCGAGATCTCCAGATCCCTCTCGCCAAATGGCTCGATGTCGAGCTCGCTCATGGGATAGTTGGCCTGCTCCAGCATCTCTTCGAGCCAGTGCAGCACCTCCTTTTGATGCTCACGGGGGGTCAGGGCTGTCACCTTGTAGGTGACTTCTGTGTCCAGATTGTCTACCGGGCGACGGTTGATCTGATTGACCAGCGGTCTCAGCAGGGTGTTGGCGGCCAGCACGAACAGGGCACCCAGAATGGCCTCCATGGCGAGCCCGGCGCCACAGGCGGCGCCGACCGCTGCCACGCCCCACAGGGTGGCGGCGGTGTTGATGCCGCGGATATTGCCCGACTCGCGCATGATGACGCCGGCGCCGAGAAAGCCGATGCCGGAGACAATATAGGCCACCACATGGACCACGTTGTAGTTGCCGCCGTGCAGGTCATAGATTCGCTGGGCTAGGCTGACGAACAGGGCTGCTCCCACTGCGACCAGCACGTTGGTGCGCAGGCCCGCGGTACGTTGGCGGTACTGGCGCTCCAGCCCGACCAGACTGCCGAGCACAAAGGCGAGCAGCAGGCTGGCCAGAGTGTCGAGCAGTGAGAGCATGTCTAGTTGTTGCCACATCTTCATGGCGTACTCCTTCTTATGAAAGCTGGCTTGGCACAATCCATGATGAAACGCCGGGTGGCGGATGGATCAGAGGGGGATTGAGCGGATGGCCAGCAGAAAAACGCAGCGTCCCGGGTTTAGCTTCCGGGGCGCGAGCATCATCAGATGCCCTGACGCTCGGAGAGGACGCAACAAGTGGGGCCAGCGTGGCTGGCCCCTTGAACGGTCGTTAGTGCAGCAGGATGCGCGTCAGTTGAGTTCGGGAGTCGTGTCGATGCGCGGACGCAGCTCCCAGCGCACAGGATGCGCTACTCCGACCTGATGAACAAACTGCACCAGATAGCGGCGCTGGGGTGGAGTGCAGTGCACATTGAGCACCAGCTCTCGCCCGCCGCCGCGACCCGGTTTCATCGATTGCATCGGTTGCAGTCCGGCCGGTTGCAGGGTGTGGCTCACCATATCCAGCACTTGCTCCATATCGGCGCGATCCTCGCAGCGGATCTGCAGCCTATAGTGGTGCTGGCGCGGTTTGCCGCCCAGCCAGCGTGGCAACATGCCGCGCCCCAGCTTGCTCAGCAGGGGGTGAGCCCGGGGTGCAACAGAACCTGTTGCGACCGCGCGATCCGCAGCCGGTTTGATTGAGATAAAACGCATAGCAGCCTCCTTGTGGGAAGCAGAAACTATGCAGGCAAGGTGTCATGGCAAAGCCAGACCACCTGACGTCAAGTGTAAAAAGGGAGAAGAGGGGAGTGGATTTCCGCTTCTCGCAGGGTTGCGAGCATACGGCAGAGAAAGACCTGCGGCTAGCTCGCGACCTTGGTACCGACGATGAGGGTCGGTCTACAACTGTCACTTGATGAGTTGCCCACTGATGGTCTCCGCTGTGTTAAGAACGGCAAAATGGTACTCATCCAGAGCGGTGAGGTAAAGCCTTATCGACCTTCCAGCAACATTTAGATACAAGTTTGTCAATAATGGGGCCGACTGGCTACCTCCATAAGCATCAGGGAGCGACGATAGCCATCGCCGCGCGATGACGCCCCGCTAGCAGGACCGCCCCTGTCTTGCGCGACCTGTTACTTCAGCCCCAGGCGCTTGAGGAGCATGGCGGCCGGACAGAAACCGGTGAATGCGCTCTGGATCAGGTTGACCCCGACAAAAGCGCTCAACCAGACAAAGCCCGGATGAACCCAGGTGGTAAGGATCAGCGAGAGCAGCAACATGCAACCCGCGACGATTCTGACTCCGTTATCTACTGTCATGGTCTTTCTCCTTATCTACTTTAGATATTGCTAATTTAGGGTTGTTTTATACAATAGAACAAATATCAGCAATTGCTAATTTACTCTTATGAGCCAATTCGACGAGATGAACAGACATGCGACAGCCGCCGCCTCCCTGCTCAAGGCGTTGGCTCATCCCGAACGCCTGATGGTGCTCTGCCAGCTGGTGGAGGGGGAGAAGGGGGTCGGGGAGCTGCTGGCCCATAGCCAACTTGGGCAGTCGGCCTTCTCCCAGCAACTTTCGGTATTGAAGCGCTACGGCCTTATCCGTTCGCGCAAGGTCTCCCAGCAGATCTACTACTCGCTGGTGAGCGAGGCGGCGGCCGATGTACTGGGAGCGTTGCAAACCCATTTTTGTCACTCGGAAAATAAGGAATCTTGATGATGGAAAGCCAATGGCTGCTCTCTTTGGGCGGTGGCATGCTGGCGGGGCTGTCGGCCCTGATCCTGATGTTGTTCAACGGCCGGGTGGCCGGGATCAGCGGCATTTTGGCCGGCGCGCTGCAACACAGTGCACCGTGGCGGGTGCTGTTTCTGCTGGGGCTGGGGGCGGGCGCCTGGTTGGCGCTGACTCTGGGTTGGGCCACCATGCCCGCATTCACCACCTTGCCCGGCTGGCCTGTAGTGCTGCTGGCCGGTCTGCTGGTCGGCATCGGTACCCGTCTTGGCAATGGCTGCACCAGCGGCCACGGCATCTGTGGCATGGGGCGGCTCTCCCTGCGCTCCATCGTCGCCACCCTGACCTTTATGGCGGCTGGCTTTATCACCGTCTTCGTCACTCATCATCTGCTGTAAGGGGCTGATCGCCATGAAGTTGCTGACAAGTTTGTTTGCGGGTGTGTTGTTCGGACTGGGGATGGCCATCTCCGGCATGATGGATCCCGCCCGGGTCACCGGTTTTCTCGATCTGGCCGGGGCCTGGGATCCCAGCCTCGCCTTCGTGATGGGAGGGGCCCTGCTGGTCTTTATGCCGGGTTATTTTCTGCTGGTGAAACCCCGTCGCCAGAGTGTGCTGGGTGAGCCCATCGTCGCCGTACCAGCCCCTCGGCTGGATCGCCGTCTGATCGGCGGGGCCGCGCTGTTTGGCATCGGCTGGGGATTGGTGGGTATCTGCCCGGGGCCTGCTCTGAGTCTCATTTCCAGCGGGCAGCCCATGATAATGTTGTTTATAGCGGCCATGGTGGCCGGGATCTTGCTGTTTGACAGAGGGCTGGCCAGGGTGCTGACCAAGGCGCCAGCTCGGGGAAAGGATAAGGTGCGCCAGTCCCATACCGCCTGATCCCGTGAAGTGACTGATGATGCCAGGGAAGGAGAATAATGATGGAAAAGATCCGGTTGCTGGGGATCACCTTGATGGTGATGACATCGCAGGCCATGACATCCCCCCGGGCCCTTGCCGCAGACGGGGAGCCTATTGCCCCACTGACAGTGCCCCTGTTGACAGTGGCGCCACAGGCGGTGACCGACTGGCTGACGCTGGATGGCACCGTCAGTGCCATCAATCAGGGGACGGTGGCGGCCCAGACCAGCGGCCGGGTCTCCCGTATGCTGGTGGATGTGAACGATCAGGTGCAGGCGGGGCAGCCGCTGCTGGAGATCAGCGGCAAGGAGCAGTTTGCCGCCGTCACGGGTGCCGAGGCGCGGCTGGCGCGGGCGCAGGCTCAGCAAGTGGAAGCCGAGCGCCAGCTTGCCCGCTTTCAGGCGCTGATTGCCAAGGGGGTGATCACCCGCGCCCAGCTCGATAATGCCCAGGCGACTGATCGCGCCGCCCGCGCCGAGGTGAACGCTGCCGATGCGGCCCTCACTCAGGCCCGCGAGGCTTACGGTTATACCCGCATTCTGGCTCCCTATGCAGGGGTAGTGACCAAACGGCTGGTAGAGCTGGGGGAGACTGTCGCCCCCGGTACCCCGCTGCTCTCCGGCTTCTCTCTCGACACCTTGCGGGTGGAGGTGGAGTTGCCCCAATCCGCCCTGACGCTGGCTCGTGAGCCTGCGGATGTGCAGGTGCTGCTGCCGGATGGCAAGCTTGTTACCCCGGTCAAACTGACCCGCTTCAATTATGCCGACAGCCAGAGCCACGCCTTCAAGTTGCGCCTCGACTTGCCGCCGCAAACCGCCGGGGTATTGCCCGGCATGTGGCTCAAGGTGCAGCTCAAGCAGGGTGAACGTCAGGTGTTGCAGGTGCCGGATCGCGCCCTGCTGCGGCAAGGGGAATTCAATGGCGTCTATCTGCAGCAGCCCGCTGGCTGGGCCCTGACGCCGGTGCGGGTCGGCCATTGCGTCGAGGGACAGTGCGAGATCCTGGCCGGGCTGCAAGCCGGTGACAAGCTGGCTCCCGATGCCTGGGCGCAGCAGCAGGAGGTGGCCCATGAGTAGCGAGCTGAATGGCAACAAGGAGAGGCTGGGACCTGCCGGTCGGCTGGCTGCCCTGTTTCAGGGCTCGGCCATCACTCCGCTGCTGGCGCTGGTGGGGCTGTTGCTCGGCCTGTTTGCGGTGTTGGTGACCCCCAAGGAGGAGGAGCCGCAGATCGATGTCACCTTCGCCGATGTCTATATTCCCTTCCCGGGAGCCAGCCCGGCTGAAGTGGCCTCTCTCGTTACCACCCCTGCCGAGCAGGTGGTCTCCCAGATAAAGGGCATTGATACCCTCTACTCTTTTTCCCAACCCGATGGCGCCCTGCTGGTGGTGGTGTTCAAGGTGGGGGTGAGCCGCGAGCAGGCCATCGTCGATCTCAACAACCAGCTCGACTCCAACCGCGACTGGTTGCCACAGGGGATCGGAGTCGGTCAGCCGCTGGTGAAACCCCGGGGGATCGATGATGTCCCCATCGTCAGTTTGACCTTATGGAGTAAAGAGGGGAGCAAGCAACTGGGGGCACCCGAGCTGACCCGGGTCGCCCATGAGTTGGAGACCGAACTCAAGCGCATTCCCGGTACCCGCGATATCTACACGCTGGGCAGCCAGAGCGCCGTGCTGCGGGTGATGCCGGATCCGGCGGCCCTCAGTGCCCACGGCATCAGCTGGGGCGAGCTGAGCCAGCGACTTGCGGCCGCCAATCAGGTGGGCACGACACAGGCTATCGAGCAGAACAACAGTGAGATTAAGGTGCAGGTGGGGCAGTTTCTGCAAAGCGAGCAGGAGGCCCGCGAGCTGGTAGTGGGGCTGCACGACGGCAAGCCGGTCTATCTGGGGGAGGTGGCCAGGGTCTCTCTGGGTCAGGAGACTCCGACCAAGCGCAGCTGGATGGGGCTGGGGCAAGCCAGTTATCCGGCGGTGACCCTGGCCATTGGCAAGCAGCCGGGCCAGAACGCGGTCGAGGTGGCCAAGCGGGTGGAGGCGCGGGTCGAAAGTTTGCAGAACCGACTGATCCCTGCCGGGGTTGAGGTGACGGTGACCCGGGACTACGGCGTCACCGCCGAGACCAAATCCAACACCCTGATCGGCAAGCTCATTTTTGCCACCACGGCGGTGGTGGTGCTGGTGCTGGCGAGCATGGGTTGGCGCGAGGCGCTGGTGGTGGGCGTTGCCATCGTCATCACCCTGGCGCTGACCCTATTTGCCAGCTGGGCGTGGGGCTTTACCCTCAACCGGGTGTCGCTGTTTGCGCTGATCTTCTCCATCGGCATTCTGGTGGATGACGCCATTGTGGTGGTGGAGAACATCCACCGCCATCGCGGTTTGGGCAAGGGGTCGCTCAAGGCGCTTATTCCGGGGGCGGTGGACGAGGTGGGGGGGCCGACCATACTGGCGACCCTGACCGTCATTGCGGCCCTGTTGCCGATGGCCTTTGTCAGCGGCCTGATGGGCCCTTACATGAGCCCCATCCCCATCAATGCCAGCATGGGGATGCTCATCTCCCTGCTGGTGGCCTTCATCTTCTCACCCTGGCTGGCGAGCCATTTGCTCAAGGATTCGGTGCTCGGTACCCACGGCGAGGCCAAGGCGGGTCTTTTTCACCGGCTGATGACCCCTTTCCTGATTGGTGATGGCGCCAAGCGCGCCAGACGCAAACTCTGGCTGGTGGTGTTGCTGCTGGTCGGGGCGGCTACCGCCATGCCGGTGGTGCAGTGGGTGGTGCTCAAGATGCTCCCTTTTGACAACAAGTCGGAGTTTCAGCTGGTGCTCGATATGCCGGAGGGGGCGACCCTGGAGCAGACCGAGCGCACCCTGCTGGCGGTCGGGCGTGAGCTTGCCAAGGTGGAGGAGGTGAAGGATTACCAGATCTACGCCGGCACAGCCGCCCCCATCAATTTCAACGGGCTGGTGCGTCACTACTTTATCCGCAGCGGCGCCAACGTGGGGGATATTCAGGTCAATCTGGTGGACAAGCATGAACGGGATCGCAGCAGCCACCAGATTGCCCAGTCGGTTCGGGAGCCGCTGCAGGCCATCGCCAGTGCGGCAGGGGGCAACCTGAAAGTCGTTGAGGTACCGCCTGGCCCGCCGGTCTGGTCCCCCATCGTTGCCGAGATCTATGGCCCGACTCAGGCCGCCCGCGAAGCGGCCGCTCGCGCTGTACAGGCCCGTTTTGTGGCCACGGCGGATCTGGTGGACGTGGATATCTATCTGACCGACCCGCAGCCCAAGTGGCGGCTGGTGGTGGAGCGCAGCAAGGCGGCCCTACTCGGGGTCGATCTCGGGGATCTGGTGAACACCCTCAATGGCGGGGTGGGTTATCAGGATGCCAGCTGGCTGCAGGGGCACGGTGCCAAGTATCCGGTGCCGATCCGCATCGAACTGGCACCCGGTGACAAACGGGATCTGGCGGGCGTACTGGCCCTCAAGGTGCGCAGCCAGAGCGGCCAGCTGGTGCGGGTCTCCGAGCTGGTGAGTCGCCGTGATGAGGTGGCCCCCAGCTATATCATGCACAAGAACATGCAGCCCATGGTGATGGTGGTGGCCGACATGGGTGGCCATACCGACAGCCCGCTCTACGGCATGTTTGCAGCCGGTGCCGATATCGACCTGCCCCAATATTACGTGCAGCAGCCGGATAAACTGGGAGAGGTGGCGCTGTTGTGGGACGGGGAGTGGAAGATCACCTACGAGACCTTCCGCGATATGGGCATCGCCTACGGGGTGGGGATGATCCTCATCTATCTGCTGGTGGTGGCCCAGTTTCGCTCCTATCTGGTGCCACTCATCATCATGGCTCCCATTCCGCTCACCATCATAGGGGTGATGCCGGGCCACGCCCTGCTGGGAGCCCAGTTTACCGCTACCTCGATGATCGGGATGATCGCCCTGGCCGGGATCATCGTACGCAACAGCATCCTGCTGGTGGACTTTATCGAGCAGCAGCGCAGCGCCGGAGTGGCGTTCGAGCAGGCGGTGATCGAAGCGGCGCAGGTGCGGGCCAAACCCATCATGCTGACGGCGCTGGCGGCGATGACCGGGGCTCTGTTTATCCTTGATGATCCCATCTTCAACGGACTGGCCATCAGCCTGATTTTCGGGATCCTGGTCTCCACTTTGCTCACCCTGGTGGTGATACCCTTGCTCTATTATGCCCTGCTCTCCCGACGCTCATGACGGGAGTCACTAGCGAAAGGATGCGCGATGAAGAGAGGTTGGTTGTGGTGGGGAAGTGGCGCCGTGGTAGCGGTGGCTGCTGTGGCATGGTGGTGGCGACCGCAGCCGACGCCGATCAGGCTGGCAGAGGTCGGGCGGGGGGATGTGCTGGTCACTGTGGTCAACACTCGGGCTGGCACCATCAAGTCGTGTCAGCGGGCCGGGCTCAGTCTGCCCGGTGGCGGCGTGGTGGAGCAGATCGCCGTCAAGGCCGGGGAGCGGGTGGCGCAGGGAGATCTGCTGCTGACCCTCTGGAGTGACGACATTCACGCCGATCTTGCCCGTGCCCGTGCCCAGCAGGCCCTTGGCAAGACCCAGCGCGAGGAGCGTTGCAGCGAGGCGGCCTACTACGAGCGGGAGGCCAACCGGCTGGCCACCTTGCTGGCCAAAAATCTCACCTCCCGCACCCTCGCTGAGCAGGCCCAGAATCTGGCCGATACCCGCCGCTATGTCTGTCAGGCATCCCGTCAGCAGGAGCGGGTCGACGAGGCGCAGGTCGCCCAGGTGGAGGCTCGCTTGAGCGAGCGTCGCCTGCTGGCGCCGTTTGCCGGCGTGGTGGCGGAGGTCAACAGCAAGCTGGGCGAATACATGACCCCCTCACCGCCCGGAGTGGCCATGCCTCCGGTGATCGATCTTATCGATGATAAGTGTCTGTATGTCTCAGCCCCCATCGATGAGGTGGATGCCGCCCGCCTCAAGGTGGGCCAGTCTGCCCGGGTACTGCTCGATGCCATGCCCGGGCGCGATTTTGCCGCTACCGTCACCCGTATCGCCCCCTATGTGAAGGAGCTGGAGAAGCAGGCCCGCACCGTCGAGGTGGAGGCATCGCTCACTGCCCTGCCCACCGATGTGCCCCTGCTTATCGGCTACAGCGCCGATCTTGAGGTCGAGGTGACCCGCGCCACCGATGTGCTGCGGGTTGCGGCCAGCAGCCGGGCCGACGATGGCAGCGTGCTGCGGCTGGAAGGGGATACGCTGGTGCGGGTGGTGCCCCGCTGGGGCGTGGAGAACTGGAACTGGATTGAGGTGGCCGAGGGGCTCGCTGCCGGTGATCGGCTGGCAGCCCAGCCCGGACAGATTGTCGGGGAGGGCCCTTTCAGCGCCGCCACGGAGCAGACGGATGAGTGATCTCATTCGCCTTGATGCCGTCAGCCGTCGTTTCACTCTGGGGGGGAGCGAGGTGGCTGCCCTCGACCGCGTTTCCCTGCGGGTTGCCGAGGGGGAGTATCTGGCGGTGATGGGCCCCTCGGGATCCGGCAAATCGACCCTGCTCAATGTGCTGGGGCTGCTGGATCGGCCCGATGAGGGGCGTTACTGGCTGGGAGGGGAGGATACCGCCACCCTGTCAGAACCCGCATTGGCCCAGCTGCGCGGCCATCGCATCGGTTTCGTGTTCCAGTCGTTTCACCTCATCTCCCGCCTCACCGCCCGTGAAAACGTCGAGCTGCCGCTGATGCTGTGCGGGATCGCCCCCGCCGAGCGCCATCGCCGAAGCCAGCAGTTGCTGGGAGAGCTGGGGCTGGAGAACCGGGCCGGACACCGCCCTGCCGAGCTTTCCGGCGGTCAGCGTCAGCGGGTAGCCATCGCCCGGGCCATGGCAATGGCGCCGCGGCTGATCCTGGCCGACGAGCCCACCGGCAATCTCGACTCCCGCTCCGGGGAGGAGGTGATTACCCTGCTGGAGGGGCTCAACCGGGAGCAGGGGATCACGCTGGTGGTAGTGACCCACGATCCGCGCCTTGGTGAGCGGGCGGGCAGGCGGATCCTGATGAACGATGGCCGCATCAACATTGATAGCGGCGGTGGCTGAATGCGGCGGCCCGATGTGATCCGCTTTGCCGCCGTGGCGTTATTGCGTCAGCGTTCACGGGCGCTGGTCTTGATCCTGGCGGTGAGTCTGAGCGTCACCTCGGTGCTGCTGCTCACCGCGCTGGGGGAGGGGGCGAGGCGCTATGTGGCCGACCAGTTCAGCTCCCTTGGCAAGGATCTGCTGGTGATGTTCCCCGGCCGCAAGGAGACCACCGGCGGGCTGCCGCCGGTCACCGGCAACAGTCTGCGGCAGATCACTCTCGATGATATGCACTACCTTGGCCAGCACCAGCCAAACGTGCGGCTGGTGCCGCTGGTGATGGGCTTTGCCGAGGCCAAACAAGGGGCACGGCTGCGCCAGACCATGCTGCTTGGCAGCAGCAACGGGCTGCGCGATACCCACGGGCTGGAGCTGCTCTCCGGCCGCTGGTTGCCGGGGGATGCCGCAGAGGATCGACCGGCCGTCCTGCTCGGGGCCAAGGTGGCCCGTGAGCTGTTCGGTCAGGTCGATCCGGTCGGTCAGTGGCTGCGTTTTGACAATCGCCGCTTTCGGGTGGTGGGGGTATTCACCAGCCAGAGCAGCAATCTGGGGATGGACATGGCCGAGGCCGCGCTGATCCCGGTCGGTAGCGCCATGCGGCTGTTCAACACCGAGGGGCTGTTTCGGCTGCTGATCCAGCCGCTGGCGGGGCAAGCGGTGCCGCCGCTGGTCAAGCGACTGGAGCAGCTGATGCAATCGCGCCACGGGGTGCTCGATGTGACCGTGGTGCGCCGCGACGCCATGCTGGCTACCTTCTCCACCATTCTCTCGACCCTCACCCTGGCAGTTGCCGGCATCGGCGCCATCAGCCTGCTGGTCTCCGGCATCATGATGATGAATCTTGCGCTGATCAGCACTCGCCAGCGCACCGGCGAGATCGGCCTGCTCAAGGCGCTGGGGGCTGACAGTCGCCAGATCCGCCAGCTGTTTTTGTGGGAGGCGCTGCTGCTGAGCGGCAGTGGCGCGCTGTTTGGCACTGTGTTGGGCTATGCCCTGGTTGCCCTCGCCGGAGTGATTTGGCCCGGATTTCCGGCGGCTGTCCCTCTGCTCGCGACCCTCTGCACCATACCGGCGGCCCTGCTGACCGGGCTGTTTTTTAGCTGGCTGCCCGCCTCCCGTGCAGCACGGCAAGATCCGGTCAGCAGCCTGCGCAGCGGGCAGTGGAGCGGTGGCTGATGCGCGCCGCTGATCTGCTGTTCTGGCTCTGGCACGCCTTGCTGGCGGGGCGCAGCCGCAGTCTGCTGTCGGCGCTGGGGATCGCCATCGGGATCGCCTCGGTGACCCTGCTCACCGGCATCGGCGAGGGGCTCAGGCTCTATCTGCTCGACAGCTTCTCCCAATTTGGCACCCGGTTGATCGCCGTGACCCCGGGTAAGACCGAAACCGCAGGCGGCCCGCCAGGCATCCTCTCCAGCAGCCGTCCCCTGCTGCTGGAGGATGCCGATGCCCTCGCCAGATTGGCAGGGGTAGAGGCGGCGCTCCCTGTGGTGCAGGGGCAGGGGGAGGTGCGCAGCCGCGGGCTCACCCGCAGCACCGCTATTTTGGGCACAGGCTCGGCGGCGCTCTCAGGCTGGCGACTCACCCTGGTGCAGGGGCGTTTTCTGCCCGCGGACGACAGTGCCATGCCCCGCGCCTATGCGGTGCTGGGTGCCAAGGTGGCAGCAGAGCTGTTCCCCGGTGGCGATGCACCGGGGAACCTGCTGCGCGCCGGTGATCGCCGTTTTCGGGTGGCCGGGGTTTTGGCCCCCAAGGGGCAATTTCTCGGCTTTGATCTGGACGACATGATCTATCTGCCCGCCGCTCACGCCCAGGCGCTGTTCAACAAGGAGGGGTTGCAGGAGATCGACGTCATCTATCGCGCCGGACAGACGGAAGCCGAGATCACCGCCCAGATCCGGCGCGTGCTGATCGCCCGCCACGGCGCCGAGGATTTCACCCTCACCTCCCAGCAGGACATGCTGACCAGCCTCGACAAGATACTCTCCATCATCAAGCTGGCGGTTGGCGGGCTCGGCATTATCTCACTGCTGATCGGGGCGGTCGGCATCTTCAGCATCATGAGCATCGCCCAGCAGGAGCGGATCCCCGAAGTGGGCTTGCTGATGGCGTTGGGTTGTCCACGGCGGCGCATTCTATTGCTGTTCCTGCTCGAAGCCGTGGTGCTGGCGCTGCTGGGCGGAGCCATGGGGTTGGCCCTGCTCGGCGGGCTCAAGCTGCTGCTCACCCTGCTGGCGGCCGGCTTGCCGCTCACCCTCCATCCTCTCTATCTGCTGCTGGCGCTCGGTTGCAGCGCCCTGGTGGGCCTGCTGGCCGGGGTCGCTCCTGCGCTGCGGGCAGTGCGTCTCGACCCAGTAGTTGCCCTGCGCGGTGACTAGGTCGCCCCTTTCGCAAGAGGCGCGTTACGCTCGGGTCTGAACAGGGGGGACTAGGTGACCACCTCCGCAACCGACAGGCTGCGCTCAGATCTGAACAGAGGGAAGTAGCGGCGATCGGCCTGACTCATGTGGCCGACCACCAGCTCCTGAATGATGAAGTTGAGCAGCTCGTCGTTGCCCAGAGTCCCCGCTTTGGCGGCGTGCAGCAGCTGGCCTGCCTTGTTGAGCAGGCGCTGGTGATCCTGACGGTGGCTGACGAGTTCCCGATAGTCGATCTCCGCCAGCATCTGCTCTTCAAAGGCGAAGTGATGACGGGCCATGTCGAACAGGCTCTCCAGACTCTCCAGAAACGGGGCCGGATCCTCGTGCTGATCTTTCATCCGCTCCAGCAGCCGGTTGGTCAATACGAAGAGCTGGCGATGCTCGGCATCGATGCGCGGGTGACCGCACTCGTGGCCGGGTTGCCACAGCAGTGCGCCCTGCTCGGGATCAAGGCCTTCGGTATAGAGGCAGACCCGGCCGCGGCCGCGATTCTTCGCCTGATACATGGCCTGATCGGCGTGGTGCATCAGGGTTTTGGCATCCTCCCCGTGCTCGGGATAGAGCGCCAGCCCGATACTGCTGGAGATGAGCAGCTCCTGTCCCTCCAGCTGGAACGGATGACGCAGCTGCTGGTGCAGCTTGTCAGCCACCGCCAGCACTTCGTCGCCGGTCTCCGGCAGCAAGATAACGAACTCGTCGCCCCCCAGCCGTGCCACCAGATCCTGTTTGCGCACGCAGTGGCTCATCCGCTCGGCCACCATATTGAGCAGAATATCCCCGGTTTCATGGCCGAAGGTGTCGTTGATCGGCTTGAAGTGATCGAGATCGATAAACATCAGCGCCAGCGGACGGGGTGCCTCCTGCTCCATCAGCTCCTTGAGCCGTTGCTGCAGCAAGCGGCGATTGGGCAGCCCGGTGAGGGGGTCGTAGAAGGCGAGGCGGCGCATCATCTCCTCTCGCGCTGCCCGCTCGGTGATATCCCGGGTGACCCCGAGGATCGCCTCCGGCTGGGCATTGTGGTTGCCATGGAGGGTGGTGATGGTTTCGGTCGCCACCAGATGGCCATCCTTGTGGCGCAGCTGGGTGCGAATGACCCGGCGAGTCTGGTCATGTTCCCCCCGCTGCCAGGCCTCCAGGGTGGCGGAGATCTCCTCGCGCAGCAGTTGCCTTGAGGCATCCGGCAGCAGCTGTTTGAGGGGCAGGGCAAACAGCTCTGTAGCCTCGTAGCCGCTCAGAGGAGTGATGGCCGGGCTGACGTAGCGAAAGCGCAAGCTGGCGGCATCCATGGTCCAGATCACATCGGCACTGTTCTCCGCCACGAAGCGATAGTGCTGTTCGCTCTGGGCCAGTTCACGGGTCAGCCGCTGGCGATCCCGCGCCTCCTCGCGCAGGCGCAGATAGAGGTGCAAGAAGATGCCGAGCAGGGTCATCAGGGTAAAGGTGATAAGCATGGCCACCGCCACGCTCTTGTCGAGCAGCAGCCGTTGCTGGCGCAGCCGCTCCTGAGCCGGGTCGTAGATAAAGCGGTCGAGGTTGGGCAATACCGTGAGCATGCCCGCTTCCAGATAGGTTTTGGCGATCTGCAGCCAGCGCTCCTGCTGCATGTAGCCGGGTTCGAGCAGATCTGGCTGCATCAGCGCTCTGGTTTCGCGAGCTTCGAACTCCAGCTGTTCACGGCCAGCCCCGGTCGGGTACTGCTCCATGATGAGGTTGATCATCTCTTCGGGGTGGTCCATCGCATAGCGCCACCCCTTGAGGCTGGCCTGCTGGAAGGCGTAGACCCGATCCTGTCGGGTGATCAGCTCCCGCTCGGAGGTAAACAGGTTGTCGCCGTAGAAGTCAAAGTCGATGGTGCGCGGGCTGAAGACCCGATAGGGGATGCCTCTTTGCTGCAGATAGAAGGGCTCGGTAGTGCTGTAGGCACTGATGGCATCCACCTTGCCCGCCAGCAGTGCCTGTATCCCCTGTTTGTAGGGGTGGGTGACCCAGGCGCGGCTGCGGGTCTGGTGAGAAAGGTAGGTCAGCAGCTCGTTGGAGCCAGGCTCCAGCATCAGTCGCTTGTTGGCCAGATCGGCCGGGTTGCGAATATCTGGCCGATCCAGCGTGAGCAAAACCAGCGGCGAGTGCTGCAGCAGGGCGGCGAGCACCACCACCGGACGACCGGCAGCCCGATCCAGCAGCAGATCACTGCCGCTGATGCCAAAATGGGCCTTTCCCGAGATTACCTCGCTGACCACATCGGTGCGGGAGTCCGCTTCGCGCAGGGTGACATGCAGACCGGCCTCCCGATAAAACCCTTTGGCGATGGCCGCGTAGTAACCGGCAAACTGGAACTGGTGTTGCCACGGCAACTGGACGATGACCTGCTCGCCGGCTCGCACGGGGGGAGAGGTCAGGGTCGCGATGACCATACTGACCAGCATTGGCATAAACCAGCTGAGGGGCTGGCGGGGGGCTGCGTTCTCCGTCATACAACGTTTCTCTCGGGAGCGATGTCTAGGCTAGATTCAAGCAATTTTGTGTCACCTGCAAGGGGAGAAAAGGCGTTTGCAATAGGGTATAGGGGGGTTGGAAAGTCATTTTTGTGTCGTTCATCACACGGGATGGATACATGCCGTTTTTTTGCAAGTTATGTGACCAATAAGAGAGTCATATGGCCTATCGAAGTGGTCGCATTCTAGCCACTTTTTCCCGTTTTTATCGTTGTCATTGTGGCTTGACTGCATTTTTTCCGTGGTTGCACGTCAAGCTGTGTCGTTATATCAATAGATACTTTTATGGGGCGGTCAGGTGTGACGCAAATGTGTCGCGGCTGCTGCGCACCGGTTAATGTGCGACAGCTCAGTGATGGTACCCCGTCAGTGTTATCATGCTGCCCCCAGTTCCGGATAAGGTCTTTTTATGTCCCGCTTGCGTCTGCTTGTCTCCGACTCTCACGATCCCCTGTTCAATCTGGCCGTTGAGGAGTGCATCTTCCGCCAGATGGACCCCGGCCAGCGGGTGCTGTTCCTCTGGCGCAATGCCAATACCGTGGTGATTGGCCGTGCCCAGAACCCGTGGAAGGAGTGCAACACCCGCCGCATGGAAGAAGACGGGGTCACCCTGGCGCGTCGCAGCAGCGGTGGTGGCGCCGTGTTCCACGACCTTGGCAACAGCTGCTTCACCTTCATGGCGGGCAAGCCGGAGTATGACAAGAGCGTCTCCACCGCCATCGTGCTGGACGGGCTCAAGCGATTGGGGATAGAAGCCTTTGCCTCCGGTCGCAACGATCTGCTGGTGGCGACCCCGGACGGGGAGCGCAAGGTATCGGGGTCGGCCTATCGGGAGACTCTGGATCGCGGATTCCACCACGGCACCCTGCTGCTGGACGCCGATCTCGGTCGGCTCGCCAACTACCTCAACCCCGACCCCAAGAAGCTGGCAGCCAAGGGGATCACCTCGGTGCGCGGTCGGGTGGCCAATCTGTGCGAACTGCTACCGGGGATCAACCATCAACAGGTGAGCAAGGCGCTGCAGGAGGCCTTTTTCCACCATTACGGTGCGCGAGTTGAGCCCGAGTATATCTCCCCGGTGCAGATGCCGGATCTGCCCGGTTTTGCCGAGACCTTCGCCCGTCAGCGCAGTTGGGAGTGGAACTACGGTCATGCACCGGCGTTCAGCCATCTGCTGGAGGAGCGGTTCAGCTGGGGCGGGGTGGAGTTGCACTTTGATGTGGAGAAAGGGGTTATCACCCGGGCGCAGCTCTTTAGCGATACTCTGGAGCCGGCCCCGTTTGATCTGCTGGCGGCCGAACTGGCGGGTTGCGGCTATCGACCGGACGCTGTCGCCGCCCGTCTGCATCCCTGGCTGGCGGCCTTTCCGCAACAGCAGGGCGAGCTGGCGGAGTTTGCCGAGTGGCTGTTGGCCTCCCTGCGTTGAGGGCTGCGCTGATGGCGGTCCGGTAGTGAGGGCGCTGTCAGCCAGGATGGGAGCAAGATCACGAAATATAAAGAGGCGCCTCAAAGGCGCCTTTTTGCCAGCCCTTGTGATGGCTGATACATGACAAAAAGTAGGGTAGGCCATTAGATATTGTCACTGTCAGCCCCGCTGGCACAGGGGTATAACGGCCACACATTTGCTGTACTAATGGTATAAAAATGAGTGACTTAGTTTATCTGCAAGACGAAAGCGTCAATGCCGTCCACCCCGATTTCTCCGCCCGTTTCGCCACCGTCAAAGCCAACTTTTTTTCGCGCAATCCCGATCTCTGGCCCGTCTTTCGCGAACCCGGATTTGCCACCCTCAATGAATTTCGGGCCCGTGGCCTGGCGCCGGATGCCCGCCTGAACGCCTGGCCTGATGGCCGTGCCCGTCTGGCCGATCTCTGCGAGACCATGCCGGTGCCCGCCACCATGCGCACCCCGGGCGAGCCGATGGCCGAGCTGCTGTTTGCCGCCGCCCTGTCGAAGGATTGGGAGAATCCCTCCAGCGTCGAGAACGTCATCACCATGTCGGCGGATCCCGCCATCTACGGCGCCCAGATGGGCATTCTGGCCAACCCCAATCTGGTCTACTCCGAATACGCTGGAGTGGCTGAGGAGCTGGAGAAGAAGGTGGTGCGCCAGATTGCGCTGCTGGCAGGCTATGATCCCGAGCGGGCCACCGGCATCTTCACCCAGGGGGGGACCTTCTGTAACCTCTACGGCTACCTGCTCGGCATTCGCAAAAGCCTGCCCGAGGCCAAGCACAAGGGGCTCGGCCACTATCAGGATTACCGCATCATCAACTCCCAGGGCGGTCACTACTCCAACATCACCAACCTCTCCCTGCTCGGGGTCGACATCGAGAACAAGACCATCCGCATTCAGGTCGGCGAGAACAACGACATCGATCTCGACCATCTCGAGCGCACCCTGACCGCCTGTTTCGCCCTGAAACACGTGGTGCCCACCATCATGCTCACCATGGGCACTACCGACACTTTCGGGGTGGATCAGGTGAAACCCGTGTTCGAGCTGCGCAATCGCCTCTGCGAGCAGTTTGAGGTGGCGGTCAAACCTCACATCCACGTCGATGCCGCCATCGGCTGGTCGATGATCTTCTTCCTGGGTTACGACTTTGCCGCCAACCCGCTCGCCATCAACAGCGCGACTCTGGCGGGGATCGAGCGCAACGTGGCGCGCTTTGCCGAGCTCAAATATGCCGACTCCTTCACCGTCGACTTCCAGAAGTGGGGCTATGTACCCTACACCTCCAGTCTGGTGATGATTAAAGAGCAGGATGACCTCAAGGCGATGGAGAATGACCCGGAGAATTTCTCCTACTTCGAGCGGGACATTCAGGGCCAGACCCACCTGCAATCCACCATCGAGTGCTCCCGCGGCGCGAGCGGTCTGTTCGGTGCCTATGCGGCGCTCAACTATATGGGGGTGGAGGGGTATCGCATCGTGCTGGCCCATTGCCTGCAAAATGCCAACTACTTCCGCTATCGCCTGAGTCAGCTTGGCAACGTCAAGCTGGTGGCGCAGGAGAATCAGGGGCCGAGTGTCGGCTTCAAGATCTACAACCCCGAGTGGGTGAGCGATCCGGAGGCCGAATTTGCCTTCGAGCTGGCCCGCTCCAGTGACCCTGCCTACAAGGCGCGACTGCAGCGCAATACCGATTACCACCGCAGCCTGTTCAAGGGGCGCGGCAAGGTGGGGCTCTACACCAACTGGGTGGAGGCGGTGGCCCATTCCGACTATGATGCCCGCGGCAAGTACTCCTACATCGCCGGGGAGAAGGCGGTCTTTATGAACCCCGCCTGCACTCGCGAGCAGATCGACGCCTTTATCGACCATATTCGCGGTTGAGGGCGGTTGCCCTGACAGCCGAGCGCGGCCTGTGATGGCAAGAGGCGGTCAGGGTACCTCGCCAACAGATAAACAAAGGGCAAGCCAATTGGCTTGCTCTTTTGTTTTTGCTGCACTGTGCGTAAGTAGTGGGGAAGGCCGGGTTCAGAGGGTCAGCAACTGCTCGTTCTCGACAATCTCGCACCCGGCGGGCAGTTTCGAGAGCGCGATCATGGCGCGGGCCACCTGCTGGGCTTCGATGGCGCGCCAGCGGGCGAGCTTGCCCACCAGCAGCGGCCGAAACAGCGGGTAGATAGTTTGAAAGATCTGCTCGGAGAGGCGCGGTGGCTGGCGATCCCCGAGCAGCATGGCGGGCCGCACGATGGCGAGCCGTGGCCAGGATTGGGCCAGCAGGGCCTGCTCCATCTCTCCCTTGGTACGCGGATAGAGAGCCGGGGACGATGCGCTGGCCCCCATGCTCGAGACCACGATAAGGCGCTGACAGCCGTGACGGCGGGCCAGCTCGGCAAAGGCGACCACATAGTCGAGATCGACCCGGCGAAACGCCTCGGCAGAGCCCGCCTCCTTGCGGGTGGTGCCGAGGGCACAGAAGGCGATATCCACCGGGCGGGAGAGGGTAACGCTGGCCAGATCATCAAAATTGACCGGTAGCCAGTGGTGCGCCTCCTTGCCCGGCTTGCGACAGAGCAGGGTCAGTTCATGTTCGGCAGGCAGTTGCTGCACCAGTTCGCGACCGATCAGGCCGCTGGCTCCGGCAATCAGGATCCGGCTCATGGGGATTCTCCCTGTGTCATTCGATGGTGTTGATGCCATGGTGGCTGCTCATCAGCATCAGGCAATTTGCGAGCAGCTGCAATGGGGGAGATGACACTGTATCCCCTGACAGGATCACGGGCAGGATACATAACGCGGGGCTGGATAAAACAAAACCGGCACGAGGCCGGTTTTGCGGGATATCAGAGCGGGGTATTGAAAGCTGCTGGCAGCGGGAAGTCACCCGTCACTGTGGTCAGCCTGTCATTGGCGAAGGTGACGGTGAGCTCTTTGCGCTCCTTGTCGCCGTGGCCCGGCTGGAATTCATAGAGGTAGTACCAGGTGTTGGGGTCAAAGCCGTCACGCAGCATGGGGGTCCCCAGTACATAGCTGACCTGCTCGCGGGTCATCCCCTGGCGCAGTTTGTCGACCTGTTTTTGTTCCACATAGTTGCCCTGGGGAATATCGATACGATAGACCAGGCTGCAACCGGAGAGGGTGAGGGCGGTCAAAGCCGCGGCAATCAGGTGTTTCATCCGCATATCGAGTTCAGATCATCCATACAGTCTTTTTGGCTCGGCAAATCATACCGACTCCCTCCACGGAAGTAAAAAGCCATTGATCCATCAGCCAATAAAAAGGGCCGCACTGCGACCCTTTCTGGCAATCCGGTGGCCTTTACATCGCCGCGCGGAAGATGGCGACGATCTCTTCGTGGCTGGCCTGTTTCGGGTTGGTGAAGCCGCAGGCATCTTTCAGGGCGTTGCTGGCCAGGGTATCGAAGTCATCGGCTTTGACGCCGAGTTGCTCCAGACCGGCCGGGATCTTCACATCCAGCGCCAGCTGCTTGATGGCGGCAATGGCAGCGGCGGCGCCCTGCTCGTCGTTCATGGCGCTCACATCCACCCCCATGTAGCGGGCGACATTCTTCAGACGAGCCGCGCTCACCTGGGCGTTGAACGCCTGAACGTGGGGCAGCAGCACGGCGTTGCAGACACCGTGGGGCAGGTCATAGAAACCGCCCAGCTGGTGGGCCATGGCGTGCACGTAGCCGAGGCTTGCGTTGTTGAAGGCCATGCCGGCCAGGAACTGGGCATAGGCCATCTGCTCGCGGGCATGCAGGTCATCGCCGTGGTTGACGGCGGTGCGCAGGTGCTTGGCGATCAGCTCGATGGCCATCACGGCACTGGCATCGGTCACCGGGGTGGCGATGGTGGAGACATAGGCCTCGATGGCGTGGGTCAGGGCATCCATACCGGTGGCGGCGGTGAGACCAGCCGGCTTGGCCAGCATCAGCTCGGGATCGTTGACCGACATCAGCGGGGTAACGTGCTTGTCGATGATGGCCATTTTCACGTGGCGCGCTTCGTCGGTGATGATGCAGAAGCGGGTCATCTCGGAGGCGGTACCGGCGGTGGTGTTGATGGCGATAAGCGGCAGTTGCGGTTTGGCGGAGCGATCCACCCCTTCGTAATCCTTGATGCTGCCACCGTTGGCGGCCACCAGTGCGATGCCCTTGGCGCAGTCGTGGGGCGAGCCGCCACCCAGCGAGATAACGCAATCGCAGCCGTTGGCCTTGATCATCGCCAGACCCGCTTCAACGTTGCTGGTAGTGGGGTTGGGTTTGGTCTCATCGAAAACAGCGCTTTCAATGCCATGTTCAGCCAGCAGGGTGGTGAGCTTGGCGACCACGCCGATCTGGTTGAGAATTTTGTCGGTGACGATCAGCGCCTTGCGATAGCCGTAACCCTTGATATCGGCGGCAGCCTCTTGCAGACAGCCGGCACCCATCAGGTTGATTGCGGGAATATAGAACTTGAATGTAGCCATGATGGACTTCCTATAGTTAGCCATTAAGTGGTATTTGAGAGCTAGGCTACCATCTAGAAAGGGATACAAAAGCATCTTGTTTACAACTTTACGGGGTCGATCACGAGTCGTTAATTAAGCGCTGAACCAGGCTTGACTTTCCCGCATCTGACTCGATTTGCAGAAAAACGTTTGTCAATTATTTCATTGAGTTAGCAAACGTTTTGCGCAATGTTTGTCACTGTCAATGCGTGGAAGTGTGAGGCGCTTCAAGGAATTGGAAAGCGCTTTCGACCATAGTTGGCCCCTCCCCGAAGAGGGGGGTAAAGGCTTGAAAGTATCATAAAGAATCATCTTAACTTGTGCCCTGACCATGCTGGCAGGGGGCAACCAGGAGTCCAATATGTCTGATGTATTTCACTTGGGTTTGAAGAAAGCGGATCTGCAAGGCGCCACCCTGGCGATCGTCCCCGGTGACCCCGAGCGCGTGAAGCGTATCGCAGAGCTGTTGGACAACCCGGTGCACCTGGCCAGCCATCGTGAATTCACTACCTGGCGCGGCGAGATGGACGGCAAGGCCGTGATCATCTGCTCTACCGGTATCGGTGGCCCGTCCACCTCCATCGCGGTAGAAGAGCTGGCCCAGCTGGGTATCCGCACCTTCCTGCGTATCGGCACCACCGGCGCCATCCAGCCGCACCTGAACGTGGGTGACGTGATCGTGACCACCGGTTCCGTGCGCCTCGACGGTGCCAGCCTGCACTTTGCACCGATGGAGTTCCCGGCTGTTGCCGACTTCGACTGCACCACCGCGCTGGTGAACACCGCCAAAGAGATGGGCTCCAAGCTGCACATCGGTGTGACTGCCTCCTCTGACACCTTCTACCCGGGTCAGGAGCGTTACGACACCGTATCCGGCCGTGTAGTGAGCCGTTTCCAGGGTTCCATGAAAGAGTGGCAAGCCATGGGCGTGCTGAACTATGAGATGGAGTCCGCAACCCTGCTGACCATGTGCTCCAGCCAGGGCCTGCGTGCCGGTATGGTGGCTGGCGTTATCGTCAACCGTACCCAGCAGGAAATCCCGAACGCCGAGACCATGGCGAAGACCGAATCTGATGCCATCAAGATCGTATTGGGCGCTGCCCGCAAGCTGATCTGATAGCACCACAAAGAGTGGGGGGTGGGGGCCGTTGCGAGAGCGCGGCCCCTATCTTTATCCGCCGTTTACCGCTTTTCCTCTCCCGTCACCCCTTTCACTGATCCCGTCGCACTCGCGCTGGTTGTCTCTACCGATTGCCTCTAAAACGGCGCTGGACAGAGCATCTGCATCGGCTCGCCGCTCACCGGATGAGCAAAATCCAGCTCGCTGGCATGCAACATCAGCCGCGGTGCCTGTTCGCAGCCGGGCGGCAGCAGGCCACCATAGAGATCGCAGCCGAGGATGGGGTGGCCCAGCAGCTGGCTGTGGATGCGCAGCTGATGGGTGCGGCCGGTCTCCGGCAGCAGTCGTACCCGGGTCAAAGGCACGGTCTGCCCCTGCATCTGTTGCTCCAGCCGTTCAACCACCTGATAGCGGGAGCGGGCGGGTTTGCCGCTGGCGGCGCAGATCTTCATCAGCGGAAAGAGGGCCGGATCCTTGGCGATGGGGGCGTCGATAACCCCTTCGTCGTCAATCAGATGACCGCAGAGCAGGGCGCTGTAGGCTTTGCTCACCGCCCGCTGGCTGAACTGCTGGCAGAGCAGGGCATTGATGGCCTTGTTTCTGGCGACCACCATGATGCCTGAGGTGCCAAAATCTAGGCGATGCACCAGGGTGCAGCCGGGGTAATCCTGCACCAGTCGATAGTGAACCGAGTCGAGGTTTTGCGGGTTCTTGCCTGACAGACTCAGCAGGCCGCTCGGCTTGTTGATGAGCAGCAGATGCTCATCCTCAAACAGGGTCTCGATGGCGGCACTGCAGGGCGGGGCGATAAAGGTGTCGACGATAACGGACATAGGTGGCACAGGCTGGAAACGGGGTGCGATCATACCCGAACCGGCACGGCCGGGCGAATGGGCGGTGCGCTGTTTCGGAGAATGATCGGGATGGCTTTATGCAACCTCTTGATAATGAGCCGCGTTGAGCGAGGCGGTGTGCCGTGCAAACCGCCCAGGTCAGCAACAAGGCCCCGTTTTGTGACCCCTTCCCGAGTTCATCCGAGGCTTGCTTGTTAAGGTATGGCTCCCTGTTATGTTGTAAGGACTCATCCCATGGCACTGCCCGTTATTCTTGATTGTGATCCCGGCCACGACGACGCCATCGCCCTTATTCTGGCGCTGGCCAGCCCTGAACTGAACGTGCTGGCGGTCACCACCAGTGCGGGCAACCAGACGCCGGACAAGACCCTCAACAATGCCCTGCGCATTCTCACCCTGCTGGGACGTGACGATATTCCGGTGGCGGCGGGGGCACCGAAACCGCTGGCCCGGGAGCTTATCATCGCCGACAACGTCCACGGCGAGTCGGGCCTCGATGGCCCCAAGTTGCCGGATCCCGCCTTTGCGCCGCAGGGGATGACGGGGATCGAGCTGATGGCCAGATGTCTGCGCGAGAGCCTAGAACCTGTGACCCTGGTGCCGACTGGGCCGCTCACCAATATCGCCCTGCTGTTGGCGGCACATCCCGAGCTCAAACCCAAGATTGCCCGCATCGTATTGATGGGGGGCGCCGCAGGGGCTGGCAACTGGACGCCGGCGGCGGAATTCAATATTTATGTGGACCCGGAAGCGGCCGATATGGTGTTCAAGTCGGGTATCCCCATCACCATGTGTGGCCTCGATGTGACCCATGAGGCGCAGGTGATGGATGAGGATATCGCGCGGGTGCGCGCCATCACCAATCCGGTGGCCCAGTGCGTGGCCGGGCTGCTCGACTTTTTCATGATCTACCATCGGGATCCCAAGTGGGGATTTGCTGGTGCACCGCTCCACGACCCCTGTACCATTGCCTGGTTGCTGGCTCCCGAGCTGTTCCACGGAGTCAAGTGCCGGGTCGATATCGAGACCAGCGGGGAGCATACCGTGGGGATGACGGTGGTGGATCGTTATGGTCTGAACGGCAAGCCAGCCAATGCGCTGGTATTGTTGGGGCTGGATCGTCCGGGCTTTATCGATCTGCTGGTGACGCGGCTGCGGGCGTTTGACTGAGCGCCGGTTCATTTTTGCAAGAAGGGGCGGGGAATGTGGAAGAGAGGCTTGGTGCTGCTGGCCGGGTTGCAACTGACAGGCTGTGCGACGCCATTCGAGCGGATGTGGCAGGGGCTGGCGACCTGTGAATTTACCGATCTCTATGTGGATGAGACGGGCAGGCCCGCCAATCTACAATTGGCCAACTACACCCCCTACAAGGTGAGCGACGGCTTTGCTTGGTACAAGGTGCACGAGGAGCTGCACGGCCTGCCGGTGGTCGGCTTTATCGTGCCAGCCTCCAGCTTCGAAGTGCACGCCCTGTTTGTCGATACTCCCATCGCCAATGCCCGCCGGTTGACCCACAACGCCTACGGCAACGAGTTTGGCGACGAGCAGAAGCATGACGAGGGGTTGGCGCCCCTGCTGCTGCGCGATCCCAACAACCCCAAGCGCTCCATCATCGACTGCACCCGCGGTGAGTCAGACGGGGAGCTTGAGGATTCGGCCATGCCCGAGTAGGGCCACCTGTCACGCCATCGGCCTGAAAAAAGAGGGGCCAGCCTTGCCGACTGGCCCCTCTTTTTTATTGTTGCTTAGCGCCCTGATCAGGGATAGCTCAGCGTCTCCTTGATAAGAGGCAGCTGGGCCTTGATCCACGACGGATTGCAATAGGTTCCCCAGTCGCAGGCCTGACTCGACATCATTTCAGGGATAGCTCAACGTTTCTTTGATAAGCGGCAGTTGAGCCTTGATCCACGCCGGATTGATGGGGCCCCAGTCGCTGATGCGGTAGTGCCCCTGCAGGTGGCGAGCCCCCTCGGTCTGCTCGAAGGCGCAGCTGATATCGAGTTCGGCCAGCGCGCTCAGGGTATCTTGCGCGGTGCGGCGCGGCATGCCGGTCGCCTCCATGATGGCAGGTACCGTATCCGTGCCCTGGCTGATCAGCCAGGCCACGTAGAGCCGCCGGTAGAAGCTGGTGCGGGTCTTGCTCGGCTCGCTCATATCTCGTCCTCAAGACGATCGAAGTAGCGCCAGGTCGCAATGGCTGCCTTGCCCATCACCAGGGCCCAGAGGCCGAACCAGAACCAGCGGAAGAAGCTCCAGGTGGAGGCGTCAGGCTCTGTGCTCTCGATCTTGGTGACGTTGGGGAACATGGAGAACATGTTCACGCGCCAGCCGTAGGAGGTGATGATGGCCAGGCGTTTCTCGAACTCCATCGACTTGGCCTTGGCCTGGACGTCGGCGGCGTTGAACTTGAAGTAGAAGGGCCAGCCCCACTCGGTATCTTCATTGCGAAACACCCGGATCTTCTCGCCGGGGCGCTCGGTGTAGATGTAATAGACGTCGGTGGTGGGGCCGTCAGCCGGGTTCTTCTGGCTGATGGGGCCATCCTTGTCGGTGCGCTTCACCTCGACCCCGGTGATGGTGGCGATGGTGTGCTCCGGCAGGTAGTAGTCGAGCCAGGCGGCGGAAATGAGGGCGATGAGCCCCAAGGCGATAAAAGCGGGTTTCTTGAATCTCAGGCTCATGGTGTGCTCACGTGAGGGGGAGTAACGTGCCTCTACCATACCGATATTTGACAGGGCAGCCCAGCCCCTTATGGCGCCACAAGCCAAAAAATGGCGTTTAAAACAGAGACAAAGCCATTGCTCCATCAACAAGAAAGGCCCTTGCGGGCCTTTTTGTCTGGTTCACTTTGTGCGCTTACAGCTGGAATTGGGCCAGCTGCTTGCGTTGCTGCTCGGCCAGCTCCGACAGTTCGTGGCTGGCGCTGGCGCTCTGGCTGATGCCGGCGGAGCTCTGGCTCACGATCTCGTGAATATTGGTGATATTGCGGTTGATGTCGGCGGTAACGCAGGACTGCTCCTCGGCGGCGGTAGCGACCTGGGCGTTGGCGTCGTTGATCTGGCGCACGGCACCGGTAATGCCGCTTAGCAGATCCTGCACCTGAGCCGACAAGCGCTGGTTATGGCTGAGGATCTCCAGCGTCTCCTGTACGCCGTTGTTGGCGGATTGGGACTGGCTCTGCAGCCGCTCGATGATGGCCTGGATCTCCTTGGTGGAGTCCTGGGTACGGGCCGCCAGCATTCTCACTTCGTCGGCCACCACCGCAAAACCACGACCCGTTTCACCGGCACGGGCCGCTTCGATGGCGGCATTGAGCGCCAGCAGGTTGGTCTGCTCGGAGATCCCCTGAATCACTTCAATTACCTTGCCGATCTGCTCGGACTGGGATTTGAGCTGGGCCACGATGGCGGCGGCATCTTCCAGACTGCCTGCCATCCGGCTGTTGGCGGCGATGCTTTCGGTAAATAGGGCGAGCCCCTGTTCGACCCGGCCATTGGCATCCCGCGCCAGCTCGTCGGCGATGGCTGCGTTGTGGTTGACATTGTCAGCGGTGCTGGAGAGTTCGGTCACGGCGGAGGCGACCTGTTCGATCTCGCTGTGCTGCTGCTTTGCATTGGCCTCGGACTGGGTCATCACGGCGGCCAGCTCGGTAGCGGCGGAGGCGACGCTGTTGCTGATCCCGGTCAGGTTCTCGATGGTGCTACCAAGTTGCCCCAGAGTGAGGTTGATATCTTTGGCCAGACGGGCCAGCTCGTTGTCACCCTCGACCCTGGCGCGCACGTTGAAGCGCCCTTGCGCCACGGCGTGCATCACCTCTTGCAACTGACCGATGGGGCTGACGATGCGCCCGGAGAGGACCCAGCCGCAGATCAGCGCCGCCAGCAGGGTACCGGCGGTGAGCAGCAGGGTACGCAGCAGGGTGGCGTCGTAGTGGGCCTGCTCTTCGGCCAGCTCTTGCTGGATCAGCTGGTTGATGTGGGCTGACATGCTGTCGATCTGCTTGATCAGCTGTTCACCCAGCTCGCGGAAATGGAGGCGAGCCGCCTCGTAGGCGACCGGATCGCCGCCACCCTGATGTTTTTGCGCCAGCAGCGGCAGCATGTTGCTGCGGGTATGGCTGAGGTAGGCCTGCAGGGCTGCAGCGACCTGACGGTTATCCTGCTCGGCACCGGGGAGCACCAGACGGCCGAGGATGGCGTTGATCTCCTGCTCGGCGCTGTTGAGGTTTGCGGGCAGTGCAGCAAACAGCTTGGCATCGTAGAGGCCATAGATGGCGCTGGTGCGCAGCCGGTAGGTGGCGTGGATCAGTTTGGCAATATCGTCCTTGTGCTGGACCACGGTCTGGGTCGTCTCATCTATGTCATTGATGGCTTCATCCAGACCCTGTTTGCTGATGGCGATCATCACCATCATCAGCAGGCTGGCCAGCAGCAAAGGTATCAAGACCTGGACACGTATTGATAGATTATTCAATGACATAAATGGCTCTAATCCGGAATTGGAGGAGCCGACATATTACACATGCACGTCAGGAGCTGTCACAGGCTTTTATTGCTGAAATGTGCTGAAGAAAAGGTTTTTTCTTGTGAGAAAGGAGCCATTTAGGCATGATTGAGCGCTTTATCCCCTGAATATGTGGTACAACTGGCTGGGTTGTGTCAATCCTGTCCCGTTTTCGTGATTTCCCGCTCTCGTCATATGGAGGTGTGTTGTGTCCAGCTGGATCGATCCGGCCATTCTGGCTCTGTTTATCCCGACCTTTTTCTTTGTCTCGGTGACCCCCGGCATGTGCATGACTCTGTCGATGACGCTGGGGATGAGCCTGGGGGTGCGCCGTACCCTGCACATGATGTGGGGAGAGCTGATCGGGGTCGGGCTGGTCTCGGTGCTGTCGGTGATCGGGGTGGCAGCCATCATGCTCAACTATCCGGGGATCTTCGCCGCCTTCAAATATGTGGGGGGCGCCTATCTTGTGTGGCTTGGCATCCAGATGTGGCAGGCCAAGGGGAAGATGGCCATTCCGGCGGATCTCTCGGCCGGTCAACAGACCAGCGCCATGGGGCTGGCGCTGCAGGGCTTTGTCACCGCCATCGCCAACCCCAAAGGGTGGGCCTTCATGATCTCCCTGCTGCCCCCCTTTATCTCTGCCGACAAGCCGATGGCGCCGCAGATCAGCGCGCTGGTGGCGCTGATCCTGGTCATCGAGTTCTCCTGCCTGCTGCTCTACGCCAGCGGTGGCCGCACCCTTCGCCACTTCCTCGCCAAGAGCGGCAACGTCACCCTGATGAACCGCATCGCCGGTACTCTGATGCTGGGGGTGGGGGTCTGGCTGGCGCTCGGTTGAGCGCCGTCAGTGACTCTCGCCACAAAAGAAAAATGCCACCGATCGGTGGCATTTTTTATGGGCGCTGGGTGGCTCAGCGCGGTTTGAAGCGCTCGACCCAGGGGTTGGCGGTGAGGCCGTGCAGGATGACGCTCAATATGATGGTGCAGAGCACGGTGGCGATGATGGGGCGCTGGCCAATCAGGGCAGGCTCGTTTTGCAGCACCATCACCGCAAAGACGATACTGGCAAGGCCCCGCGGGCCGAACCAGCCGATAAAGAGCTTGAGCTCGTGCTTGAGGCCGGTACCGATGAGGCTCAACCAGACCGGTACCATCCGCAGCAGGGTGAGGCTGGCAATGGCATAGAGCCAGTATTGCCAGTGCAGCAGCTCCGGCAGGATGGGCATCAGGGTTGCGCCAAACACCATCCAGATCACCACGGAGAGCAGGTCGCCATACCCTTCGCAGCTGTCCATATAGGCGTGCTTGTGCTCGCCGAGGCGGTGGCCGATAAAGAGGCCGCCGACAAAGGCGGCGATAAAGCCACTGCCACCGAGAGTCTGTGCCAGCGCAAAGCAGAGCAGGGCCAGGCCCGGCATGGTGAGCTGACGCCAGAGTGGCAGTTGCCAGCCATTGAGATAGGAGATCTTCAGCAGCCGGATGGTGAGGCTGGTCAGCACAAAGGCGACCAGCAGGCCAATGCCGATCTCCTCCAGCATCAGGGTGATAGCCAACGTGGCGGTGCCTGCATGCTGCTCGGTGGGGGCGATAAGGGCCAGCAGCAGAAGCAGCACCGGTACGCAGATGCCGTCGTTGAGGCCGCTCTCCTGATTGAGCCCTTCACGCACAGGTGCCGGCACCGCGGGGTTGCTTACCACCGCCTTGCCGAGCGCCGCATCGGTGGGGGCAAGAATGGTGGAGAGGATGGCCATCTCCAGCAGTGGCAGGTCGGGGAAGATCCAGTGACCAAACAGGGCTCCGGCGATGAGCGTCAGTGGCAGGCCGATCATTAGCAGCCGGATGGGCAGCTGGCGGTTGGCCAGCAATACTTGCCAGTTGGTGTTGGCGGCATCGTTGAACAGCACGATAACCAGAGTCAGCTCGGCCAGCAGCTTGATGCCGGCGCTGTCGATAGAGAGGGAGAGCAGCTCCAGCCCGCCAGGCCCCAGCAACCAGCCGGTCAGTAGAAAGAGCAGGGGGCCGTTGACCAGCTTTGATTCGAAGCGCCCCGCGATCAGGCTGTAGATCAGCAAGAAGGCAGCGATCACCGCCAGATTCTGGTAAAGCAGATGTGTATCCATACAAGCTCCCTTGAAACCATCTTGTCAGGGCTGTTTAACTGCCATCCTGGCCCCGGGTTATGCCCGATATTCTCAGTGATTAACTCTTTGTTGCCGTAACTGTGCGCACACCTTGTCCAGAGTGGCTGTGCCCATCACGCCTGCCGAGGCAGATCAATCGGTCAGGCAGTCGGGGTCGAACACATACTCCCCATCCAGCCAGCGCACGATTTCGTCGACGCAGGCTTGATCCCGAAACGGCAGGTAGCGCGCCTTGAGGGCTGCAATCTGCTCTGGGGTGAGCTGGGCCAGCCCCAGATCCTGAAACAGCGGCAGGTCGGCCTCGATCATCGCGGAGATCTGCGGGCCGCAGGTGGCGTTGAGGGCGGCATGCAGCGCCTTGTCGGGGTCGTACTGCTTGCCGAGGCGGTAGCTCATCGGCAGGGTGGCGAGGGGCAGGGCGGAGAGTGCCGCCTGCTTCATCGGGTTGACCGCGTGGCCGGAGAGCAGATCTGCCAGCTCGGCAGGGCGATTCTCGAAGGCGCGCAGGTGCAGGTAGCTGCTCGCCTTGCTGCCATCGTTGACCGGGTAGTTGTCCCACAGGAAGGGCTTGCGGCCGAGCAGCTCGGTCACCTGCTTGAGGTGTACCGCCGGATATTCGCTGGAGCAGACCTTGGTGCCGGTCCAGAAGATCTCGAAACGGCGGTCGAGCTGTTCGCCAAGCTCTTCCAGATAGCGGGGGGGCATGGCGCCGAACACCTTCTCCAGCACCGGATCGGTCGAGTAGTAGCTGGGGCAGAAGATGAGCCGTTTGGCCTTGCTGTGAGCCGCGATATCGTGGGCAATGGTGAGCTGGTGACGGGCCAAGTCCGGGGTATCCCCCTTCATATCGTCAAACAGCACCGCCAGAATGTCGGGCTGCAGAACTTCATCGATGAGGCGCACTTTCTCAAGCAGCGCCGGGCGCTGCCGCTCGTAGTCGTGATGCGCCCCCATGGGGCTCAAGCCCACCCCGAAGGCGAGACCGTTGGCGCGACACTGGCGCGCCAGCTCGGCGAGTTCGGCCAGCTGCTGCTCGGGCCAGGGGAGGGCCCAGTGCTTGCGCAGATAGCCATCCTCTTTCGGGGCGTAGATATAGAAACCGTAACCGTGGCGTGGCAGCCACTGGGCGTAGCGGGTGCGAGCCTGCCAGCTCCATCCCTTGCCAAAAAAGCCTTCAATGACCCCCAGATTGGCTGCGGGGGGCAGGGGGCCGGACAGCAAACTTTGATATGGCATAACACTCTCCCTTCTTGCTGGGGACTTGATACGAGACGGTCGGTCAGACCGGGTCCTCTTCCTGAAAGCGCACCCCGATCTTGCTCGGCACGCTCTCGTCCATTTCGGCCACGGTCCAGATCAGGCCCTGCCATTCGATGTTGTCACCGACAACCAGATTATCGCCCAACTGGCTGGCAATAAAATCGCCCAGTGTCTGATCCGCCACCTCGCTCACATCCAGCCCGTAAAGAGGGGCGAGATCCACCAGCCGTGCCGCCGCTTCCAGCAGGAAGTCACCGAAGAAGCGGGGGCCGAGATCCTGCTCCGGAGCCTGACTGAACAGCTGGCCGAGGGCAGGGAGGTCACGTTCGTGACCGATCACGCAGAGGATGTCATCGGCCTGCAGACAGGTACTACCCGAGGGGTGGAGCAGCTCGCGGCCTCGAAACAGGGCGCAGATCCGGGTGCCGGTGGGCATCTGCAGATCCCGCAGTGGCGAGCCGATGCACCACTTCTCCTCCCCCAGCTGGTAGACGAAGGTCTCCCACTGGCTGTCGAGATCGATTTCGAGCCCCGAGCGGTTGATGGGCGACGGCGGTGCCGGCACCTCCACTCGCGCCAGCCTTGATGCCAGCGGTAGCGAGCTGCCCTGCAAAATCAGCGAGACCAGCACCACGAAGAAGGCGACGTTGAAGTAGAGCTGGGCGTTGGGCAGCCCCGCCATCATGGGGAACACTGCCAGAATGATGGGCACGGCGCCGCGCAAGCCGACCCAGGAGATAAACCAGCGCTCGCGGGGAGCAAAGTTCTTGAATGGCAGCAGCCCAATCCAGACCGACACCGGGCGGGCAAACAGGATCATCCACATTGCCAGCGCCAGCGCGGGCAGGGCGATGGGCAGCAGGTTGCTGGGGGTCGCCAGCAGGCCCAGCACCAGAAACATGCCGATCTGGCTGAGCCAGGTCAGTCCATCCAGTACCGACAATGTGGTGCTGCGACTGCGCAGGGCGAGGTTGCCGAGCAAGAGACCAGTGAGGTAGATGGCGAGGATGCCGCTGCCACCGACCGCCGTGGTGAGGGCGAAGATCAGCAGACCGCCGCTGACGGTGAGCAGCGGATAGAGCCCCGGCGCCAGGCGGGCGGTGTTGATAAGGCGCCACAGCAGCCAGCCACCGCCAAGGCCAATCCCGGCACCAAGGCCAAACTGCTTGACCAGTTGCAGCAGCAGAAAGCCCCCATCCAGCCCTTGCTGGGCGGTGGCGAGCACCTCGATCAGGGTGACGGTGAGAAACACCGCCATGGGGTCGTTGCTGCCTGACTCTATCTCAAGGGTGGCGCTCACCCGCTCGTTGAGACTGCGCCCGCCGAGCAGGGAGAAGACCGCCGCCGCATCGGTAGAGCCGACGATGGCACCGATCAGCATCCCCTGCATCAGGTTGAGGTCAAACAGCCAGGCTGCGGCGAGACCCGTCAGGCCAGTGGTGATGGCCACCCCGACCGTCGCCAGCGACAGGGCAGGCCAGAGCGCCACCCGGAACGAGGAGACCCGGGTGCGCATGCCGCCGTCGAGCAGGATGATGGCGAGCGCCAGGTTGCCCACCAGATAGGCGATGGAGTAGTCAGCGAAGTGGATGCCACCGGGGCCATCTTCCCCCGCCAGCATGCCGACGGCGAGGAAGATGACCAGAATGGGAATGCCGAGGCGGGAAGAGAGGGCGCTCAACAGTACGCTGGCTCCCACCAACAGGGCAGCGACAAAAAAGAAACTGTTGATGGTAGCGGCATCCAAGGGCGAACTCCTTCCTGGTAATGTGCAAAGTAGGCACATTATATGCAGTTAGGCCCCCCTTGTGTGGCTTATTTGTGCATCAATTTGCACTTTCTTACATTTTTCATCCCTTTTTTCAGCATGGCCGCGCCATATTCTGACAGTGACGGGGTTATCGAAAGCGGAGTCAAAGGAGCGTCGATTTCAGAATGCGCAGGGAGGAAAGGGCGGGGAAAAGCGAAACGGCACAGCAGAGGGAGAGGGGAGCACAAGGGCGCTCCCCACGGGATGGGGCGGGATTCAGTCGTCCTCGTCATCCTTCACTTCGCGGATCTTGTCCTTGTAGTTGGGCAACTGTTTTTCCAGCCGTTTCATGTCTTTGATGGCATTGAGAAACAGCCCGAGCAGGAACAGCAGCGGCAACCCTATCCACAGCCAGAGATTCATGGGATTTTCCTTTCGTCAGGACAGGTGGTGACATAACGGGCCAAAATTTCATCAAGGTTGGCCAATATGGTCGACTTGCCTTCAATATCCGCCTGTTGCAGACAAAGCGCCAGTGCCGCGGGATCGAGCCGCTGCTCATCGGACTCCAGCGAGAAGCTGATATGCCAGGGCTCGTAGGCGACCCCGCTCTCTGCCCCGACCGGCTTGGCATAAGGGAGGAAGAAGCCGAAGTCGTTCATATGGTCGCTGAGCCACTCGCTGAGATCCGCAAACCAGCCCCCGGCTTCATACTCCCACGGCTCCAGTGCCAGTTTGGTATCGGCAGGCAAACAGTCCGGGTCGTAGATATCGAGATCGGTCCCCCAGTGGTGACGGCTGGTGCCGGGCAGGGCGCTCCAGCGCAAAATGGCGTGCAGCCGCTCTGTCTCGCCCAGTTGCAGGGCATCGATGGGCTGGCTGTTGGCATCGAGCAGCGGTCGCTCACCGCGCCACTTGCCATTCCAGATGGCGAGCTGGCGCTCGAAGCTGCGCCAGCTGGAGGCCGCCTGCAGGTTGAATCCCTCATAGGCGGCCGCCACCTGCATGTCGTTGAAGGCCGCCGCGGTGGCGGCGGTCAGACGATGAGGGCCGCGCCCCACCAGAATAAGGTGGCTCTCGTCGAGCCCCAGCAGTTGTTCCTGCGTCATGCCAGCAATCTCTCGAGCACCCCTTGATACATGTCCGCCAGCAGATCCAGAGCGTCCGCCTTCACGCACTCGTTCACCTTGTGAATAGTGGCGTTGACGGGGCCAAGCTCAATCACCTCGGCGCCAGTGGGGGCGATAAAGCGCCCGTCGGAGGTGCCGCCGGTGGTGAGCAGGGCTGGCTGCTGGCCATTGACCGCCTCGATGGCAGAGACTGCCGCATCGAGCAGCGCGCCGGTGTCGGTGAGGAACGGCTGGCCGGAGAGGGTCCAGCTCAGCTGATAATCGAGGCCATGTTTATCCAGCAGCGCTTCGACTCGCTCGCGGATATCCATGTCGGTCAGTTCGGTACTGAAGCGGAAGTTGAACTGGACGTGCAACTCGCCCGGAATGACGTTGGATGCACCGGTGCCGGCCTGAATGTTGGCGATCTGGAAGCTGGTGGGGGGGAAGTAGGCGTTGCCCTCATCCCACACGGTGGCGGCGAGTTCCGCCAGCGCTGGCGCGGCTTTGTGAATGGGGTTGTCCGCCAGATGGGGATAGGCCACATGGCCCTGCACCCCGCGCACCAGCAGATCGCCGGTGATGGAGCCGCGGCGGCCGTTTTTCACTACATCTCCGACCACGGCGGTAGAGGAGGGTTCACCGACGATGCACCAGCGGATCTTCTCGTTGCGGGCCTCCAGGGTGTCGATCACCCGGGTGGTGCCATTGATAAAGGGCCCCTCTTCATCGGAGGTGATGAGAAAGGCGATGGACCCGGTGTGATCCGGATGCTCGGCCACGAAGCGCTCGACCGCCACCACCATGGCAGCCAGCGAGCCCTTCATGTCGGCGGCGCCGCGCCCGTAGAGCACACCATCCTTGATGGTCGGCTCGAACGGCGGGGTGTGCCATTTGTCCAGCGGCCCGGCGGGCACCACGTCGGTGTGACCGGCGAAGCAGAACAGTGGCCCCTCGCTGCCACGACGGGCCCAGAGGTTGGTGGTGTCCTCAAACACCATGGGCTCGATGACAAACCCGATCCTGGCGAGGCGCTCCGCCATCAGGGTCTGGCACCCTTCATCGAGGGGGGTAACGGAGGGGCGGCGGATCAGATCCTTGGCCAGTGCGATGACATCCGACATCAGTTGTCCTTAGTTGTCCTTAACGGGAAAAGAGGGATTGGTAGTGATCAGCCTTGAAACCCAGGGTCAGTTCGCCGTCACGGTCGAGCAGCGGGCGCTTGATCATGGCCGGATGTTCCAGCAGCAGGGCGCGCGCCTTGGCGGTGTCGAGCCCCTGTTTGGCCTCATCCGGCAGGGCGCGGAAGGTGGTGCCGCGGCTGTTGAGCAGGGCTTCCCAGCCGAGTTTTGCCAGCCAGCTGTCCAGATCGTCCGGGTTCAGGCCGTCGGCGCGGTGGTCGTGAAAGCGGTAGTCGATACCGGCCTCATCCAGCCACTTGCGGGCTTTCTTGATGGTGTCGCAGTTCTTGATGCCATAGAGGGTGATGGCCATGGGGAGTCCTTCTCTTGTGGGCGCTGGCCGTGGCCGTGCCCGAAAATCCGAATCAACAGAGTGCAAGGGCCCGATTCTGGCATTGTGGCAATCCCATGGCAACGCCGATGGTCTGGCTCGCGGGTTTTGCCGGAACTGGTCACACCTGAACGGCGATTTTGAGATCAAGATCAGAAGCAGTGCGGCGGGCGTGCCCGATGGGGTTGGGTATTGCGGGAGAAGATCGACTATTGCAGGAGAAAAATAGAAGGGGGCAAAGGCCTGATAGCCAAAACGCGCCAGCGGGCGCGTTTTGGTCGGTATCATCGAGCACCTCAATCAGTGCAGGGTGGTCCACTCATGGTCAAAGACCCGGGCCCGTTCCCAAGGTGCATCAGGCAGGCTGGAAGAGAGGCCAGTGTATTTGCCCACGTCGTCCACCACGATGGCGGAGAGGATCGGCAGGTTATTTTCGGTGCAGTACATGCGGATGCGTTGCAGCAGGGTGCGCAGTTCATCCTGGCACTGCTCCAGCCCGGCCTGCTTGGCCAGTTTGGAGTAACGAATGGTAGTGCGTTCCTTTGCAGACTCGACGAGGATGTCCCACAGCTTGTAGTCGCAGGTCGAAGCACCTGCGGTGGCTTGGCTTGTCATAACTCTCTCCGGCGCGAAATGGTCGCTATATGTCGAAGCGCATCTTCGCCAGTTCGGCGCCGTCATATGTTGATCCAACGCAAAAAAGAGGGGAGTCGCGTCACACAATTCCCGGATATGGGGTGATAAAGGTTTTCCGGCAGTTGAAATAACGAAAAATTGTTATATGGCCGACATATTATGCTAATGAATCACGGTGACGGCACCTTTATTGATAGGGATCAAAGGCAAACAGTGGTCAGATCACTAGATTTCGCTCTTCGATAAATTTATCAGGAGTGAATATTGGAACTTTTATTCGTCTTGCTCGTTCTGGTCGCCGTGGTCTACGGCATCATCAAGGATTACAACCCGCAGGCAGTGCTGGCGCTGGCGGGCATGGCCATTTTTGCAGTGGCCTACTGGTTGGGGCTGCACCCCATTCTCCCCGCTGACAAGAGCACCGGTTTCGCCCTGTTCGACCTGTTCGAAGTGTTCAAGGGGATCTTCTCCTACCGCGCGGCGGGCCTCGGCCTCACCATCATGGCGGTGGCGGGTTTTGCCACCTACATGTCCCATATCGGGGCCTCCCAGGCGCTGGTGCGGGTGGCGGTCAAACCGGTGGCGGGCATCCAGTCCAGCTACCTGATGCTCTCCATCTGCTATCTGGTAGCGGTATTCGTCTCCCTGTTCGTCACCTCCGCTACCGGCCTTGGCCTGCTGTTGATGGTCACCATGTATCCGGTGATGCGCAACCTCGGCATCAGCCCGGCCTCCGCCTGTGGTGTCATCGCCACCTCACAGGCGTTTGAAATTGGCCCGACCCAGACCAACGCCATCTTCTCCGCCGGCCAATCCGGCATGGATCCGACCAGCTATTTCGTTGACTACCAGATCTGGCTGGTGGCCCCCATGCTGCTGGTGACCATGGTGCTGCACTTCTTCTGGCAGCGTCACTGCGATCGCAAGGATGGCTGGGATCCTGCGCTGCATCGCGGCGATCACGCCGAGCTGGACGAACAGGGCACCGAGAGCGTGCAGGCGCCTACTTGGTATGCCCTGCTGCCGATCATCCCCTTCGTGTTGATGATGACCTTCTCCAAGCTTCTGGTGAGCGACATCAAGATGAGCGTGGAGGTGGCCATGCTGCTGTCGGTCTTTATCGGCATGCTGTGCGAGCTGCTGCGTAGCCGCTCGGTGCGTACCGCTTTTGCCGGGCTGTCGAGCTTCCTCGATGGCATGGGCAAGGTGTTTGGCCCCGTGGTGGCGCTCATCGTCTGTGCCGAGCTGTTTGCCGAATCCCTCAAGGCCATCGGCGCCATTGATACCCTGCTGCACTCTGCCAGCAATGCCGGTATCGGCAGCGGTCTGATGACCCTGGTGATGGTGGCGCTGATCATGGTAGCGGCGGTCATCATGGGCTCCGGCAACGCGGCGTTCCTCAGCTTCTCGACCCTGGCACCGGCGGTGGCAGCCAAGTTTGGCGTACCGGCGGTGACCATGCTGCTGCCGATGCAGCTCGCTTCCAGTATCGGCCGAACCGTCTCCCCCATCGCTGCGGTACTGATCGCCTGTGCGGGGATTGCCAAGGTATCGCCCTTTACCGTGGTCAAGCGCACCAGCGTGCCGATGGCGGGGGCGCTGGTGACGGCGTTGACCCTCAACTATCTGCTGTTCATGTAGTGATGTGGGTTATGTAGTGGTGTTTGGAATTTACCGGTCGGGCGGGTGGCATGGCTGCCCGCCTTTTTCTCACTGTGTCGCATTGTTGCAATAGACGATCGGCCATCAACGCTGATTGTTGCATGGAGAAGATAATGACAGTTGTAAAGAGCCCGTTTTCCCTCGATAGCTATCTGGCCGATCTGGCCCCGCTCATCAACCTCGATTGCGGTACTCGCACCCCGGCCGGGGTAGCGAAAGTGGCCGACATCATGACCGAGAAATATGAGGCCATCGGCTGGCAGGTGACCCGCCACCAGTTCGCTGCCGAGTGCGGCCCCTGCCTCGAGATCACCAATGCGCCGGGTGCCGATCACTACGATGTGATGCTGTGCGGCCACATGGATACCGTATTCCCCGAGGGGACGGCGGCCAAACGCCCGCTGAACATCGAAGGCAATCAAGCCTTTGGCCCCGGCGTCTCGGATATGAAGAGCGGCCTGCTCTCTATCTGGTATGCCCTCAAAGAGATGGACCCGGCATTGCTTGCCAAGCTCAAGGTGCTGGTCTGCTACAACTGCGACGAAGAGATTGGCTCCCCCTGGTCCAAGGATTGGCTGGTGGAGAAGGCCAAACAGAGTGGCTGCGTGCTGGTGGCTGAAGCTGCTCGCCCGAGCGGAGATCTCATCAGCGCCCGCAAGGGCAATGCCAAGTACCGCATCACCTTCCACGGCAAGGCGTCCCACGCCGGTTCGGCCCTGACCGAAGGGATCTCCGCCATCACCGAGCTGGCGCACTGGGTACTGGCCATCAACGAGCAGGTCAACATGACCACGGGCACCACCATGAACGTCGGCGTGGTACAGGGCGGCACCGGTGTCAACGTGGTACCGGACTTTGCCGAGGCGATCGTGGATTTGCGCTTCTGGAGCAACGAAGAGGCCGCTGCGGTGCACGACCGGCTCACCTTTATGGCCAACAACCCCTTCCTCGCGGGTTGTCGGGTCGAGGTGGATCGCCAGACCTTCAAGCCGGCGATGCGACCGAGCGGTGACACCGAGGTGCTGATGGCGCTGGTGGAGGCGGCAGCCAAGGAGGAGGGGATCCCCTTCAACTGGCTGGAAGCCGGTGGCGGCTCGGATGCCAACTTCACCGCCGCCGCAGGTGTGCCGTCTCTCGATGGCTTCGGCCCCATGGGCGGCGGTTTCCACTCGGAGGCGGAGTTCCTGCTGCTGGAGAGCATCGAGCCGCGTATCCGTCTGCTGCAGCGGGTGCTGGGCAAGCTGGCGAAATAAGCCGGTTTATCCCTTGTTCGGGTCGTCATGGCCCGCTCAAAACTGGTCCGCTCAAATCCAAACGGGAGGCTGTTGCCTCCCGTTTTTTTATCTCGATTTTTCGCGCGCTGAGTGAGCGGGCCAGATGGCCTGAGGCCGTTACCCTTGTGGCTCGGCCAGATAGGCCAGGTGATCCTGCCGCGCCACCTGCCAGCCATCGAGGCGCAGCGGGGCGGCAAAGCCCGGGCCGTCGGTCACCATGGTGTGGTACTCCCCCTGCTCGCCGCAGGCATCAAAGTCCTCGCGCTCGGCCAGTTGTTGTAGCTCGCAGAGGGTGGCGGCATCGAGGGTGCGTCCAGTCCACTCGGGAGCCAGCACCCGGGTATCGACGCAGGAGAGGTGGGCGACGATGCCGCGGGCCAGCAGATCCGCCAGCAAGGCTTGACGAGATTGCTGCCAGAGCGGGGTGTGGACGGTGAGCCCCAGCGGCTGGCAGCGTTCGCGGATCCAGTTTGGTGCGCCGCCCACGCTGTCGATATCGCCGGTCACCACCCCGTCGAGGTTCCACTCCTGCTGCAAGCGGCTCAGCTCTGTCTCATAGCTCTGCTCGAACGGCGCTTCTATGGTGACCAGCAGATGGGGCAGCCCGAGGGCTTCCGCCTGACGGCGCACCAGCGGCAAAGGATGAGCGAGAAATCGGGGCTCTGGCGGGGCAAAGGTGGCCAGTGCCACCACCTGATGGCCCGCTTGGCGGGCATGACAGAGGGCCAGCATGGCATCTTTGCCACCGCTCCAGAGCAGGATGACGCGAGACATGGATGAGATTCCAATGGTGAACGAGGGGGCATGCTACCCAGCGGCGGGGGCAGAGGTAAAGGCATAGTGTCCGGAAATGGCGGCGGGGAAATGGTTGGGGTCACAGAGCGGGAAAAAAGCAGGCCCCCGAAGCGGGGGCCTGTATTGCAATAGCGTGGTAAACGCCGCTGCGATCAGAGCAGGATGCTGGTGAGGATAAAGCCCAGCGAGCAGGAGGTCACCACCCCGATCAGCCCCGGAATGATGAAGCTGTGGTTGATGATGAACTTGCCGATGCGGGTGGTGCCTGAGCGGTCGAAACCGATACAGGCCAGATCGCTCGGGTAGGTCGGCAGCACGAAGTAGCCGTAGCTCGCCGGCAGGAAGGCGATCAGCAGCTTCGGCTCCACACCCAGTGCCAGACCCATGGGAGCGATGGCGGTGAGGGCGGCGGCCTGGCTGTTTACCAGCTTGGAGATGAGGAACAGCACCAGGGCGTAGGTCCAGGGCTGGGCTTGTACCACATGGGCCAGGGTCTCTTTGAGCAGGGGCATGTGGGCCTGGAAGAAGGTCTCACTCATCCATGCCACCCCGAATACGGAGAAGATGGCGACCATGCCTGCCTTGAAGACGGCACCGTTGGCGATCTCGCCCGGCTTGACCTTGCAGCGCATCAGGATGATGGCACCGGCGATCAGCATCATCATCTGGATCACCAGGTTCATGGAGAGCGGGCCGGTTTTGTCCTTGATGGTGAATACCGGGCGCAGACCTTCGTTGGCGCCGAGCAATACCACGGCAGCGATGGCGGCGAAGAAGATCCAGGTAGACCAGTAGGCCTCTTTCGGGAACTTGGTGTTAAGCAGGGTCTCGCCACCACCGTAGATGAAGGCACGCTGCTCCGGGTCTTTGATCTTGGCCTGGAACTCTTCATCCTTGTCCAGATCCTTGCCGCGACGCAGGCTCCACAGGGCCGCCACGATGACACCGGTCAGGGAGGAGGGGATGGCGATCATCAGGATGTCGAGCAGGCCATAAGCCTGACCGATACCATGACCGGCCGCCAGAATGGAGACCATGGAGACCACGGCAACGGAGACCGGGGAGGCACAGATGGCCATCTGGGAGGCAACGGAGGCCACGGCCATCGGACGCTCGGGACGGATGTTCTTCTGCAGCGCGATGTCAGCGATGATGGGGAACATGGTGTAGACCACGTGGCCGGTACCACACAGGAAGGTGAGGGTCCAGGTGGTGAGCGGCGCCAGGATAGTGATGTATTGCGGGTGACGGCGCAGCAGGCGCTCGGCCACTTGCATCATCAGGTTGAGGCCACCGGCAGTCTGCAGGGTGGCGGCACAGCCGATCACCGCCAGAATGGTCAGCATTACCTGAACAGGCGGTTCGCCCGGCACCAGGCCGAAGACGAAGGTCAGCAGGAAGAGACCGATACCACTGATGAGACCGAGTCCCATGCCACCAAAGCGGGTACCCAGCAGCAAGCAGCCGAGTACCACCAAAAATTCCATCAAGATCATTCCGTTACCTCGTGTGATTCAACCCATATTGCCGCGGGTAGCCTGAACCATGAATTGTCATTGTCTGTTTTATTTAGCCCAAAAGGGTTAGTTGCTATTCTGCTCCCCTGAAAAAGTGAAAAAATTGAGTTACTTCAATAACTCGATGAATTTTTGATTAAACCACTTAAAAACCACGTACTAACAAAAACATCATTTTTGTCACCAAGTGGTATCACTCGGGGCCAGCCCATCAGAGTGCAACCAGAGGCGTTGTGATGGGGAATGCGTTGGTAAGGAAGGTGTGGAAAAAGGCCCGGGTCAGGGGAGAAGAGGCTGTAAAAACACGGGTTAAAGATATCTTTTTTGACAAATGGGGTGTTCTGCGACTCTGCTCATCGGGGGGCGGGTGCTGATAGCAGATAGCGACGCTGATACTGTTCGCTCAGCTGCTTGATATCGAGTCTGGCTAGCGCATTGTTCACTCGCTGTTGCAGTTGCTGTTGATCGGGACGGAACATGATGTGCAGGCTCTTGTACCCGAGGATCTTCTGGTTGAACTGCAGCTGTTCGGGGTGGAGTTTGTCATCGTGATAGGTGAGCCAGTAGAAAACATCCCGGTCGATCACTGCCAGATCGAGCCGGTCGCGCTGCAATTTTCGCAGGTTGAGGTGATCGTCGTCCACGGCAAAGGTGTTGAGGCGCTTGCTGGCCATCAGGGCATCAAATTCACGGGTATTGATATAACCTGCGACGACCCCAATCCGGTAGGAAGCGAGATCTTCGAGTCGCTGCCAGTGGATAGGGGGGCCGGCTTGCTGCGCCATGCCCAGCACACTACTGCCCACGCTGGTGGAGATATGCCACCGTTTATCCAGATCATCGGCGAAGTATTTGGGGAAGTAGCCGCTGTAGTGCTGGGCGGGATCGGATGCCAGCAACATGGCTCGATGCCAGGGGTAGAAGTCAAACTGAACCTCCAGCCCCGCTTCGGCAAATGCACGCTTGACGATATGGCCGGTAAGGCCACCATCAGGGAGATGCTGGCTGGTATAGGGGGGCCACTCCAGGGTGGTCAGGTGCACGGGTTCTGCCCGCAATTGCAGGGGGAGCCAGAGCAGCAAGAGTGTCAGAAGCTGACGATATCCCATGAACGACCCATTCCTTGTGTCGATTGGTTCTGAGTATTACCCATAACGGGGGTAATAAAAAAGCCGACCCTGAGGACGGCTTTTGCAATGTAGTGGCAATATGCCGCTGATCAGAACTCGGCGGTACGCGGAGTACGCGGGAACGGGATCACGTCGCGGACGTTGCCCATACCGGTCACGTAAACCACCAGACGCTCGAAGCCCAGACCGAAGCCGGAGTGCGGGACTGTGCCGTAGCGGCGCAGATCGCGATACCACCAGTAGTCTTCCTGCTTCAGCCCCATCTCGGCCAGGCGGGCATCCAGCACCTCCAAACGCTCTTCACGTTGGGAGCCACCGATGATCTCGCCGATCCCCGGAGCCAGTACGTCCATCGCGGCAACGGTCTTGCCGTCGTCGTTGAGGCGCATGTAGAAGGCCTTGATATCTTTCGGGTAGTTCTTCACTACCACCGGAGACTTGAAGTGCTCCTCGGCCAGATAGCGTTCGTGTTCGGAGGAGAGGTCGATGCCCCAGGAGACCGGGAACTCGAACTTCTTGCCGCAGTTTTTCAGCACTTCGATGGCATCAGTGTAATCAATCTGGGCGAAGTCGGAGGCGACGAAACGCTCCAGACGGCCGATAGCATCCTTGTCCACGTGCTGGGCAAAGAACTCCAGATCGTCGCGACGCTCGGTCAGGACGGCGTTGAAGACGTACTTCAGCATGGCTTCAGCCAGCGCGGCGTTATCTTCCAGATTGTTGAAGGCCACTTCCGGCTCCACCATCCAGAACTCTGCCAGGTGACGACTGGTGTTGGAGTTTTCGGCGCGGAAGGTCGGACCGAAGGTGTAGACCTTGGAGAGGGCACAGGCATAGGTTTCGGCGTTCAGCTGGCCGGATACGGTCAGGAAGGCCTCTTTGCCGAAGAAATCTTCGTTGTAGTCCACCTTGCCAGCGTCGGTGCGCGGCAGGTTTTCCATATCCAGGGTAGAGACGCGGAACATCTCGCCGGCACCTTCGGTGTCAGAGGCGGTGATGAGCGGGGTCGCTACCCAGACAAAACCCTCTTCGTGGAAGAAGCGGTGGATGGCCTGAGCCAGGCAGTGACGAACCCGGGTCACGGCGCCAACGATGTTGGTGCGCGGGCGCAGGTGAGCCTGTTCACGCAGGTACTCGATGCTGTGGCGCTTGGCGGCCATCGGGTAGGTGTCCGGATCTTCGACCCAGCCGACAACCTTCACATCGGTCGCTTGCAGTTCGAAAGCCTGGCCGCTGCCCTGGGATTCGGCGATGATGCCAGTCACTTCCACGGAGCAGGCGGTGGTCAGACGCAGCACTTCATTCTCGTAATTGGCCAGGGTATTGGGGACGACGGCCTGTACCGGATGGAAACAGGAGCCATCGGAAATGGCCAAAAATGAGATCCCCGCCTTGGAATCACGGCGAGTCCGGATCCACCCTCGTACAGTCAGGGTGGTGCCAACCGCATATTTACCGGTCAGCACATCAACTACGGATGCGTGCGTCATCGAAATATTGTCTCCAGCTTGTTCTTGCAGCGCTATTTGCAACACTAGGGAGTCTGGCCCGGGCACAGATGGCCCACCATGGCAGACTAAGCCGTCAATCTTACCCGCGCGGGTTTGATAAACAAGCAAAAATGTCGGACTCTGGTGGGGTTTTCAGCATGGTTCACCCAAGCAGGGTTCCCTCGGGACAGGAGATGTGAGTGAAAGAGCGGCGACAAGGGCCGGATTGGCTGACACGACTGTTGCGAGCAATGGTGCTGATCTGCTGGTGCGGTTTTATCGTGCTGCTTGCGCTCTATCACTATGCTAGGCCGGAGATTGCATATGGTTTTCTGGTTTACGGCGGCATCAAGGTACGCGATTACTGGGATCCCGCACTCACTCCCTGGTTGGTGCATGGCCTGTGGGGTTGCAGCTTGCTGACCCTGGCTGTACTGCTGCTGGAGCGGCGGCGCAGTCGGCGCAGGGATGATGCCTATCACGTCAATCTGGCGATCCTGCTGCTGATCCTTATTGCTTGTCTGCTGTTCTATTACACCGGTTAGCCGATGCCGGGCGGTGTGGTCCGCTATTCGCCAGGGCGAGCTCCCGGCTTGCCGCCGAGCGGTCGCTTGCCGAGCTGGCGCTCCACACTGTCGAGCATCTGGTTGTAGGCCACCGCCACCCGGCCAATCTCGTCGCCGTCATCCCCCTCCAGCCGGTGGCCGAAGTCGTGCAAGTCGGTGGCCTCTTCCATGGAGCGGGTCAACTGGTTGAGAGGGCGCACGATCCAGGTGCGGATGACCCAGAGGGTCAGCAGCAGTCCCATCCCGAAGATGCCGGTGAGAATGAGCGCCGAGGTGAGAATATTCTGCTCGACCCGGGTAAACAGCGAATCGAGGGAGTAGTCAAAGCGCACCGCACCAAGCACGGTGTTCTCCGGCACCAGATGACAGCTGGTGCAGTCGGTGCCGCGAAAATCCTTCTTGGCCAGCAGCGGTCGGGTCACTACCAGACGGCTGTGCATGCCGTTGTGCACCACCTCCAGACTCCCTTTGCCCGCCAGTGCCAGCTCATCAAACTCATCCTTTACCTGTTCGGTCTCCCGTCCCGGCCCGAACTGTTTGCTCACCGCGTCGCCACGAACGATGCGTGCATCCTCCACATGGGCGTGGTCGAGAAACTTGCCGCGCAGAGTATCGCGGGCATCCATCTTGCCGGTCAGCATCAGCATGTTGAGACCGTCGAAATAGGCTTCGGTCTGCTCGCGGCTCTGCTCCTTGATGAGGGTCAGGATGAGATCGCGCTCGCGCACTGCCTGATAGGCTGCGGAGAAGACCAGTACCATGGAGAAGATGAAGAGCAGGAAAAAGTTGATTTTGGCAGCAATGGAGAGGCGCATGAGCAGTCTTTCTTGATAGTAAAACCGCAGCAGTTTACCCCTCTTGGGGCCTCAGGTCTGGTGTTTTGCTCACATTACGGCAAGTGAAAGCGCACTGAAGTGGATAAAGTTGTCCTCATTATATATCAAATGCCGGTAGTCAAACGGGCGGCAGCGATGGCCGCCCGCTGCATGCATTAAAACTCGCCTTCGGCGATGGCCTGACGGATGGCGCCGGTCAATACCCGCAGCTCTTCAGGGGTGATGACGAAGGGGGGCATCAAGTAGACCAGCTTGCCAAAGGGGCGGATCCAGGCGCCCAGTTCGACAAATTTGCGCTGGATGCGCGCCACATCCACCCGCTCTTTCATCTCCACCACCCCGATGGCGCCGAGCACTCGCACATCCGCGACCGCCGGGTGCAGGGTCAGCTCTACCAGTTCTGTTCGCAGCTGATGCTCGATGGTGCGCACCCGCTCCTGCCAAGGTGAGGTCAGCAGCAGATCGATGGAGGCGTTGGCCACCGCGCAGGCAAGCGGGTTGCCCATAAAGGTGGGGCCGTGCATAAAGACGCCGGCCTTGCCGTTACAGATGGTATGGGCGACATGCTCGGTTGTCAGGGTCGCCGAGAGGGTGAGGTAGCCGCCGGTAAGCGCCTTGCCCAGACACATGATGTCGGGGCTGATCCCCGCCCAGTCGCAGGCAAACAGCTGGCCGGTGCGGCCAAAGCCGGTGGCGATCTCGTCGGCAATCAGCAGCACACCGAATTCGTCGCACAGGGCGCGCACCCACTGCAGGTAGCGGGGGTGATAGAAGCGCATGCCGCCAGCGCCCTGCACTATGGGCTCAAGCACGATGGCGGCGATCTCCTCGTGATGATCCGCCATGAGTGTCGCCAGCTCCACCACGCACTGCTCGTCCCACTCGGCGTGGAAGCGGCAGCTGGGGGCTTCGACAAAGTAGTGCTCTGGCAGGAAGCCCTTGTAGAGCTCATGCATGCCGCCATCGGGATCGCAGACGCTCATGGCGCCAAAGGTGTCGCCGTGATAGCCGCTGCGCAGGGCGACAAATTTGGCTCTGGGCGTCCCCTTGGCGTGCCAGTACTGCTGGGCCATCTTGAGTGCCACTTCCACTGCCACCGAGCCGGAATCGGCCAGAAATACCCGATCCAGCCCCTTCGGAGTGATCTCCACCAGCTTGCGGCAGAGCTCGACCGCCGGAGCGTGGGTGAGGCCGCCAAACATCACGTGGGACATCTTGCCGAGCTGGGCGGTGGCGGCTGCGTCCAACTCCGGCACCTGATAGCCGTGCACGCAAGCCCACCAGGAGCTCATGCCATCCACCAGTTTGCGGCCATCGCTGAGGGTGAGGGTGACCCCTTGGGCGCTGGCTACTTCATAGCAGGGCAGGGGGTGAGTGAGGGAGGTATAGGGGTGCCAGATGTGGTGCAGGTCGAATTCTTGATTGGTCATTTGTTGTTCTGTTGTCAATTGGTTTGATCTGGTCGGTGTTGACAGTCTACGCGTGCTCTCTACACTAGCCAACAATTTCAGCCACTTGGCACTGCGCATCACCCTGAGCGCGCGGGCCTGGCGACGGGTTTTGTGGCCGTCCATCCCAAGATGGCGGGCGCAGGATCCCACTAATAACAACCGGAAGCCATGTATGAATGCTCTCACCGTGGGCGGTCACGCCCTTCGTCATGACTGGACCCTCGCCGAGGTTCAGGCCCTGTTTGCCCTGCCGTTCAACGATCTGCTGTTCCAGGCCCAGACCGTCCACCGCGCCCACTTTGACCCGAATGAAGTGCAGGTGAGCACCTTGCTCTCCATCAAGACCGGCGCCTGCCCGGAAGATTGCAAATACTGCCCCCAGAGCGCCCGTTACCACACCGGGCTTGAGGCCGAGCGGCTGATGGAGGTGGAGAAGGTGCTGGAGCGGGCCCGCGAAGCCAAGGCCAACGGCTCGTCACGCTTTTGCATGGGGGCCGCCTGGCGCAACCCCAAAGAGAAGGACATGCCCTACATCATCCGGATGATCGAGGAGGTGCGCGGGCTGGGGATGGAGACCTGCATGACGCTGGGGATGCTCACCGCCGATCAGGCGGCGCGTCTTGGCGCTGCTGGGCTCGATTACTACAACCACAACCTCGACACCTCGCCGGAGTTTTACGGCGAGATCATCTCCACCCGCACCTATCAGGACAGGCTCGATACCCTGGAGCATGTGCGCAGCGCCGGCATGAAGGTCTGCTCCGGTGGTATCGTCGGCATGGGTGAGCAGGCGAAAGATCGGGCGGGCCTCTTGATGGCGCTGGCCAATCTGCCGCGCCACCCGGAGAGTGTGCCCATCAACATGCTGGTCAAGGTGAAGGGGACGCCGCTGGAGGATCAGGAGAACCTCGATCCGTTCGAATTTATCCGCACCATCGCGGTGGCACGGATCATGATGCCCGCCTCCCATGTGCGTCTCTCCGCTGGGCGGGAGAAGATGAACGAGCAGATGCAGGCCATGTGCTTTATGGCGGGAGCCAACTCCATTTTCTATGGCTGCAAGTTGCTGACCACCCCCAACCCGGACGAGAACAGCGACATGCAGCTGTTCAAGCGGCTCGGTATTCGCCCCGCCCAGCGGGCCCAGAAACCGGATCAGGTTCAAGAAGAGGAGCTGCTGGCCGAGGTGAGCCGCCAGAGCGAACCTGCCGAGATGTTTTATGACGCCACCCGCCCCCGAGCAGAGACTGCGCGGTCATGACTGGTCCTGCTGTAACGGGCCCCTTTGGGTTGGGCGCAGCGCTGGCCGAGCGCGATCAGGCGAGCCTGCTGCGCAACCGCATCGCGACCGACGGGGCGAGTGGCGGGCGACTCAGGGTTGCGGGGCGCGACTACCTCAACTTTTCCGCCAACGACTATCTGGGGCTGGCTGATCATCCCGCCATCAAGGCCGCCTTCAAAGCGGGGATTGAGCGCTATGGCACGGGCTCCGGCGCCTCGCCGCTGGTGACCGGTTACAGTCATGCCCACCAACAGCTTGAGGAGACCCTGGCCGAGTGGCTCGGGGTGGAGGCGGTGCTGCTGTTCAACTGCGGTTTTTCGGCCAATCAGGCGGTGCTCAAAGCGCTGCTCGGCAAGGAGCATCTGCTGTGGCAGGACAAACTCAACCACGCCTCTTTGCAGGAGATGGGCAGCCAGCTCCCTTGCAAGATGAAGCGTTTTGCCCACAACGATATGGCGGCCCTTGAACGGCAGCTTGAGCCAAATCGCGGGCTCATCGTCTCGGAGGGAGTGTTCAGCATGGACGGGGATCAGGGCCCTTGGCGCGATCTCGCAACCCTCGCCGCCCAAAGCGGCAACTGGCTGATGATCGACGATGCCCACGGCCTCGGCGTGCAGGGGCCCGAGGGGCGTGGCACGCTGGCCGCACAAGGGGTGAACCCGGCCTGCGTACACATCCAGATGGGCACTTTTGGCAAGGCGCTCGGGGTTGCCGGTGCCTTTGTCGGCGGCAGTCGCGAACTGGTGGAGTATCTGGTCAACTTCGCTCGCCACTATGTCTACAGTACCCATATGCCCGCCGCGCAGGCCTGTGCGGTGAGCAAGAGTATCCAACTGGTACGCGCCGCCGAGGATGCCCGCGCCCATCTTGGCCAGCTGATCGCTCGCTTCCGGCAAGGGGCAAAGGCGCAGGGTTGGCAACTGGGGGCGAGCGACACCCCGATCCAGCCGCTGCTGGTGGGGGAGAGCAGTGTTGCCCTGCAACTGGCCGAGCGGCTGCGGGATCGCGGTGTCTGGGCTGGCTCCATTCGCCCGCCCACGGTGCCAGTCGGTACGGCCCGGCTGCGCATTACCCTGAGCGCGGCTCACCGCGAGCAGGATGTGGATCGCCTGCTCGATGCCTTGGGGGTCTGCCCTGCAGTTACAACGCTTGGGGAGGCTCATCATGACTGAGCGTTTTCAAACGGTCGACAAGGAGCAGCTTGCTCGCCGTTTCGGCGCTGCCGCTCGTCATTACGATGCCCACGCCCGCTTTCAGCAGGAGGTGGGTCAGGCGCTGCTGGAATGGATGCCGAGCAGGCCGGTTGGCACTGATCTGACGGTGAGCGGGCTGGATCTGGGCTGCGGCACCGGCTTTTTCTTGCCCCAACTGGCGAACCGTTGTCACCAGCTGGTGGGGCTTGATCTCGCCCCCGGCATGCTGGCGCAGGCCGCCTTGCGTGGCAGCGGTGCTCGCCTGCTCTGCGGCGATGCGGAGCAGCTTCCTTTCGCCGATAACGCGTTCGACTGGGCTTTCTCCAGTCTGGCGCTGCAGTGGTGCGAGCGTCCGGCCCAGGCTTTTGGCGAGCTGCTGCGGGTGGTCAAACCGGGCGGCCAGATCTTTTTCTCAACCCTGCTCGATGAGTCGCTCTGGCAGTTGCGAGCCGCCTGGCAGCAGCTTGATGGTCGCGCCCATGTCAATCGCTTCCTCAGCCTGCCACAATTGGAGCAGGCGCTGGCTAGCGCCGGGGTATCTGCTCCCGAGCTGCGTTGTATCACCTGGGATCTCGCCTATCTTGAATTGCCGCAGTTGTTGCGCGATCTCAAGGGGATTGGGGCCAATCAGATCAACGACAATCAAGGGGGCGCCGCCCCGGCCGGTCTGAGCGGTCGCGCCAGATTGCAGCAGCTGGCTCAGGCATATGAAGCATTTCGCCAGCCCGATGGCAGGTTGGTCGCCAGTTATCGGGTGTGTCTCGGTCGCCTCAGCAAGCCTCGCTGAGCGCCGGGAATTGCAGTGTGTGCAGGGCAGTGAGCCACTCCCTGCCAAGGAGAGAACCATATGAAATCATTCTTTATCACCGGCACAGATACCGATGCGGGCAAGACGCTGGTGGCACGCACTCTGCTGCGCGAATTCAGCGCACAGGGGATCCGCTGTGCCGGCTACAAGCCTATCTCGGCAGGGTGTGCCCGAACACCCGATGGATTGCGCAACCTCGACGCTGTTCTGTTGCAGGAGGCGGCGAGTGTTCAGCTGCCTTATGAGGTGGTCAATCCCTTTGCCTATGAGCCGCCGATTGCGCCCCATATCGCTGCCAGCGAGGCGCGCCAGCCCATTACCATGCAGGGGCTGAGCGAGGGGCTGCGCAAGATTGAACAGGCAGGGGCCGAGCTTGCAGTAGTGGAAGGGGCGGGGGGCTGGTATCTGCCGCTGGATCGCAAGCATCTGCTGTCGGATTGGGTGAAGCAGGAGAACATGCCGGTGATTTTGGTGGTGGGGGCCAAGCTGGGCTGTCTCAACCATGCACTGCTCACCTTTGCTGCCATTCGCAACGATCGGTTGCCAGTGGCGGGATGGGTTATTAATCGCCTTCACAGTGCCATGAGCCACTATCAGGAAAATCTGGACACCCTGAGGGGGATGTTACCGGCCCCGTTTCTGGGGGAAATTCCCTTTATAAACAATCCATTTGAGGCTGATTTGCAGGGGCGGCTTGATATCTCTCCGCTCTTGTGACGTCACATTCAGCGAACATTCATCGAGTCTCCCTAAAATTCATCCATAACATGGAGATAGGGAGGTCGAGTGATCTCTCTCCGTGTCTTTAATTCTCACAAGGAGTCTATATGAAGCGAATTATGCTATTCCTGGTGACCAACCTGGCCGTCATGCTGGTGCTGGGGGTGGTACTCAATATCCTGTTCTCGGTTCTGGGGATCAACAAGTCCAGCATTTCCGGGCTGTTGATGTTCTGTGCCGTGTTCGGTTTTGGGGGTTCCTTTATCTCCTTGCTGATGTCCAAGTGGATGGCCAAGCGCAGCTATGGCGTCCAGGTCATCGAGCAACCTCGTAACGAGACCGAGCACTGGCTGGTGAGCACTGTTGCCCGTCAGGCCCGCGAAGCGGGTATCAAGATGCCGGAAGTGGGGATCTACGACTCTCCCGAGATGAACGCCTTTGCGACCGGCGCCCGCCGAGATGATTCGCTGGTGGCGGTCTCCTCCGGCCTGCTCTACAGCATGAGCCGTGACGAGGCGGAAGCGGTACTGGCCCACGAGGTGAGCCACGTTGCCAACGGCGACATGGTGACCCTGACCCTGATCCAGGGGGTGGTGAACACCTTCGTGATGTTCTTCGCCCGCATCGTGGCTGGCGTCATCAGCAACTTCTTCAGTTCCAACAACGAGGAAGAGAGCAGCAGCACCGGTGGTTTTGCCTACATGATCACCGTGTTTGTGCTGGAGATGTTGTTCGGCATTCTGGCCTCCATCATCGTCATGTGGTTCAGCCGTCAGCGCGAGTTTCGTGCCGATGCCGGTGCCGCCAAGCTGGCCGGTCGCGACAAGATGATTGCCGCCCTTGAGCGCCTCTCCCGCGGTGCCGAGCCGCAGCTGGAAGGCTCTATGATGGCCTTTGGCATCAACGGCAAGCGCTCCATGAGCGAACTGTTCATGAGCCACCCGCCCATCGAGCAGCGTATCGCCGCCCTGCGTGGTTGATAGATACTGAATGACAGGGGATAACGCCGAATAAAAAACGGCTGCCTTGGGGCAGCCGTTTTGTTTTGCAGCCTTCTTTAAAGCTTGAAGTGCCCCATCTCCTGGCGCAGCACCCGTGACAGCTGCTTGAGCTTGGCTGCCTCTTGGGACACGTGGCGGGCGGCATCCCCCGATTGTTCCGAGAGGGAGGTGATGTTGCCGACGGTAGAGACCACCTCGTTGGCGGCGGTGGACTGCTCGCGCAGGGTGTGGCTGATCTCTCCCATCAGACCGGTGAGATTGGAGGCGTGGCTCTGGATGCTGGCGATTGCCTGCCCGGTCTGGTTGGCCAGTGTGACCCCGCGGGAGACGTTGTTGACCGTGTTCTCCATGCTGCGGATAGAGGCATCCGCCCCGCTCTGGATCTTGCTGATCATCCCGGTGATCTGCTGGGTCGAGGCCGCCGAGCGGCTGGCCAGATTGCGTACTTCGTCGGCAACCACCGCAAAGCCACGTCCCTGCTCACCGGCCCGCGCCGCCTCGATAGCCGCGTTGAGGGCCAGCAGGTTGGTCTGATCGGCGATGCCGCGGATCACGCCGATGATCTCCGAGATCTGCTGGGTATGGCTGTTGAGTTCTGCGATGGTGCTGGCTGCTTCACCGACCGTGGTGGAGATATTCTCGATGCTGCCAAGCGTCTCCTTGATGACCCCGGAGCCCTCCTCCAGCGTGTCGGCTGAGACCTTGCTGAGCTCGTCTGCATGGCTGGCATTGTCGGAGAGGTGGCTGATGCTCACCACCAGCTCTTCGATGGCGGCGGCCATGGTCTGGGTACTGGTTTGCTGATCGGTGGCGAACTGGGCGGTCTGCTCCGCTATCTGGGCGATGCTGTCGGCCGAATTGGACAACTCCTCGGTGGAGTGGGATACCTTGCCGATGATCCCCTTGAGGGTGCTCTGTGTGGTGCCAAGCAGGCCGATAAGACTCTCTTTCGAGCCTTGGGGCACCTTGATGGGGCGGGAGAAATCCCCTTCCGCCAGCAGATGGAGATCGGTCTTGAGCTGTTCGACCGAGGTGCCCACCAGATCGAGCAGGGAGCGATATGTGCGCCAGAGGAAGAACATCAATACCAGGCCCAGAGCGATAAAAAGGTAGCGCAGCATGTCGGTATTGGTGGTGGCACTCTCGACCGCCTCCTGGTTGCGCCCCTCCATCATCACGTAGAAATCGTCGATGGGTGACATGATGCGACCCTTGTTCTGGTGATAGGCCTTGTCATGCATCATGGCGATGGCCTTCTGCTGGTTGGCGGCCAGATCACCGTCCGTCTGCTGCACCAGTTTGAAGGCAGCCACCTCGGTGTTGACCAGGGCATCCGAGTTGTTCTTGGCCTCGTTGAGCTTGGCGAGTTCAGCATCGGTGAAACCGGCATCCTTCATCAGATCGATCAGGCCGCGGCGAACATTGCTGTCGGGGCGAGGATTCTGGCCGTTGGCCGCGACAAAATCCCAATAGATACGGTTGTAGCCATCCGGTCTCGGCTGTTCGCCGTTGCGAATGGCCAGTATCCGCATGTACTGCTGCTCGTAGGCTGGATCCTTGGTGATGACGTAGGTGCGACCGAGTCGGGTCAGGTCATCGGAGGATTGGCGCAGCTCGTCGGCCAGCAGGTAGGAGAGATATTGTTGTCGATAACTCTCTTCCAGTTGTTTACCCGCCCAGCTGTAGGCGAAAAACACCAGTGACAGCAGGATCAGGGTGATCACGGAGAGCAAGAGGTTGAGTTGAAAGGCGGGTTTGTTCTGTTCCATGGTTTGAGCGTCCTTATTCTCACCGGGTAACCCCCTTGGTCAGACGGCAAAGGCCGCTATGTCGGAGGGGTTTTGTTGTTATTGCTGTGAGTATAGAAGTCATCGTCGGCATGGTTGCGCAGGCGGGGCGAGAAAGAGACGAGAATGGAGGAACCGCGGGTCGACAGGGGGGAAAAGGTCGGCCAGGATCGGGGCCCAGCCAGCCTTTTCGTGGCTCGATCACCTTATTTGATGACGATGTCTGTGAGCGGTACGGCGCAGCAGGTGAGGATTTTGCCCTCTGCCCGCTCGGCGGCACTGATGGCGGGGGCGCCGGGGTGATCCACCTCGCCCGAGATCAGCGTCTGTTTGCAACTGCCGCAGATCCCGGCGCGGCAGCTCCAGGGCAGCTCTACGCCTTGCTTGTTGGCCTGATCCAGCACAGTGCCCTGATTGTTGCCGGTAAAGGCTTGGGCGCCGATACGCAGTTGTACCGCCTGATGGGGGCGGGCCACCGAGAGAATGGCGCCGCCAAAACTCTCCTGTTTGATCCGTGCGGCCGGAACGCCGAGGGCCGCAACTTTGGCGGCAGCATCGGCCATAAAACCGTGGGGGCCGCAGATAAAGACCTCTTTTTCGGCCAACCCTTTGACCAGTCGCAGATGCTCATCATTGAGTCGCCCTTGCAGCCCCTGCCAGTGATTGTCCGGCTGGCTCAGGATAATGGTGAGGGTCATGCCCTGCTGCGCCATGGCGTACAGTTCGCTGGCGGCGGGAATGTCCGCTTCACTGCGGCACAGGTGCATAAAGTGAACCTCTTCCAGCTCCCCGCGTAGCGCCAGGGTGCGGGCTATCGCCAGCATGGGGGTGACGCCGGAGCCTGCGGAGAGCAACAGGAGGTTGCGCTCGCGGCCCAGGTGAAAATCGCCAGCGGGGTTGGCGGCCAGCAGCCGATCACCCACCTGCAACTGCTGGTGCAGCCAGTGGGAGATGCGACCCCCCTCCACCTTTTTGACGCTGATGCTGTAACGCTCCGGGTGATCCGGCGTAGAGCTCAGGGTATAGCGGCGCTGGATCCGTTCATTTTTGATATCGAGGCTGATGGGCAGATGCTGGCCCGGCAGGTAGTCGGGCAGAGGCTCGCCATCGGCGGCTTCGAACCAGAAGGTCTCCAGATCCCGCGCCAGCGGTTCGCGGGCCACGCAGACCAGCTCCCGCTTCTTCGGAGCGGCGGCGGGATAGACCACCGGACGGGTGCGCTCCAGCACTTCTATCTCGCTGCCTGCCTCAATCCATCCCTCGTTCAGGGCGATCAGGTTCTGGCCGAAGTAGACCTCGCCATCCTCGCCACGGCGGTAGCGGGTGAGGGTGGCCAGCGGCTCTTTCAGGGCGTTGAAACGATCGGTGCCCGCTTCCACCGTGGTCATGATGCAGCGGCTGCAGGGTTTGACCACCTTGAATTCCACCTCACCGATGCGGATGCGCACCCAGCTGTCCTCCTCGAAGGGCAGGGTATTGCTTGCCACCAGATTGGTGCGGAACTGGCTCATCTGATGCAGCGCATCGGAGCGCAGATTGAGATCCTCAAGGGAAGCCTGGCTTATCAGCAGCAGCGGATAACCGTCGGCAAAGCTGACCCGGGTGCCAGTCTTTTCACGAAAGCGATCCGAGGTTTCACCCAGCCAGAGCAGTTGCACCGTTTCCCCTGCCACCCGGCTCAGCCATCCATCGGCTTTGGGGTCGGTGTGCAGGGCGGTGAAGCGGTCGCTCCAGACTCCGGTAGCTTGCGGGGCGCGGCTGAAGTCGACCTCTTGCAGGGTGAGCGGTTCAAAGCCCGGATAGCGCAGTTGCAAGCCTCCTTCGATGGGGGTGGCCACGACCTGTTGCAGCTGGGGATGGGTACGGGCTGTGATAAAGGTGCCGTCCGGTTTGACCACCATGTAGCGGCGATCCCCTGCCAGTCCCTCTTCGGTCACCCGGGCGCGAGCCAGCGGCATACCTGCAGTCGATTTGATGGGGTAGAGGTGAATGCTGTCTAGCCTGGGCATCTTCATATCCTTGTGACGCGGCGCGATCGCCTGGAAAAAGGGGAACATAACGGTTCCCTGGCGATCCGGCAATCCTTTCAAGGGGGCGGTCTATAGTTGGGAAAACAGAACAAGAGGGCATCGGGATGAAAATAAGCTGGTTGCTGGCGGGGAGCCTTTTTTGCCACGGGCTCTGGGCGCAGGAGCTGACCCTGACCACGGGAGAGTATCCCCCTTACTGCTCCGAGACACTGAAATATCAGGGGCTGATCCCCCATGTGGTGAGCGAGGCGTTCAAGAGTGAAGGGGTGAGCGTCAAGTTCCAGTTTCTGCCCTGGAAGCGGGCCTTTCGCTTGTCGGAGGAGGGGATTGTGGATGGCACAGTCCACTGGTATGAGTCGAGCGAGCGGCGCAAAACCCATCTCTACAGCGATCCCATACTGAGCGAAACCTACGTCTGGTTCTATCTCAAGTCCGATCCGCTGGAATGGCGTGGCTATCCGGATCTGGCGGATCGCAAGCTGGCTGCGGTCAGTGGCTATACCTACAATGCAGATTTTTTTGCAGCCATCGCGCAGGTGCCGCTGCAGGTGCAGTTCGTCACCCGGCTGCGTCAGAGCTTCGATCTGCTGCTCTCCGGCCGCGCCGACCTGACCCTGGAGAACATCGATGTCGGCTACTACTCCCTGCGTCAGTTCTACCCGGCCAGCACGGTCGATCTCTTTGCAACCCATTCAAAACCCGTGATGAAAGTTGAAGGTCACCTGCTGATCAGCCGCAAGCGTGCCAACGCTGACGAGCTGATCAAAACCTTCAATCGGGGGCTCGCCAAACTGAAAGCCAGCGGTCAGCTGGAGAAGATGTTACTTGAGTCACGTTCTGGTCTCTATGAACCATAAAGTGCAACATTTTTTGATCCTGATTCGCTAATTAGTACAAAAAAGCGGCCATTATCGACTCAGTTCCCAGTTTCTAACGCTTTCGCTTCTTCCCCATCCGGCCACCGTCCGCCTCGGCTACACGGTATCAAGCGCCATCGGGTGGGGCCTGTCACACAAAAAGAAGAAAGCAATGTATGAGCAAACAACTGGACATGACCCCATTGCCGGATCTCTCCCTGAAAACGGGAACAGGCCCGGTGCGTACCCGGCTACCCGTCTGGCGGCCGGCCTTGCCACCCTGCAATCACGCCTGCCCGGCCGGAGAAAATATCCAAGCCTGGCTCTCTTTGGCGCAGGCCGGTCGTTTTGAGGAGGCTTGGCAGACCCTGATCGAAGAGAACCCCTTGCCCGCCATTCATGGCCGGGTCTGCTATCACCCCTGCGAGAGCGCCTGTAACCGCGGTCAGGTGGATGAATCCGTCTCCATCCACGCTATCGAGCGTTTCCTCGGCGACGAGGCGCTGGCCCGCGGTTGGCAGCCTGCGTCACCTGCCCCTGCCAGCGGCAAGAAGGTGCTGGTGATCGGTGCCGGTCCCTCCGGCCTCTCCTGCGCCTGGCACCTCAACCGGCTTGGCCATCAGGTGGAGATCCGCGAAGCAGGGCCGCTGGCGGGCGGCATGCTGCGTTTTGGCATTCCCGCTTACCGCTTGCCCCGCGACGTGCTGGATCGGGAGGTGGCCCGCATCGTGGCGGCTGGTGTCACCCTGACCCTCAACCACAAGGTGGAGGATGTGCTGCGCGAGCGCGACGAGGGGGGCTTTGACGCCATTTTTATGGCCATCGGCGCCCATCTGGCCAAGCGGGTCGATATTCCGGCCCGGGAAGCGGGAAAAATCCTCGATGCGGTGAGTTTCCTCGAGCAGGCCAGTCTTGCCGAAGAGAAAGGACTGCCACCGCCAAAACTGGGACGGCGGGTTGCCATCTACGGCGGCGGCAACACCGCCATGGATGCGGCCCGTACCGCTCGTCGCCTCGGGGTGGAAGAGGCGATGATCATCTACCGCCGCGACCGGGACCATATGCCCGCCCACGCCTTTGAAGCCGATGAGGCCGAGGAGGAGGGGATCAAGATCAACTGGCTGCGCAGCATCCGCCAGCTCGACAACACCAATATCGAGGTGGAGGTGATGGCGCTGGATGCAGAGGGCAAGCCGGTACCCACCGGCAAGTTTGAAACCCTCGAAGCGGATTCCCTTATTCTGGCGCTCGGTCAGGAGGTCGACCTCTCGGTGCTGGAGAGCATCCCCGGCGTGCGGGTCAACAAGGAGGGGGTGGTGCAGGTGGCGGGCAATCTGATGACAGATGTCGCCGGGCTGTTTGCCGGCGGCGATATGGTGCCCTCCGAGCGCACTGTTACCATCGCCACCGGTCATGGCAAGAAGGCGGCGCGCCACATGGATGCCTGGCTGCGTGGTCGCCACTATCAGAAGATGCTCTCCTACCCGCTGGTGGGGCCGGAGCAGTTGCAGCTCTGGTTCCAGACCCACGCGCCCGCCAGCAATCAGCCGGTCAAACCGGCGTGGGCGCGGGACGACTTTGGCGAGATCATCGGTGGGCTGGATGAGGTGGCCGCCCGTTACGAGGCGGCGCGTTGCTACTCCTGCGGCAACTGCTTCGAGTGCGACGGCTGCTACGGCAGCTGCCCCGAGCAGGCCATCGAGAAGCTGGGGCCGGGCAAGGGCTATCAGGTGGATGCCGAGCGCTGCACCGGCTGCGGCGCCTGCCACGACCAGTGTCCTTGTCACGCCATCGAGTTGCGCCAACCACAGGAGTCCCAATGAAACATGAACTGATCATGGTCGACGGCAACGAAGCCGCGGCCCGGGTGGCGTACCAGCTGAGTGAAGTGTGTGCCATCTACCCCATTACCCCGAGCTCGACCATGGCCGAACTGGCCGACGCCTGGGCGGCGGAGGGGCAGACCAACCTGTGGGGCAACATTCCCACTGTGGTGGAGATGCAGAGTGAAGGGGGGGCGGCCGGTACGGTACACGGCGCCCTGCAGGCGGGGGCGCTCGCCACCACCTTCACCGCCAGTCAGGGACTGATGCTGATGCTGCCCAACATGTACAAGATCGCCGGTGAATTGACCTCGGCGGTGTTCCATGTGGCGGCCAGATCGCTCGCGGCGCAGGGGCTGTCGATTTTTGGCGACCATCAGGACGTGATGGCGGCGCGCAGCACCGGCTTTGCCATGCTTGCCTCCGGCTCGGTGCAGGAGGCGCAGGACTTGGCCTTGGTTGCCCACAGCGTCACCCTGCAGTGCCGGGTGCCTTTCATCCACTTCTTCGACGGCTTTCGCACCTCCCACGAGGTGAACAAGATCACCGCCCTGCATCGGGATGAAATTCGCGCCCTTATCGACAACGACTGGGTGCGCGCCCACCGCGCGCGGGCCCTCAACCCGGATCATCCGGTGATGCGTGGCACCGCCCAGAACCCGGATACCTATTTCCAGTCCCGCGAGAGCGTCAACCCCTTCTACGAAGCGGTGCCGGCACGGGTGCAGCAATGCATGGACAATCTCGGCGAGCTGACCGGCCGCCACTACCGCCTGGTGGAGTACCACGGCGCGCCTGATGCCACCGATGTGATCGTGCTGATGGGCTCGGGGGCGGCTACCGCCCGCACCACAGTGGATTGGCTCAACCAACAGGATCGCAAGACCGGGGTCTTGGTCATTCGCCTCTATCGCCCCTTCCCGGTACAGGCGCTGCTCGATGCGCTGCCGCAGAGCGTGCGGCGCATGGCGGTGCTGGATCGCACCAAGGAGCCGGGCGCCGGTGGCGAGCCGCTGCTGCTGGATGTGCAGAGCGCGCTGATCGACGGCTTGCAGCGCGGCCTTATCAAGCGGCTGCCGTGGCTCAGTGGCGGTCGCTACGGCCTCTCTTCCAAAGAGTTCACCCCCGCCATGTGCGCGGCGGTGTTCGAGGAGCTGGCATCCGATGCGCCGCGTCCGCGCTTTACCGTGGGGATAGTGGACGACGTGTCGGGCCTCAGTCTGGCCTGGCACCCCATCGGTGATCTGGAGCCTGCCAGCCGGGTGCGGGCGCTCTTCTTCGGCCTCGGTGCCGACGGCACTGTGGGCGCCAACAAGAACAGCATCAAGATCATCGGCGAGCTGGAGGGGTTCCACGCCCAGGGTTACTTCGTCTACGACTCCAAGAAGTCGGGCTCGCGTACCGTCTCCCACCTGCGCTTTGGCCCCGAGCCCATCGATGCCCCCTGGCTTATCGAGCAGGCGAGCTTTATCGGCTGCCACCAGTGGTGCTTTGTCGAATCGGTCGATCTGCTGGAGCACGCCGCCGAGGGGGCGACCCTGCTGCTTAACGCCCCCTATGAGGCTGACAAGGTGTGGGGCCAGCTGCCCGAGCGGCTGCGTGCCCGTATTCGCGCCCTCAATATCCAGCTCTACTGCATCGATGGGGATCGGGTGGCCGAGCAAAACGGTATGGGCAATCGCATCAACACCATTATGCAGACCTGTTTCTTCGCGCTAGCCGGAGTGTTGCCACGGGACGAAGCCATTGCGCTGATTAAGGAGAGCATCGAGAAGAGCTATGCCCGCAAGGGGCCAGAGGTGGTGGCGCGCAACTTCGCGGCGGTGGACGACACCCTGGCTCACTTGAGCAAGGTGGTCATTCCGGCCGGTGAGGAGCAGATCAGCGACTATCCGCTGCCGTTGGCACCGGGTGGCAGCGAGTTTGTCCAGCGGGTCACTGGCGAGATGCTGGCGGGGCGTGGCGATCTGATCCCCGTCTCCATGTTGCCGGTGGATGGCACTTACCCCACCGCCACCAGCCGCTTCGAGAAGCGGGATATCGCCCGCGAGATCCCGATCTGGCACTCCGATATCTGCATCCAGTGTGGCAACTGCGTCTTTGTCTGCCCCCACGCGGCGCTGCGGGCCAAGTTCTACCATCAGGACTGGCTGGCGACCGCCCCCGAGGCAGCGCAGTCGGTGCCCGTCACCGCCAAGGGCTTCCCCGACAGCCGCTACACCTTGCAGCTCTATCCGGAGGATTGCACCGGTTGTGGCCAGTGCGTGCAGGCTTGTCCGGTGCGGGCAGGAGCGGATGAGAGCCATGAAGGCGAGCGCGCCATCGCCATGATGGACAAGGCGCCCCATCTGGCTGGTCAGAAACAGGCGCTGCGCTGGTTCGAAAGCCTGCCGTGGCCTGCCCGCGAGCGGGTGGACTTCTCCACGGTGCGCGGCACTCAGTTCCTCGAACCCCTGTTCGAGTTCTCCGGTGCCTGCGCCGGCTGTGGCGAGACCCCTTATCTCAAGCTGTTGACCCAGCTGTTTGGCGATCGCATGCTGGTGGCCAACGCCACCGGTTGCTCCTCCATCTACGGCGGCAACCTGCCGACCACCCCGTGGGCCAAGAACGGCGAAGGGAAGGGGCCCGCTTGGTCCAACTCCCTGTTTGAGGATAACGCCGAGTTTGGCTTTGGTTTTCGTCTCACCGCCGATCAGCATCACGGGCAGGCGGTAGCGGCCCTCGAAGCGATGAAAGGGGAGCTGGGGGAAGCGTTGGTCGAGTCGCTTATCAACGCTCCGCAGCGGCTGGAGTCGGAGATCCGCGCCCAGCGCACCCGGGTTGCGCAAGTGCGCGAGCGGCTGGAAGAGGTGAAATCCGGCAAGGCTCGCGAGCTGCTGTCCTTGATTGATCAGCTGGTGCGCCGTTCGGTCTGGATCATCGGCGGCGATGGCTGGGCCTATGACATCGGCTCGGCGGGGCTCGATCATGTGCTCGCCTCCGGCCGCGATGTGAACGTGCTGGTGATGGATACCGAGGTCTACTCCAACACTGGCGGCCAGATGTCGAAATCGACCCCGCTCGGTGCCGTCGCCAAGTTCGCGGCGGGGGGCAAGACGCTGGCCAAGAAGGATGTGGCGTTGCAGGCCATCTCCTATGGCAACGTCTATGTTGCCCGCATCGCCTTTGGTGCCAATCCGCAGCAGGCGCTGCAGGCCTTGCGTGAGGCCGAAGCCTATCCGGGCCCGTCGCTGATCATCGCCTACAGCCACTGCATCGCTCATGGCATCGATATGGAGTTTGGTCTAACTCAGCAAAAACGCGCCGTGGCCTCTGGCCACTGGCCGCTGATGCGCTACAACCCGGTACTGCGCAGATCGGGGCAGAACCCCTTTAGTCTCGACAGCCTGCGCCCCTCCATCCCCCTCGCTGAATACCGGCAGGAGGAGACCCGTTATCGGGTGCTGGCCCAGAGCCACCCGGAGGAGGCGCAGCGGCTGATGCAGGTGGCGCAAAAAGTGGCGTGGCAGAAGTGGGCCACCTACGAGGAGATGGCCACCCGTGAGGCCAGCCATTTTCATCCGCCGGTGTGAGGATTGTGTGAGTGAAATATAACCAAGCGGGCCATTGGCCCGCTATTTTTATATTGATAGCAAAGGGTTCTTGGCTTACGAATATATGCACCACCTACAATGTTGTAAATTTATAAAAATTGGGTGGGAGTGATACAATAGATTGTCTATAAAGGGAGAGCTTCCATTTATTCGATAGTAAGGGTAGGGCTATCTTGAAGATGTCGACAGTAAAATATTGAAAAGACATGTCATTTTTATTGAACTGTCTGACAGAACTGGGCACGATATACGAAGCAATATGTGTTCTGTAGATAATTGAGGTTTTAAATTGAAAGAACAACGTAGTACTAATATCATTTTTAGTAATGAAGCTATAGCAGGACTAGTTATAACTGCAATGTCCTATTTGGTGGCATATATTTTTGAGAGAAGCTATCTCTCATATTTTGAAGTTCCAGAAGGGTTACTACAGGTTGAGGTTAAGTCAATAATTTTAGCATGTTTGTCTATTCTAGGTCTGACGGGATTGGTTTATCAAGTTTTAGATCTGGTTACTACGGTTATTAATGATAAGTATGCGGATAAACCAATAGCTAAAATTTTTGACTCATATGGGGTTATTTTTATTCCTGCGGTGATATTGTGTCTTTTTATTGATGCAGAGTGGTATAAGAAGGTTTTCTTTCTGACTATCCCTTTTATGAATATGTGGTTTCAGATAATAATGCCATTTTTTGAAATAAAAAATTATGGTTCGTATAGTGATGCTCAAAGTAAAGTTATTGAGTGGTCGAGGGGTTATGGTGGTTTAACTCAGAGATATAAAGTATTTGGTGAGGCATCGATTGGGCGTGTTGTATTAATATGTTTTTACCTAGCTGTCGCTGCGCATGCTGCTGGTAATGTTTCAGCATCAAACCAAAAAGAATATTTTTCGGATGAATTAGGTCGAGTGCTTATTCGAGCTTACTCAGGAAATGCCATAATGGCTTATTCTAATGAAAACAAACTGACTGGCATGTTTGTTTTAACGCCTATAAATGGTCTCAAGCTTAAAAAAATTGAATCTGAGCAAAATATACTTAACAAGGAAGGGATTGACAGCAAAATGTATGGGTTGTTTGATAGAGTGTTTAATTTAATTAAAAACGGTTTGTCATAATGTATATAACAAATGCTTCAAGAATAACTATCAACGTTTGGCTCTTCTAGTTCCAAGATGCTGCGGTAGTTGTGTTATTGCGTTATAAGTCCTTTAGCCGGGAGTTATGTTTACCCTAGCAACAGGTTCTACCCTCTCGAGATAACTGAGAAGTTACATATTCAGTTTTTAATTCGCATCAATGGCACAGGGAAAGAAGGTTGAGTGATCGAGGAAAAGAGAGTTGGAAAAAATATGACGCCCGATATGACTTACGACATCACTCACTAATAGAAACGATATGCCGCAGCTATTGGCGGCATTTGTCTATCTGCAGGCCAAAGCTTTCTTTTTATTCCAAGGCAGGTAAGCTGCGGGGCAAATAGCGTCAAACAGGAGAAGGGACGATGACAGAACAACATATCGCCGGGACGATCAGTATTCTGGGGGCGGGGTGGCTCGGGCTGCCGCTGGCGCGGGCTCTGCTGGCGGCAGGCAAGCAGGTGGCGGTCACGGTCAGCAGCGCCGAGAAGGCGGCCCGTCTGCAGGGGGAGGGGATCGCTGCCTATCCGCTGACGATTTCTGCCCATATGTCGGATGCATGGCCCATCCCCTGCGAATCGCTGGTTATCTGCGTACCGCCCAGCAAGACCGATGACTATCCGCAGGCGGTAGCAAAGGCCTGCGCATTGGCCAACGCGAGTGGCACCCGGCGGGTGCTGTTTGTCAGCGCCACCTCGGTATGGGGGGCGGGGCAGCAGGAGGGTGAACAGCCCAAACCGCGCCATGCCCGTGGTGAGCGGATGCTGGCGGCGGAGCAGGCGGTGCTGACGGCCGGTTTCGAGTCGGTGATGATAGTGCGTCCCTCCGGCCTTTATGGCCCGGATCGCCATCCCGGCCGTTTCCTCGCGGGCAAGACCTTGGATGGCGGCGCCCAGTCGGTCAATCTGGTCCATCTGGACGATGTGGTGGCGGCCTGCATCTTGCTGCTTGAGCGGGGCAAGGACGGGGATGTTTTCAACCTGAGCGCGCCCGTGCATCCGCGTCGCGAGCAGTTTTACCCCTTTGCGGCGCGCCAGCAGGGGCTGCCCGCGCCGGTCTTTATCGAGCCTGCCGGTGAATTTCAGCCCATCGACGGTCAGCTGATTTGCCAGCAGATGGGATTCAACTATCGCTGGCCCGATCCGGCCCACTGGTTTGCCGAGCTCGCCGCCTCGGGCAATTGAGGTTTGCCAAGGGGGGGATCGCCCCCTATCATGCCGCCATCCATGAGAGAGAGGCGGTAATGATGGTAGATACAAAACGTCACCCCGATGGGGAGTTGTTGCTGAGAACCCTGGCAATGCCAGCCGATACCAACCCCAATGGTGACATCTTTGGTGGCTGGATCATGTCCCAGATGGATATAGGTGGGGGCATTATGGCCAAGGAGCTGGCAAAAGGACGTATTTGTACCGTATCCGTCGAAGGCATGACCTTCCACAGTCCGGTCAAGGTGGGCGATGTGGTCTGCTGCTACGGCCGCTGCATGAAGATCGGCCGCAGCTCCATGAAGCTCAAGCTGGAGGTGTGGGTCAAGCCGGTACTGCGGGAAAACGATGCCCAGCGTTACTGCGTGACCGAGGGGATCTTCACCTATGTCGCCATCGACGAACAGGGCAAATCCCGCCCGGTTCCGGTGAGTGCCTGATTAAATCAGCCGGGCATTGATGATGGATATTTCCTGCTCAAGCCCGGTTTTTTGCCGTATCATGCGTTCCAGCATCTCTTCCGAGCCCACATATTGCAGGGTGTCGAACAGGCAGAGATCGCATTGAGGGTCCCGTCTTATCTGGTAGACGGTGGACAGCTCCACTTGATGACAATTTCCTTGTTGATCATAAAACGTCACGTTGTACCGAAGTTCTTTCGCCATGAGACAAGGTCCTTCTGGTTGGGTGGAACAGGGACTATCAGCTTAGTCGGCGTGGATGACGTTTGTGATGGTCGCAACAAAAAGCAAAGGCGGGCGGTTGTTAGCCAATGAAAAATAGTTATCGCATTCTTGGCACCTCCCTGCTGACCCTGGGGTTGGTAGGCTGTTTTGAGGTGCCGGATCAGAACCATCTGGTCACAGCTCAAGGGATTGTGCCGGGACTCGACTGCCAGCGTCCGCCGCTGGTAGCGTTGGCGACCACGGCGCTGCCCCGTGAATTCGGGGTGACGGTGTGGAATCTCTACAAGGGCCAGCGCAAAAACTGGCGCGAAGGGATGGACAGTTATGCCAAGGGGCAGGATCTGGTGCTGCTGCAAGAGTCGGCCACCCGTCCCGATATGCTCGACTGGCTGCGCGCCGGTGATTTCCAGTGGCAACAGCTGCAAGCCTTCACCCAGGGCGGCGTCTCGTTCGGGGTGATGACGGTGGCCAAGACCCCGCAGGCGTTCGTCTGTGGCGTGCGCTCCCCCGAACCTTTGCTGCGCATCCCCAAATCCGGGCTGGTCAGCCTCTATCCGCTGCAGGGCGATCCTGATGGCGTCATGGTCATCAATATCCATGCGGTCAACTTCGAACTGGGGATGGCTACCTTCCGCGAGCAGCTCAACGATCTGACTGCGCTGGTGCGCCGCCATCAGGGGCCGGTGATCCTGGCCGGTGATTTCAACACCTGGAGCGACAAGCGCCAGTTCTGGCTGAATAAATTGGTGGACGAGCTGGGTCTGCAAGAGGCCGTGCCGGTGCCTGACTTGCGCCGAACCGCCTTCGGTCGCCCGCTGGATCACCTCTACTACCGCAATCTGGATTTGGTCGAGGTGAGCTCACCGGCGACCGACAGTTCGGATCACAACCCCATCATTGCGCGCTTTGCCGCCCAGTCTGTGACTCCCTGACCCCAGTCTGTGACTTCCTGACAAGGGATGGTGCGAGTTCCGCTAATAAAAAATCCGGCGCCTGATGGCGCCGGATTTTTTATACGTTCTGGCGGTCAACCCGCTCGGGATGACCCGCAGGCATTACTGGTAGAGACCCAGATTCGCTTTGGCGTAGGCTTCGAAATCGGTGCAGCCGCCGATGTGCTGCTCATCCAGGAAGATCTGCGGCACGGTATTGACCGGCTTGCCGGCGCTCTTGGCCAGATCTTCTTTGGTGATCCCTTCGGCATGGATATCCACGTAGCGGAATTTGAAGTCATCGCGCTGTTCGGTCAGCTGCTCGGCGATCTGTACGGCACGGACACAGTAGGGGCAACCCGGGCGACCAAAAATCACTGCAAACATATTTTCTCTCCGTTTTTTAAGCCGTTTATGTATGGCCGTTGATATGAGGCAGGCAACAGCATAGCCCTGCCTCGTGGCGACTTGAAGCCGAAATTATCGATACCGTGATTCGAGTGGGCCTATTGGCTCAGCTCTCATCGGCGATCTGGATCGGCTGCTGCTGATAGATGCTCTCCAGCACCCCCTTCTCGAATACAGTCCAGGGCCACGGCGCCTTGCTGGCACGGTAGCGCTCATGGGTGGCCGGATCTTGGGACAGGCCGCGCTGGAACATCACGAACGCCTTGCGCTGGCCGCCCGCAGTGTCGATAAAGCCCACCAGATTGGAGGTGCCGGTGATGGTGCCGGTCTTGGCGTGGACCTTGTTCTTCATCATGGGGGCGGTGACACTGCGGCGCCACGCCAGGGTGCCATCTACCTGAGAGCTCGGCAGCAGCTTGATCAGGCCAAGCTCGGCATCATTTTTCTGGATGAAGTTCAGCACCGACATCATCTGACGGGCGCTGATGAGATTGTGAGCGGAGAGACCGGAGCCGTCAGCCAGAGTGGCGTTGCCCAGATCGATACCGTTCTTGGTCAGAATGGCGCGCACCGCCATGGTGCCGCTGCGATAGCTGCCCGGCTTGTTGTAGTAGTGACGGCCCACGGTTTTGAGGAAGGTATCGGCGTAGAGGTTGTCCGATTTCTTCAGCATCTTGGCGAGCATCACCGGCAGGGAGACCGAGTAGTGGGTGCCCAGCGTCTCTGCCCCTTCAGGGGCCTTGTGGGTGACCCGCAGCAGGCCATCATGCTTGATACCGGCCCGGTTCATCGCCCAGCGGATATTGTCCCAGCCCCAGGCTTCCACGTCGTGGATGGCGAAACGCAGCCCCTGCGGCTCTTTATTCGGGGTGATGCAGCCCTTGAGCTCGTAGAAGTTGCCCTTGGCCATGTCCACTTCCAGTGCGCAGAACTGGCGCGCCATGTCGCCATAGCTCATCACCTCCACGTTGTCGGCCCCGACCCCGATGGGGACGCCGGTGGCCACATTGCCCACAGCTGGTTTGCCGATCTGGGTGGCGGTGATGGTGGCGTAGGCGCAGTTCTTGTCGATGATGACCGAGGAGACAGGTGCTGCGAAGCAGAGGGTCTGATCTCCCCACGACCAGCCGTTGCCGCGCTCGTAGCCGTTGTAGGCGCCGGTGTTGACGTAGACATTGCCCTTGATGCTGGTGACGCCGAGCTGTTTGAACAGGGCGAGCAGATCCATGCGGGAGAGGGTGGGGTCGCCGACGAAGTTAATCCAGATATCGCCGTTGATGGTGTCACCCTGTTTGGCGCCCGGCTGGGACTGAATATCGGTGGCGAAGCGGAAATCGGCACCCAGCTCGAGGCGGGCCGCCAGCGCGGTGAGCACCTTCATGGTGGAGGCGGGGGCGATCATCTGATCCGCATGGCGGGCGAACTCGACGCCGTTATTGCCCTGCACCATGATGGCGTACTGGCCACCCTGAGGGGGCGTCAGCGGGGCGGCATGAGCCGCCAGAGAAGAAAAGAGAGCACAAAAACCAATCAACAGCCGCTGCATAACATCCTCTAACGTGACGAAGGGCCCGGCAGTGGTGCCGACCCTGATAATTCAACCCGCCGATGCGGGATCGACGGGATAACGCAATTCATGCCATGTATGCCGGTCGCCATCATGTCATCGAGTTGGCGGTACGATAGCGACCCTCATAATCAAAAATTTTCTCTTTTATCTGCCAGAAGCGACCCGATTTGCGGGCGATGACAAAATCGGGATGACGGAACTGGCTTTGCGCGGCCAGCACGCTCGCCAGGGTGGCAAATTCGGGCTCCAGCCCCGGGGCGGGCCAATGATGACGCACAAAGTGCTGTTGAAACAAGCGCCGTGCGCCCGGGGAGTGAAATCCGAAGTATTCACTGAGGGTCAATCCATCCTCATCGTGGTAGGTCACCTCCAGCCGCTCCCCCTGTTTGCCGCGCCCTGCTGTGAGGGTTAGCCCCGCACAGCGGATCACCATACAATCCTTGAGATTGAGCGCCTCTTTGAGCTTGTCGTCAGGGTCCACCAGCAGCTGATCGCAGCTCTGGCAGCGGCGGGCGGCGATGTCGTTCTCCGCGCCACAGCCGGGGCAGATCTTGGCGCGAAAGCGGTAGTCGCACTCTTCACGGTTGCCCTCGTCATCTTCAAACAGCCCCTGACAGCGGCGTCCGTAGTGCTCGATCACCTTGCCATCCTCGTCGGTCTTGCCCCAGAAGGTGTTGGCAAAACCGCAGGCGGGGCAGGGTACTTGTACCGGCTCGGTACCGGCGTGGGGGCGAGGCTCCCCCACTTCGGGGGCGAACAGGTTGAAGTTGTTGCCCGCATAGTCGAGCACCAGACAATCGCTCTTGCCCGGCGAGAGGCGCAGGCCCCGCCCCACGATCTGCTGGTAGAGGGAGACCGACTCAGTGGGCCTGAGCATCACGATAAGATCGACATGGGGGGCGTCGAAGCCGGTGGTGAGTACCGCCACGTTGACCAGAAACTTGAGCTCCCGCGCCTTGAAGGCGCTGATGAGGGCATCGCGCTCCGGCCCCGGCGTCTCGCCGGTGATAAGGGCTGCCTGCTGGCCTCGGGCGCCCAGCAGACCGTGAATTTCGCGGGCATGCTCGACGGTGGCGGCGAAGATCATCACCCCCTGCCGGTCGGCGGCATACTCCAGCACCTGACTCAGGATATGGGGGGTGACCCGCTGCTGGCGCTTGAGCTCTCCGTTGAGATCTGCCTCGCTAAAGAGGCCGTTCTCCCTCGCCACCAGCTTGCTGAAGTCGTAGTGGACTATGGGGGCATCCACCATGCGCGGCGGCGTCAGGTAGCCGTTTTTCACCATGAAGCGCAGCGGCAGCTCGAACACGCAGTCGCCAAACAGGCGCTCGCCGTGGCTCTTGACCATGCCGTAGTAGTGGCGCCGGTAGATCCAGCCCAGCCCGAGTCGATAGGGGGTGGCGGTGAGGCCGAGGATCTTGAGGGCCGGATTGGCAGCCTTGAGATGGTCGATCACCTGATGGTATTGACTGTCGTCATCCAGCGAGACCCGGTGGCACTCGTCGATGATCAGCAGCGAAAACGCTCCGTCAAAGGCATCCAGATTGCGGGCAACCGACTGCACCGAGCCGAACACCACCTGGGCGCTCGCCTCCTTGCGATCCAGGCCGGCAGCGAAAATATCGGCCTTGAGCCCCCACGCCTCGTATTTAGCGTGGTTCTGCTCCACCAGCTCCTTGACGTGGGCCAGCACCAGCACCCGACCGCGCGCTTTGCGGGCCAGCTCGGCGATCACCAGACTCTTGCCGGCCCCGGTGGGCAGCACCACCACGGCGGGATCCGGGTGTTTGCGAAAGTGGCTGATAACGGCGTTGACGGCGTCGGTCTGATAGGGTCTGAGAACGAACATGCAGGCTTGGGTATGTCGATGTGGGGTGGTGCAAGATGGCGCCATTATAGGGTGCTTGCCGTCACAAAAACAGCGGGCCGGCATGATGCCGGCCCGCAGGGTGCTTGGGTGCTGATCAATGGAACGGGAAGATGTAGTTCATCCAGCTTGCCATGCGCAGCAGCACTTTGCGCATCACAGATACATGGTGGAAGTAGTGGGTATAGATGGCAGCCTGCCCGCTGGAGCCTGCAATTACCTGATACTTGGCCCACTCGGGGTCGGTGATGGAGATAACCACCGGCAGACGACCCGGGCGCACCGCAGTGGTTTGATCCAGCAGACCGGCGTTGGCCTGCACGTTACCGGCGGCAATGGCCGGAACCACGGCTGTCACCTTGCCTTTGAAGATCTTGCCGGGTACGCCATCGATCACCACTTCGGCCTCATCGCCCACCGCCAGTCTCTGCATGCTGTTCTGCCAGAACCAGCCGACGTAGGCGGTGTCATCCTTGTGGATGAAGGTCATCACCGGACGATACATGAAGGGGGTGGCGATCATGCCGGGGCGTAGGGCCAATTGCACCACATGACCATCGCTCGGGGCATAGACCACGGTTTGTGACTGCTGGTACTTGGCTTCCATCAGCTGGGCCTGCAGATCGTTCAGGGTGGCTTTCTGCTGGTCAATCTGGGCCACGATGTCGTCCACGTTGGCCTGGGTGACGTCGAGATCGCGCTGCTTGCCCACGCCACGGCGCATCAGGTCGCTGGCGCGATCCCGATCCAGCCTGGCGGAGCGCAGTCTCGCCTCGATGGACTTGAGGTGTTCGCGGTTGGATTCGACCCGTGCGGTGAGGCTCTCCACTTTCAGGCGGAACGGCTCGTCATCGATGCGAAACAGCACATCCCCTTTTTTCACCGGCTGGTTGGCCTGTACCGGCACCTCAACCACCCGGCCCTTGACCAGCGGCACTATGGGGGTGGAGACGTAGTAGTTGCGCGCCATCTCGGAGTAGGGGTGGTTGTAGTTCATCAGCATGATCAGGGTGCCGATGAGCAGCACGCCGCCCAGTGCTGCGGTGGGGACGGTCCACTTGTTGAGCGGGATGCGGAAGATTTTGAATATGGCGACACACAGTGCCGTGTAGGTCAGGATCAGTAGCAGGTCCATGGTTTATCCCTGTTGCTCACTCTGTTCGATAGTGTTGATACGGCTCTTCAGATCCGCCAACTCCTGCTTGAGGGCCGCCAGCTCCTCTTCATCTTCTTGCAGCCGCTGGCTAAAGCCCCAGCCGCGATCCGGCCGATAGAGGGTTGCCCAGATCCAGAGGAAGGGCCACAGCACGTGCAGGGTAAACAGGCTGACCCAACCTGCCACATGAATGGCATCCTGATGAGGGTGATTCCGATGTTTGGCAATCTCGTAAGGAATATCGTGGATAACGATGACGCCATAAAAAATGACCAGCCCGACAAAGACGAGCAGACCAAGGGCAAAATAATCAAGGGCCATTTATAACCTCCACTGGCATGACGCACAGCTTAATCATGGGTTCCAACAAGCACTAAAGCAATTAAGAATCACACATTTATCGTCAGTTTGCCCGGAATCTTAAAGCTATTTGCTGTATTGAAGCTGAAGCCGTTCGACAGTTGTCTTATTAGTCTTTTTGTCATTAAAAAAGGCGCCATCAGGCGCCTTTTTTGTACTGCTTTCGCAGCAATTTTTTGCTGTTTTACCCTTCGCTGGTACTGCTGACCAAGGGCTGGCGGAACTTCATCAGGAAGGCCACGGTAATGGCCGCCGTTGCAGTCAGGCCGATGATGGTGGAGGTCCCCATCTCCAGCCCGAACCCGATGGGGGCGTTGGCCAGATAGGTGATCACCACAGCGGTCATGAACATGGCGGGAATGGTGCATATCCAGTGCAGCTTGCCCTCTTTGATGAGGTAGGCAGCCGCAGCCCACAACATGATGACGGCGGTGGTCTGGTTGGCCCAGCCGAAGTAGCGCCAGATCACCCCGAATTCAGCCTTGGAGATGATGAAGCCAAGGATAAACATGGGGATGGCGATCAGCAGACGCTTGGCCAGCGGTTTCTGGGTCATCTTCAGGAAGTCCGCCACGATCAGGCGAGCACTGCGAAACGCTGTGTCACCGGAGGTGATGGGCAGGATCACCACGCCGAGGATGGCCAGAATACCGCCGACTGTGCCGAGCAGGCTGGTGGAGACTTCGTGTACCACGGCCGCCGGGCCGCCGTTGGCCATAGTAGCGTTGAGCGCTTCGGTGCTGTCGTAGAAGGAGAGACCCAGGGTGCACCAGATAAGGGCGATGATCCCTTCACCGATCATTGCGCCGTAGAAGATGAAGCGGCCGGATTTTTCGTTCTGCATGCAGCGCGCCATCAGCGGTGACTGGGTGGCGTGGAAGCCTGATACCGCGCCACAGGCGATGGTGATGAAGAGCAGCGGCCAGAGCGGCAGTTCGGTCGGGTGCAGGTTGGAGAAGTCCATCCCGGTGTTGTAGAAGCCTTTGCCGGAGGCGATCAGGCCAACGATGAGGCCGACCGACATGAAGACCAGCAGGGCGCCGAAGATGGGGTAGAAGCGGCCGATGATCTTGTCGATGGGGACTATGGTCGCGAGGATGTAGTAGGCAAAGATTGCCACAATCCAGTAGACCAGATCGGTGGAGGTGAGGTTGGCGAGCAGCCCTGCCGGGCTCAGCACGAATACCACGCCCACCAGCATCAGCAGCACCACGGCAAACAGGTTCATGAAGTGCTTGGCGGCGGTGCCCAGATGCTCACCGACCACGGTTGGCACCGAGGCCCCCTTGGCGCGCACCGACAGCATGCCGGAGAAGTAGTCATGTACCGCACCGGCGAAGATGCAGCCAAAGACGATCCACAGCATGGCGACCGGGCCGTAGAGGGCACCCAGGATGGGGCCGAAGATGGGGCCGACACCTGCGATGTTGAGCAGTTGAACCAGATAGACTTTCTTGTCCGACATGGGGACATAGTCCACCCCGTCAGCCATGGTGATGGCGGGGGTTTTCAGCTCGGGTTTCGGGCTGAATATCCGTTCGATGAATTTGCCGTATATGAAGTAGCCGGCCACAAGTAAGCCGACACAGAGGAAGAACCAGATCATTGCTACGCTCCTGCATTGTTATTTTTTAGTGTGCAGAGCGAGTCTAAAACGGTTGCGCCTGTCTGGCAGGTGAAACTCCCCGAGCGGCGCTTTGGCGCGCCGAGCGGTCGGCGGCTGTGATCAGGCGCACACTCCGCGGTTCAGTCCAGCCCCAGCTGATCTTTGAGCTCCTTGAGATAGCGACGACTGACCGGCACCCGGGCGCCGCTCGGAGTGACAATCTCTGCCAGCTGGTTATCCAGCAGCCGGATCTCGAAGATGGCGTAGGGAGAGACCAGATATTGGCGGTGGCAGCGCAGCAGCGGGCTCTTCTCCTCAAGTGATTTGAGGGTGAGCTGGGTGTGGAACAGCTCGCCCTGACAGGCCACATGGACCCCGCCCAGATCGGAGAAGGCATACTCCACCTGCTCGACGGGCAGCAGCCTGACCCGGTTGTGCAGATAGCCCGGAATATGTGCGATGGTGGGGGCCAGCCGCTCGATGGGCTGCGGGGAGATATCCTGCTTGAGGCGAGTCAGCGTCTTGGCGAGCCGGGCGGGCTCCACCGGCTTGAGCAGGTAGTCGAAGGCGTTCTCTTCAAAGGCCTGAATGGCATATTCGTCAAAGGCGGTGACAAAGACGATGCGGGGCAGGGGGTCGAGCATGGCGACCAGCTCCATGCCGCTCAGCTTGGGCATCTGGATATCGAGGAACACCACATCAGGCTTGAGGCGCTGAATAAGCGGCAGCGCCTCGATGGCGTTGGCCGCTTCCCCCACGATCTCGATGGCAGGATCGCAGGCCAGCTGCTGCCTCAGCTCTTCGCGGGCGTAGTGTTCGTCATCGACTATCAGAGTGCGGATCATGGTTGCTCCTTGGGGATGGTGAACGACACCCGGGTCCACTGTTCCGGCTCGCACGCAATAGTCACGCCATAGCGCTCGCCAAAGGCGCTTTTCAGTCGCCGGTCTACGATGGTCATGCCCAGACCGTCGCCAGCGGGATGTGCTTGCCAGGTGCCTGCATTATCTTCCACATGGATGGTGACGCTGGTGGGATGCTCATCGGTCCAGAGGCGAATGCGCCCCTGCTCCAGCAGAGTCGAGATGCCGTGCTTGATGGCATTCTCGATCAACGGTTGCAGGGTGAAGCTGGGCAGTCGCAGTGTGGCCAGATGGGGCGGGATCTCGTTTATCACCGTCAGCCGATCGCCAAAACGGGCCAGCTCGATCTCCAGATAGGATTGGCAGTGCTCCTGCTCCTCCTGCAGAGTCGCAAGGCCGCTTTGGCGTTTGAGGTTCTTGCGAAAGAACAGCGACAGATGCAGCAGCAGATCCCGCGCCTTGTCCGGATCGCGCCGGGTGATGGCACTGATGGTGTTGAGGGTGTTGAACAGAAAGTGGGGGTTGATCTGGGCTTGGATCAGCTTGAGTTCGGACTGCACCAGCAGCCGCTGATGCTGCTCCAGCCGACCGGCCAGCAACTGCTGTGACAGCAGGTTGGCAATCCCTTCCCCCAGGGTGTGGTTGATCTTGAGAAACAGCCGCTTCTTCGGCTCGTAGAGCTTGATGGTGCCGATCACCCCCTTGTCCCCCTGCAGCGGGATCACCAGCACCGAGCCCAGCTGGCAGGCGGAGGAGAGGCTGCAGCGATAGGGCTGGCTGTTGCCATCGGCAAACAGCACCTTGTTCTGGGCGATGGCCTGCATGGTGATGGCTGACGCGATGGGGGTGCCCGGCAGATGGTGATCTTCGCCGGTGCCGATAAAGGCGAGGATCTGCTCGGTGTCCGTGATGGCGACCGCCCCAACGCCGGTCTCCTCCTGAATGATGCGGGCAATCTTGTTGCTTGCCTGTGGGGTAAAGCCCTGACTCATGATCCCCACTGTACGGTTGGCGATATTGAGCGCCTTGGCGGAGAAGACCCGGGAGAACTTCTCATACATCCGCTGCTGGTCGCGGATCATGCTGATAAAGAGCGCCGCGCCACAGGAGTTGGCCAGAATCATCGGGGTGGCGATGGTGCGTACCAACAGCAGGGATTTGTCGAACGGGGTCGCCACCAGCAGGATGATGACCATCTGCATGATCTCGGCATAGAGAGTGGTAAAGAAGGCGATGCGTGGTTCAAACAGGGCATCCGTTCGCCCCGAGCGCATCAGTCGCCAGTGCACTATGCCCCCGAGCAACCCCTCGCAGGTGGTGGAGATGGCGCAGGCGAGATCGGTAAATCCCCCCAGCGTATAGCGGTGCAGACCGCCGGTCAGCCCCACCAGAAAGCCCACCAGCGGTCCCCCCAATAATCCCCCCAAGACGGCGCCGACAGCCCGGGTGTTGGCGATGGCATCGTCGATATCTAGGCCCACATAGGTTCCGAGGATGCAAAAACATGAAAATATTATGTATATCAGTACCTTGTGAGGAATCCTCACTGAATAGTTGGCAAGCGGGCGAAGCAGCGGGCTTTTCGAGAAGAGATAGGCGATCACCAGGCTGACGCTCATCTGCTGTAACAAAGAGAGAACCAACTGCATAAAAAACGCGCCTCATCAGCCAGCCTAAAAAACAACCAGCCCGTGAATAAGTGTGATCAAGATCTTGTTCGGTTGGCCCTGCGGGTCGCAACGGACCGCCAGTTTGCCAGAACAAATGGATAAAACTACATTAAATCAGCATGTTAAATTGATATTTGTGTAAGAGGCGACAGATTGCTATTGATGGATAGAGCATGAATGTATCCGTCGGATACGCCACATGGAAGTGGCATGCTCCGCCCGGCCCCCTGGCTGGGCGTTTTTTATACATGATCAGATGGCAACCTGTTGGTGGGGATTCGTGCAATTATTCCGGTTTGTCCAATGAGTTATCCCCAGCTTCTGGGGATAACTCAGAATGCAAAGTAGTAACAGAAGCGGCGGGTCAGATTGAAGAACTGCCGCTGTCCCTCATCCAGCTCCTCCTGTTTGATAAAGGCACTGATGGTGCGTTCATCTTCCCGCAGATCGATCATGGCGACCGCTTCCGGCCGCTGGGCCTTGATATAGGGCAGGATCTTCGGCTTGAGGGGCATGGTGGGTTCGGTAGAGAGTACCAGCGCAATGCTCTCGTCGGAGAGTTTCACCAGGGATCCCGGCGGGTAGACCCCCAGCACCTTGACCAGCAACTTGACCAGATTCTGGTCGAACTTCTTCTGGGATAACTTGTAGAGCTGGCTGATGGCCTGACTCGGTGCCGCCGGCGTGCCGCTGTTGCGGGGATGAAGCAGCTCGTCGTAGAAGTCGACCAGTCCGATCAGCCGCGCCAGCGGCGGGACCTCCCCCCCCTTGATCCCCAGCGGATAACCGCTACCGTCGAGCCGTTCGTGGTGCAGATGGGCTACCTGACGAATTTTGGGCTCAAAGGCATTGAGTTGGTTCAGCATGTCAAATCCGTACTGGGGATGCATCTTGAGGAAGTTCTGCTCGGCCTTGTTTAGCTCACCACGCTTTTGGGTGATCTGGCTGGGAATTTTCAGTTCACCTATATCGTGGATAAGTCCCGCAAGCCCGGTCTCTTCCAGCTCGATGGGATTCATCCCCAGTTCGCGCGCCATCAACATGGCAATGAAAGCCACGTTGAGACTGTGCTGCAGCAGGACATCGGTGTGGGGACTGCGGATCAGGTGGAGCCCGAGGGGGCCCTCGTGCTGACTGAGGGTGAAGGCGGCATTGCGGACGATCTGGGCGGTATTGGCCAGCCCTTCATCCGGTTTGAGGTTGAGTGCCCCGAGCGCATCGCGCAGCTCGCTCATGGACTGGCCAAAGGCCTTGTCGGCGGCGCGCATGGAGCGGCGAAAGGCTTTTTCGTCAAAAGGGGGCGGGCCGGCATCAATCAGGGACTCCAGCTCTTCGAGATCGGGCCCGGCATCGGGGATATCGCCACGCAACAGTGGCTCGATAGGCAGATCGCTCTTGTCCGGATCCACCATCATCAGGCTCAGATCAAGGTGGCGGATGATATCCAGCTGCTGCTGATCTTTGATTTTGAAGGCATTGAACATAAACGGGTGGTTGGTCCATCCGGTGGGGAGATGGATATAGTGGCCTACCCGCAACTGTTCTATGGAGGCTTGGATCAGTGCCATCGGTTAACCTGCATTTCTGGAATGCCTACTCAACAAGCTAGCAAAATCCGATGGATAGACAACTAAAAATCCATTTCGGGGCTACGGAGCACCCCGTGCTGTGATGGGGCGCACGAGCGCCGTGCTTCTCCTCTTAATTCGCGCTTAAGTTTTACTTCCTACGCTGGCCCCGTCGTTTTTGTTGGCTTGGCCGGCCCGCTGCGCTGCAGGCCGGTATGTAGGAGTTGTTTATGCGTGTAACTCTCGGTGTACTGCAGACCAATCTGTTGCTGGTGCTCTTTTTCGCCCTGGTACTGAACTGGCCAATCTTTTTGCATTTCTATACGGTGCTCAGCGCCCTGACCCATGTCAAAGCCGGATTTGCCATCTCGATCCCGCTGGTGCTGATCGCTGCGCTCAATGCCGTGTTTATTCCCTTCACGTTCCGGTTTGTGCTCAAGCCCTTTTTTACCGTGCTCATTCTGACTGGCTCCATCGTCAGCTACGCCATGCTCAAATACGGTGTCATCTTTGATGCCGGCATGATCCAGAACATAGTGGAGACCAACAGTGGTGAGGCGGGTGCCTATTTGAATGGCTCGGTTGCGCTCTGGTTTCTGCTGACCGGGCTGCTGCCTGTTCTGGTGCTCTGGTCACTGCGGATCCGCTATCCGGCTCGCTGGTATCAGGGGTTGGCGTGGCGGGCTGGTGCACTGGCTATCTCTCTGCTGTTTATCGGGGGCGTCGCGTCACTTTACTATCAGGATTACGCCTCGGTCGGGCGCAACAACAAGTCGCTGGCCAAAGAGATTGTGCCCGCCAACTATGTGCACGGCCTCTACAAATATGGGCGGGATGTGCTGTTTGCCACGCCGATCCCCTACCAGCATCTGGGGACAGATGCCAGGGTGGTGGCGCGGGGAAGCAAGCCGACTTTGATGTTCCTGGTGGTGGGGGAGACGGCGCGCAGCCAGAACTACTCCCTTAACGGGTATGGCAAGGCGACCAACAGCTTTACAGCAAAAGAGCAGGGGGTGGTGTCGTTCAGGAATGTGCGCTCCTGCGGTACAGCCACCGCCGTCTCGGTGCCCTGCATGTTCTCCAACCTCACTCGCCGCGGTTACGATGACCAGCTTGCCAGCTCCCGTGACGGCCTGCTCGATGTGCTGCAACATGCCGGGGTCTCGGTGTTGTGGAAAGAGAACGATGGCGGCTGTAAAGGGGTGTGCCGCAATGTGCCGACCATCGAGATCCTCCCCAAATCCTATCCTGCGCTCTGTCAGGGGGAGTCTTGCTATGACGAGGTGCTGCTGGAGGGGCTGGATCAGCAGATTGCCGGCATGAAGGGCAACAAGCTGGTGGCTTTTCACCTGATGGGCAGCCATGGCCCGACCTATTTTCGTCGTTACCCTGCCAGCGAGCGCGTCTTTATGCCGGACTGCCCGCGTAGCGACATTGAAAACTGCAGCAACGAAGAGCTGGTCAACACCTATGACAACACCATCCGCTACACCGACAAGGTGGTGGGACTGCTGATAGACAAGCTCAAGTCGCTGGAGAGCCAGTATGATGTGGGACTGGTCTATCTCTCCGATCACGGCGAATCCCTTGGGGCTATGGGGCTCTATCTGCACGGCACGCCCTACAAGTTTGCGCCGGATGATCAGACCCGGGTGCCGCTGCTGACCTGGTTCTCGCCCCAGTTACAGGCCGATCGCCAGCTTGATATGGGTTGCCTGGCGGCGGAGGCGAGCAGCCAGCGCTTCTCCCATGACAACCTCTTTCACTCCATGCTGGGGATCATGGATGTGCAGACCCGTGTTTACGACAACAAGCTGGACCTGTTCAAGCCATGTCGGGCGGGTTAAACCGCTAGCAAGCACACAATAGAAAACGGCAGCCAGTGGCTGCCGTTTTGTTATCTCGCAAGGTCAGTGCCTTACTTCTGCTCCATGATGATCTGCAGCAGATCTCCCTCCAGCAGGGCGCGCTTGACCAGCGCAAAGCCGCCATAGGTCGGCTGGTTCTGGAAGCGGGCTTTCACGATGGGCAGGCCACGGTGGAAGCTCGGCAGGGATTGATGCTCGACGCAGCGACGGATGGCCGGGAAGAGGATCTCTTCGGCGGCGGTGATTTCACCGGCGATCAGCACCTTCTGCGGGTTGAACAGGTTGACCGTGATGGCCACTGCCCGTCCCAGATGCTCACCCACGTTCTCGATGACGCTGCGGGCCAGTTCATCACCTGCCAGCGCCGCCTTGCACACCTCCTGAATGGTGATGTGCTTCTCCTGCAGCGCGCTCTGGTGGCCGCGGCTGATAAGCTCCTTCACCTTGTCGATGATCGCTTCGTTGGAGGCGATGGTTTCGAGGCAGCCGAAGTTGCCACAGTGGCAGCGCTTGCCGAGCGGCTCGACCTGAATATGGCCGATCTCGCCGACGTTGCGGTTCTGACCGAGGAACACCTGACCCTTGGTGATGATCCCGGAGCCCGTCCCCTGATGGACACTCACCAGAATGGAGTCCATGCAGTCGCGGGACTCGCCGAAGAAGTGTTCGGCCAGTGCCAGAGAGCGGGTGTCGTTGCCCACGTAGCAGGGGAGGTTGAAGTGGTTCTCAAGCAGCTTCGCCAGCCCCAGATTGCGGATCTGGTACTTGGGGGTGTAGATGACCATGCCGGATTCCGGGTTGACCAGACCCGGCATGGTCAGCGCGATGCTGATGAGGTTGCGACAACGTTCGCGGTTGGCATCGATAAAGGCGCCAATCTCCCGCAGCAGCATGTCGACCACGGGTTGCTGGTCGATCTCGGTCACCTGAATGACGTGCTGGTCGAGCTCCTTGCCATCGAGGTCATAGAGACTCAGTTGCAGATAGCCGCGGCCCAGCTTGGCAGAGACAAACTGAAAGCGATGTTTGATGGTGGTCAGGGAGATGGCACGCCGCCCGCCGGTTGAGGCTTGCGGAGAGGTCTCCTTGATCAGGCCATGCTCGATCAGTTGCCGGGTTATTTTGGTCACGCTGGCCGGGGCCAGCTGACTCAACTCGGCAATCTTGACCCGGGAGATGGGGCCTTGCAGGTCGATGAGCCGATACACGGCTGCACTGTTGACCTGCTTGATAAGATCTACGTTTGCTATTTGTCCGCCAGTCATGATGTCACTGTTGTGTGTAGTGTCCGTTAACCACGGTCCCACGGACCGTGAAGTCCTGATCGAAGACAGTGAGGTTGGCTACTTTACCGACCTGGATACTACCGAGACGTGAGTCCCATCCAATGGCGCGAGCGGGGTAGAGGCTGGCCATTCTCAGTGCTTCATCGAGCGGTAATCCGACCTGCTTGACCAGATTTTCCACCCCCTCAATCATGGTGAGGGAGGAACCGCCGAGTGTACCATTCTCGTCGACACACTGACCATCGCGTAAAAAGACGGTGGTGCCACAAAAATCAAATTTCTCAAAGCCTTCCGGTGCACCCGCTGCTGCGGTGGCATCGGTGACCAGCACCAGTCGCTCCCCCAGCGCCTTGTGAGCCAGACGCACGTTGGCCCAGTGCACATGGTGGCCATCGACGATGATGCCCGCGTAGACATCTTTGCGATCGTAGATGGCGCCCACGACGCCCGGCTCGCGACCATTGAGGGTCGGAGTCATGGCGTTGTAGAGGTGGGTGGCAAAACGAATGCCGTTGTCAAAACCAGCCATAGCCTGGACATAACTGGCGGCAGTGTGACCGGCCGAGACCAGAATGCCCGCTTCCACCAGACGGCGGATATGGGCCGGCTCGTTGCGCTCCGGTGCCAGGGTGATCTTGGTGATGGCATCCGCGTTGGCGCAGAAGAAGTCGATCATCTCGTCCGCTGGCTGGCGAATTTGCGCGGCAGGGTGGATCCCCTTGCGCTTGAGGTTGGTATAAGGCCCTTCCAGATGGACGCCCAGCACCTCGTTGGGGTGTGCCGCCATGTAGTCGCGGGTAACCGCAACGGCCTGCTTCATATCCGCATCCGGACTGGTGATCAGGGTCGGCAGGAAGCTGGTGGTACCGGATTTGAGGTTGGCCGCCTGCATGGTTGCCAGGGTCTCGACCGTGATGTCGGTGTTGAACATCACACCGCCACAGCCGTTGAGCTGCACGTCGATAAAACCGGCGGTCAGGTTGGCGCCTTTGAGATCAATCTGCTCGATGCCCGCAGGCAGTTCAGCCAGGTGAGAGATGGCGACAATTTTGTCGCCCTCGATAAGCACCCCGTAGCCGGTCAGCACGCAGCTGCCGGTGTAGAGGGTGCAGTTGGTCAATGCGTACATGACGACTCCTTACAGACGGCCGATGTTGGCGGCTTCCAGCTGCTGGAAGTAGCGAACGGTCTTGACCTTGAGCTCCATGGTAGAGGGCTCGTCGCACACCATCATTCCCTTCGGATGCAGTTGCAGGGTGGAGATGGTCCACATGTGGTTGACGCTGCCTTCCACGGCGGCCTGCAGAGCCAGTGCCTTGCCGTGACCGGTGACCAGGATCATGATCTCTTCCGCATCCATCAGGGTGCCGACACCCACGGTCAGGGCCAGCTTGGGCACCTGCTCCATGTCGCCACCGAAGAAGCGGGAGTTGGCGATGCGGGTGTCTTCAGTCAGGGTCTTGACCCGGGTGCGGGAGGAGAGGGAAGAGGCCGGCTCGTTGAACGCGATGTGGCCGTCGTTGCCCACGCCACCCATGAACAGGTGGATCTTGCCGTAGGACTTGATCTTGTCTTCGTAGCGCTTGCACTCGGCCACCAGATCCTCGGCATTGCCGTTGAGGATGTTGATGTTCTCGGGACGAATGTCGATGTGGCTGAAGAAGTTGTTGTGCATGAAGCTGTGGTAGCTCTCCGGGTGATCTTCCGGCAGGCCGACGTACTCGTCCATGTTGAAGGTGACCACGTTCTGGAAGCTCACTTCACCGGCTTTGTGCAACTCGATCAGGCGCTTGTAGGTGTTGAGCGGGGTGCCACCGGTGGGCAGGCCCAGTACGAAAGGGCGATCGCTGGTCGGCTTGAACGCGTTGATGCGGTCAACGATGTAACGAGCAGACCACAGGCCTACTTGGCTGGCAGATTTCAACGGGATCAGGCGCATATGGGATACCTCTGTGTCGGGTTGCGACCGGTTTGGCGGTGGCAATTGGCTAAGACGGATTCAAGTTGTTTTATAGCGTAAATAAAGATTGCGAACTAAGCCACATCTATCCACCACCTTTATCTTGTTTGGGTGATAACGATCACGATTATCGGTTTATTAATTTGCGCAGCGAAATAAAAGCCCTAGACTGCCAATCAAGCCTTGTTGGCTTATGCGTCAAACGTGATAAGCACTTAATTTCTAGAAAAACATTAACTAAGGAGAGGAACCGTGAACATTCTCGGTTATTTGCAAAAGATCGGCCGTGCCCTGATGGTGCCGGTAGCGGTATTGCCTGCCGCAGCGATCCTGATGGGGGTTGGCTACTGGATTGACCCGAATGGTTGGGGTGGTGACAGTGCGCTGGCTGCCTTCCTGATTAAAGCGGGCGCAGCCATTATCGATAACATGTCCGTACTGTTCGCAGTCGGTGTTGCTTACGGTATGTCCAAGGATAAAGACGGTTCTGCTGCTCTGGCAGGTCTGGTCGGCTTCCTGGTCGTTACCACCCTGCTGAGCCCGGGCGCTGTGGCCCAGATCAAGAGCATCCCGGTGGAGCAGGTTCCTGCCGCGTTTGCCAAGATCAGCAACCAGTTCGTGGGTATCCTGTGTGGTGTTATCGCCGCTGAGCTGTACAACCGCTTCAGCAGCGTCGAACTGCACAAGGCACTCTCCTTCTTCTCCGGTCGTCGTCTGGTACCGATCGTAACCTCCGTGGTGATGATCGTCGTATCTTTCATCCTGATGGCCGTATGGCCGGCAATCTACGGTGGTCTGGTCTCCTTCGGTGAGTCCATCGTGAGCCTGGGCTCAACCGGTGCCGGTATCTACGCCTTCTTCAACCGTCTGCTGATCCCGATCGGTCTGCACCACGCCCTGAACTCCGTGTTCTGGTTCAACGTGGCCGGTATCAACGACATCCCGAACTTCCTGGGTGGTCAGGCTACCATCGATGCCGCTCTGGCCGCTGGCAAGAGCCTGGAGCAGGTGAAAGGCGTGGTCGGTATGTACCAGGCTGGCTTCTTCCCCATCATGATGTTCGGTCTGCCGGGTGCCGCTCTGGCCATCTACCACTCCGCCAAGAAAGAGAACAAAGAGAAAGTTGCCTCCATCATGATCGCAGCTGCCTTTGCCTCCTTCTTCACCGGTGTAACCGAGCCGCTCGAGTTCTCCTTCATGTTCGTGGCGCCGGTACTGTATGTCATTCACGCCGTACTGACTGGTATCTCCGTGTTCATCGCTGCCTCCATGCAGTGGATGGCCGGTTTCGGCTTCAGTGCCGGTCTGGTGGATATGGTGCTCTCCAGCCGTAACCCGCTGGCGACCAACTGGTACATGCTGATCCCTCAGGGTCTGGTCTTCTTCGGCCTCTACTACACCGTGTTCCGCGTAGTGATTGCCAAGCTGAACCTGAAAACCCCGGGTCGTGAAGATGACGAAGAGACTGCTCCGGCTGCCGCTCAATCTACCAACCGTACCGAGCTGGCCAAGCAATACCTGGAAGTGCTGGGTGGTCAAGAGAACCTGGTCTCCATCGATGCCTGCATCACCCGTCTGCGTCTGACTCTGAAAGACCGCAGCATCGTCGATGAGCGCAAGCTGAAAGCCCTGGGTGCGGCCGGTGTGGTCAAACTCGGTGAGCAGAACCTGCAGGTGATTCTGGGCCCATTGGCCGAAATCATCGCCGGTGAGATGAAAGCCCTGCGTTAATCGAGCGACTCGCTCACCTCAAGTCTAAGTCCATTGTTGACATAACTAAGGGCCCCGCTCAGGGGCCCTATATAAAAAAGCCAAGAAAATCCAACCTTTACTTCAAATGAGAGCAGCAGTTATGAACTTGAAACATTCTCTGTTAGCCATTGCCATGTCTACCGTTTTTGTCAGCCAGGTCCAGGCAGCCGATGCCGCCAAGCAGGCTGTGGTCGACTCCCTCGCCAACAACCTGGTGGTCAAGTATGAAGTGGTCACCAACGACGGTGCAGGTGCCGGCCTCGATTGCCAGGCGCTGGGTTCCGAGTGGGCGAGCTGTGGCGTTGCCAAGCTGCACCTGACCAATACCGGTGCGGACGTCACCTCCAAAGACTGGAGCATCTACGTCTCCTCCATCCGTCGTATCCAGCGTGTGGATAACGACCAGTTCACCATCACTCACCTGACCGGCGATCTCTATCGTTTGACGCCAACCGAGAAGTTCCAGGGCTTTGCCAAGGATGCCACGGTCGAAGTGCCGCTGGTGGTGGAATACTGGGTACTGTTCGAATCTGACATCATGCCGAACTGGTATGTCGCCAGCGAAGGTGCCGAGCCGAAAGTACTGGCCAGCATGAGCAACATCAATGATGCCAGCACCTACGAGAAGCCGATGCCGGCTGATGGCTGGAAGCGTACCAAGGATGACAAGAACATCCTGATGAACAGCGAGACCCGTTTCGCGGCCAACCAGACCAGCACCCTGCTGCCTGCTGGCAAGATTGACAACCAGATCCTGCCGACCCCGATGAAGCAGGTAGTCAAAGCTGGCCCGCAGGTTGACTTCTCCACCATCAAACTCAATGCCCTGGACTTGCCGAGCGATCGCGCCGAGGCTCTGAAGGCTCAACTGACCAAGCTGGGTGTTACCCTCTCCGACACCGGCTACCCGGTGACCATCAAGCTCGGCAGCAAGCTCAAGCAGGCTGAAGGCTATGACATGACCATCGGTCAGAAGGGCACAGTGATCCAGGGTCGCGACATCGATGGCGCCTTCTGGGGGGCACAATCCCTGATCTCCCTGCTGGGTGTTGATGACAAGCTGGTGAGCCCGATGACCGTCGAGGATGCGCCGCGCTTTGAATACCGTGGCATGCAGACCGACGTGGCCCGCCACTTCCGCAGTCTGGATACCATGAAGAAGCTGGTTGACCAGATGTCTGCCATGAAGCTCAACGTGCTGCACCTTGGCCTGACCAACGATGAAGGCTGGCGTCTGGAGATCCCGGGTCTGCCGGAGCTGACCCAGGTCGGTAGCCAGCGTTGCCACGACGAGTCCGAAACCAAGTGCCTGATGCCGCAACTGGGTTCCGGCCCGACCAGCGACAACCAGGGTTCCGGTTTCTACAGCAAGTCTGACTACGTGGATCTGGTGCGTTATGCCAAGGCCCGCGGTGTGACCGTGATCCCCGAGATCAACATGCCGGCCCACGCCCGTGCTGCCGTGGTCTCCATGGAAGCGCGCTACAAGCGTCTGATGGCGGAAGGCAAAGAAGCGGAAGCCAACCAGTTCCGTCTGACTGATCCGGCTGACACCTCCAACGTCACCTCCGTCCAGTTCTACGACAAGATGTCCTTCATCAACCCTTGCCAGCCGGGTGCTGCCACCTTCGTGGCCAAGGTAATGGATGAAGTTGCCCAGATGCACCAGGCCGCCGGTCAGCCGCTGACCGCATGGCACTACGGTGGTGATGAGGCGAAGAACATCATGCAGGGCGGTGGCTATCAGGATCCGGCCGTCACCAAGAAAGAAGAGCTGGTCGCCTGGAAAGGCAACGTCGACTCCAGCAAGCAGGACAAGCCGTTTGGCAAGTCCCCGATGTGCCAGAAGATGATCGACGAAGGCAAGATCAAGGAAGTTGGCGAGCTGCCGGTTTACTTTGCCAAGGAAGTGGGCCAGATGGTCAAAGACCGCGGCTTCTCTACCCTGCAGGCGTGGGAAGATGGTCTGAAGTACGCCAGCGGTGCCAAGGACTTCGCCACCGACAACACCCGTGTCAACTTCTGGGAAACCCTCTACTGGGGTGGCTTCAACGAAGCGATGAAGTGGGCGCACAAGGGTTACCAAGTGGTGCTGTCCAACCCGGATTACCTCTACTTCGACTTCCCGAACGAAGTACACCCGGCCGAGCGTGGCTACTACTGGGCAACCCGTTTCAACGACACGCGCAAGGTGTTTGCCTTCGCCCCGGAAAACCTGCCGCAGAACGCCGAGACCTCGGTTGACCGCGACGGCAACGCCTTCGTGGCCAAGGGTGACCAGGATCCGGTCAAGTTCAAGGGGATCTCCGGTCAGCAGTGGAGTGAAACCGTGCGTACCGATGCTCAGTACGAGTACATGGTCTACCCGCGTATCTTCTCCGTGGCCGAGCGTGCCTGGCACAAAGGTGGCTTCGAGCTGAACTATGTGAAGGGTCGCGAGTTCTCCGGCGAGACCAAGTTCGTCAACAAGGCCACCCTCAACAAAGAGTGGAACCAGTTTGCCAACGTACTGGGTCAGCGCGTGCTGCCGAAACTGGATCAGGCCGGTGTTGAATACCGCCTCTCCGTACCGGGCGCCAAGGTAGTGAACGGTGTGCTGGAAGCGAACGTGGACCTGCCGGGCCTGCCCATCCAGTACAGCCTGGACGGTACCAACTGGAGTGCCTATGACGCAGCGGCCAAGCCGAGCGTGAATGGCAAGGTCTACCTGCGTACCACCAGCTTCGATGGCAAGCGCACCAGCCGCGTCACCGAACTGAACTGATAGCAGTCAACCGTTAACATGAGGTGGGTCGCAAGACCCGCCTTTCCCAAGGGCGATGGCGTATCGGGTTTGGGAAAGGTTGACTGTGCGTGTGAGCCTTTGTTGTGTGTAATTGTCTGTTTTGTGTTTTTCATCACTTTCAGCCCCGCCTTGTGCGGGGCTTTTTTATGCATTTGGTGCGCAATGTGCCAAGCCAAGCCGTTTTTAGTGGCGCAATGGTCGGGAAATGGCCCGGAAGTGCCAAATTCAGGTTGAGACAGCGCCCGTAATAAGGGATCATACCCGGCTTGACGGCGGGGGGATGAGGGTGCCAGCCGGCACAACTTCCGCCAGTGACGCTTTTTTGAGGTGAGCCATGAGTCAGGCGAACAGCCCAACTAACTTTATTCGTCAGATCATTGATGAAGATCTGGCCAGCGGTAAGCACAGCAGCGTGCATACCCGTTTTCCGCCCGAGCCGAACGGTTATCTCCATATCGGCCACGCCAAATCCATCTGCCTGAACTTCGGCATCGCCCGCGACTATCAGGGCCAGTGCAACCTGCGTTTCGATGACACCAACCCGGTGAAGGAAGATATCGAGTACGTAGAGTCCATCAAGCAGGACGTACAGTGGCTCGGCTTCCAGTGGAACGGCGAGATCTGCTATTCCTCCGACTATTTCGACAAGCTGCACGGCTACGCCATCGAGCTGATTGAAAAGGGTCTGGCCTATGTGGACGAGCTGACGCCCGAGCAGATGCGCGAGTACCGTGGCACCCTGACTGAAGCTGGCAAGAACAGCCCGTTCCGCGATCGCAGTGTGGAAGAGAACCTGGCGCTGTTTGCCAAGATGAAGAACGGCGAGTTCGCCGAAGGCACCGCCTGCCTGCGCGCCAAGATCGACATGGCATCCCCCTTCATGGTGATGCGTGATCCGGTTATTTACCGTATCAAGTTTGCCCACCACCACCAGACCGGTGACAAGTGGTGCATCTACCCGATGTATGACTTCACCCACTGCATCTCGGACGCGCTGGAAGGGATCACCCACTCCATCTGCACCCTGGAGTTCCAGGACAACCGTCGTCTGTACGACTGGGTGCTGGACAACATCACCATCGACTGCCACCCCCGTCAGTACGAGTTCTCTCGTCTGAACCTCGAATACACCGTCATGTCCAAGCGCAAGCTGAACCTGCTGGTGACCGAGAAGCACGTCGATGGTTGGGACGACCCGCGCATGCTGACCGTCTCCGGTCTGCGTCGTCGTGGCTACACTCCGGCCTCCATCCGCGAGTTCTGCAAGCGCATCGGCGTCACCAAGCAGGACAACATCGTCGAGATGAGCATGCTGGAAGCCTGCATCCGCGAAGACCTCAACGAGCATGCACCGCGCGCCATGGCCGTGCTGCATCCGGTGAAAGTGGTCATCGAGAACCTGGCTGCCGACGAGGTGCTGACTGCCCCGGCCCACCCGAGCAATGCCGAGATGGGTACCCGCGAGCTGAACTTTACCCGCGAGATCTTCATCGACGAAGCGGACTTCAAAGAAGAGGCGAACAAGCAGTTCAAGCGTCTGGTGCTGGGCAAGGAAGTGCGTCTGCGCAATGCCTATGTGATCAAGGCCGAGCGCATCGAGAAAGATGCCGATGGCAAAGTCACCTGCATCTACTGCTCCTACGATCCCGAGACCCTGGGAAAGGATCCGGCCGATGGCCGCAAGGTGAAAGGGGTGATCCACTGGGTCAGCGCCACTTACTCCCTGCCAGCGGAAGTGCGTCTCTACGACCGTCTGTTCAAGGTACCTAACCCGGGCGCCGAGGATGACTTCGAAGCCGCGCTGAACCCGGAATCCCTGGTGATCATCGAGGGTGCCCGTGTCGAGGCGTCGCTCAAAAACGCCAAGCCGGAGCAGGCTTACCAGTTCGAGCGTGAAGGTTACTTCTGCGCCGACAACAAGCTCTCCAGCCCGGAGCATCTGGTGTTTAACCGCACCGTTGCCCTGCGCGACTCCTGGGGCAAGGTAGAAGGCTAAGCCGATGGGGCAGGGGAGACCCTGCCCTGTGTGCTGCCAGCGGCCTGCGCCGGACAATAAAAAAGCCAGCTGATGCTGGCTTTTTTATTGTCCGTTATCTGCAAGTCGCGGCCGACTTATTCGTCGTGCTTGCACTCACCAGTAGCACAGTGACCGTAGAGGTATAGGCTGTGGTTGGTGAGACGGATATTGAATTTCTTGGCGATCTCGCGCTGGCGCTGTTCGATCACTTCGTCGGAGAACTCGATCACCTTGCCACAGTCGAGGCAAACCAGATGGTCGTGGTGCTCCTGAGTGGCCAGCTCGAATACCGACTTGCCACCTTCGAAGTGGTGACGGGTAACGATACCGGCATCATCAAACTGGTTGAGAACGCGATAGACGGTAGCGAGACCAATCTCTTCACCCAGGTCGATCAGTCGTTTATAGAGATCTTCGGCGCTGGTGTGCTGGCAGTCCGGCTGTTGCAGGATTTCCAGGATTTTGACCCGGGGCAAGGTGATCTTGAGCCCGGCCTTTTTTAACGCTTGGTTGTTGTCTGCCATATTCTACTTATTCGCATTCTCGAAGGTGGGGTTATTCTGATGGACTGCCGCAGGAATGGCAACCTTGAACTCGCTTGGCCTGTCATTATAGGTCGTAGCCTCCCTAAAAATAAACCCAGCAATTCAAGGGGTTTAGCCATAAATGGCCGGTTGGATTGAAATAATCAATCGTGTCGTCCGACTTGCTGGCATGGCAGATGTTGATAAGATGTAACTTTCATATTCTGGTCGGATGAGACCCATGGATTGGCTTTTTGACAATGCGGCCTGGGTGCGCCGCGCACTCAACGCCTGGCCCCCTTTCTGGGGCGCCGGTATCAAGATAGAGACCCTGAGCGATGACTTTCGCTACTGTCGGGTTACCCTGAAATCCCGCTGGTGGAACAAGAATGCCAACCGCACCCAGTTTGGCGGCAGCATGTTTGCCATGACTGACCCCATCTATCCTCTGATGCTGATGGGCTACTTCAAGAATCGCTACTACGTCTGGGACAAGGCGGGCAGCATCAACTATATCAAGCCGGGCAAGGGCAAGCTGGTGGCCGAGTTCAACCTGACCGAGGGCAAGCTGGCCGAAATCGTGGCGGCGACTGAAGGTGGCAACAAGCACTTCCCCGAATTCGAGGTCACGGTACAGGACAAGAGCGGCGAGCTGGTGGCGCAGGTCAAGCGCACCCTCTATGTGCGAGCCAAACCGGAGCACAGAGGTGAATAACAAGGGAGAATAAAGGCAAGCATCGCCACTTGCAGATACAACAAGGGCCCCGTCGGGGCCCTTGTTGTCAGAGGTATGAGGGGAAGCGGATTACTCCAGCTCGCCCAGGCACATCTCTTCGTGCAGCTGCTTGCACCAGCCCTTGACGCGCTCGGCGGTCAGCTCCGGCTGGCGATCTTCATCGATACCCAGACCGACAAAGTGCTTGTCATCGACCAGTGCCTTGGAGGCTTCGAACTCGTAGCCGGCAGTCGGCCAGTGACCGATGATGATGGCGCCTTTTGCTTCGACGATGTCGCGCAGGGTGCCCATGGCGTCGAGGAAGTACTCGGAATAGTCTTCCTGATCACCGCAACCGAAGATGGCGACCAGCTTGTTGGTGAAGTCGATTTCGCCCAGATCGGGGAAGAAGTCGTCCCAGTCGGCCTGGGCTTCGCCGTAGTACCAAGTCGGGATGCCGAACATCAGCAGATCAAAGCTCTCGATGTCGGCCTTGCTGCTCTTGGCGATGTCACGGACTTCAATCAGGTTTTTGCCCAGCTCTTTCTGGATCATCTTGGCGACAGCTTCGGTGTTACCGGTATCGCTGCCAAAAAACAGACCTACACTTGCCATAGTGTTTAGTTACCCGTATTTGGTGTTAATGCTCAACGCTCAGACTGCAATGTCCACCGCAAAGGCGGACTCAATCTGTTGTTTCAGGATAGATTGGATCAGCTCGGCTCGGCTGATGTTCTGTTGTAACGCAAGTTGGTTCAGGCGCTCCAGCAACTCGGCCTCCACCTTTAACTCTACCCGCTTCAGCCCATTTTCCCGATCGCGCTTAAGCTGGTTACGCTTGTTGATCTTGAGCTGGGTCTCGCGGGGGAGTGGATTGGTCTTTGGCCTGCCGGGGCGCTTCTCATTTGCGAACAGATCCAGTGTTGTTCGATCAGTTTGCTGTTTGGCCATACATCACAGATGAAAATAAGTTAGCCGAGTCCTGAGCCTTCCCAGCCCAGTTCGATCAGCCCCTTGGCGACAAAACCCGCACAACCCAGAAACAGTACCAACCAGACGATAAAACGACCGAAACGGGGCACGTTGCCGCGCTTGAGCACGTCCTGAATGGCCAAGCCAATCAATATGAAAATGGCCACAAAGAATAACTTGAGGCCCAAACTTTCGATCAGGTCGATATGTTCACTTAGCATGGATTGCGCACACTCCTTATGACGGGCGCACTATATCACAAAGGATTTGAAACTGTTAACCGCCTGTCGACAGGAAATCCACAACCAATTTGTTGAACAGAGCCGGTTTTTCCGCATGCAGCCAGTGGCCGGTACCCGCGATGACACGCACCTTTGCCGCCGGGAATTGGGCCAGTGCAGTCTCGCTGTATTGGAGCTGCATATAGTCAGAATCCCCCCCCTTGATAAAGAGCACCGGCCCCTCGAAGCGGCGGTCATCCTCTGGCCAGCCCATGATGTTGGCGTAGTTTTGCTCAAGGGCGGGCACATTGAAGCGCCAACCCCAGCCATATTCACCTTTGGCGAAGGATTTGAGCAGGAACTGGCGTACCCCGGCGATCTCGATATGCTGCGCCAGCATGGCTTCCGCTTCACTGCGGCTTTGCGGCGGCGTGCGCAGTGTGGCGTTGAGTCCGGCGAACACATTCTGGTGGCGGGAGTGGGGATAGGCGACCGGCGCCATGTCGGCCACCACCTGCTTGATCACCCGCTCTGGCGCCAGCTTGGCGAGCTGCATCCCGACCTTGCCCCCCATCGAGTGGCCTACTATCGCCGCCTGATCAAGCTCAAGGTGATCCATTAGCGCGAGAATGTCGGCCGCTTGCGCCGGATAGCTCATCTCGCTGCTATGAAAGGAGGCTCCGTGGTTGCGCAGATCGACGCTGATGACCCGATAGTGCTCGCAGAGGGCTCGGGCCAGCAGGCCGAGGTTGTCGAGGCTGCCAAACAGGCCGTGGATCAGAATGACCGCCGGGCCCTGACCCTGCTCCTTGAAGTTCAATATGCTGTTTTGTTGCAAAATGACACCTTGTCGGTCGTGGGTGCGTATCGCTGTTTTATTTAACGCACTGGAAAGAAAAGGATTTCGTCCAATGGATTGGGATTTTATGTGGTTTTTTTTCTAAAAAATCCCGTCCGGATCGGCTATCAGTGCGGCTGATCACACACTTGGCCCGCTATTATGCCGTATTCTCGATGAGATTCATGTACATCTGCCAGCCCCTTGCTTGGGCTGTCGGGTTTGCCTATGTATAATCGCCGCATCCGAATTTCGACGAGTCCAGCGCATCCCTATGAAAACCATCGAGCTTGATGACGATCTCTACTTCTATATCGCCAGCCAGACCCGGCACATTGGTGAGAGTGCCTCCGATATCCTGCGCCGTCTGCTGGAACAGCCTGCTCACCAACGTGTGCCGGTTGCCGAGCCCGTTGCCGTCGCGCAGCCCAGTACGGTAGCCACCCAACAAGGGCTGCAAGCCTTGCTCGATTCTGGTGAGCTGCAAAAGGAAGAGAAGTCCATCAACCGCTTCATGCTGGTGCTGAGTACCCTCTACCGGGATAACCCGGAAGGCTTTACCCAGGGCACCGAAATCAAGGGGCGCAAGCGCGTCTATTTCTCGCAGGATCCCGAGGCTCTGCGCGCCAGTGGCAGCACCACCAAGCCCAAGCCGGTACCGCAGACCCCGTTCTGGGTGATCACCAACACCAACACCAGCCGCAAGCAGAACATGGTGGCCCAGCTGATGGCCAGCATGGGCTATGGCGAAGAGGTGATCGCGCAGGTGTGTGGCGCCATTTAACGATTCTTCAAGACTCAGGCCTTGCCCGGCAAGGCCGCCATTACGCAAGGAAAACGCCATGGCTCAGCATTCCCACGCCGGTCAACCGGCCCGTTTAAGCGATCTGACCAACATCCCCCGTCTGGTCAGCGCCTACTACCTCAACAAGCCGGACATGAGCCGCCCCGAGCAGCGGGTTGCCTTTGGTACCTCCGGCCACCGTGGCAGTGCCTTGCACAGCGCCTTTACCGAATCCCATATTCTGGCGGTGACCCAGGCGCTGGTGGAGTATCGCCAGCAGGCCGGCATCACTGGCCCGCTGTTTGTCGGCATGGATACTCACGCCCTGTCCGAATCCGCCTTTGCCAGTGCGGTCGAAGTGCTGGCGGCCAACGGCGTCGAGACCCGCATTCAGGCTGGCCTCGGCTTTACCCCGACCCCGGTCATCTCTCACGCCATCCTGCGCCATAACGCGGGCAAGCCTGCAGCGCGCGCTGACGGCGTGGTGATCACTCCATCCCACAACCCGCCGGAAGATGGTGGCTTCAAGTACAACCCGCCCCATGGTGGCCCCGCCGAAGGGGAGATCACCAAGTGGGTCGAGGACCGAGCCAACGCCATTCTGGAAGCGGGGCTGGCTGGCGTGAAACGGATGCCGTTTGCCGAGGCGCTCAAGAGCCCGTTCGTGGTCGAGCACGACTATGTCACCCCCTATGTGGATGATCTGAAGAACGTGCTGGACATGGATGCCATCAAGAACGCGGGCATCAAGATCGGTGTCGATCCGCTGGGCGGCTCCGGCGTCGCCTACTGGGACGTCATCGCCAAGACCTATGGTCTGAACATCGAGGTGGTGAACTACAAGGTCGACCCGACCTTCTCCTTCATGACCCTGGATAAAGACGGCAAGATCCGGATGGACTGCTCCAGCCCGTTCGCCATGGCGAGCCTGATTGCCCTTAAAGACAAGTTCGACATCGCCCTTGGCAATGACCCTGACTACGACCGTCACGGTATCGTCACCAAGTCCGGCCTGATGAACCCGAACCACTATCTGGCGGTGGCAATCCAGTATCTGTTTACCCATCGCACCGGCTGGTCTGCCGATGCGGCCGTCGGCAAGACGCTGGTCTCCTCCTCGATGATCGATCGGGTTGCCGGCGAGATTGGCCGCACTCTGAAAGAGGTGCCAGTCGGCTTCAAGTGGTTCGTGGATGGCCTCTACAGCGGCGAGTTCGGCTTTGGTGGCGAGGAGAGCGCGGGCGCCTCTTTCCTGCGCAAAGATGGCACCGTCTGGACCACCGACAAGGATGGTTTCATTCTGGCGCTGCTAGCGGCGGAAATTCTGGCGGTCACCGGCAAGGATCCGCAGGCTCATTACGACGCACTGGAGGCCAAGTTCGGCCGCTCCAGCTATCGCCGTATCGACGCCCCGGCCAACAGCGCCCAGAAAGCGGTGCTCTCCAAGCTGGATCCGGCACTGGTAGAAGCCTCCACCCTGGCGGGTGAGCTCATCATCGCCAAGCTGACCAAGGCGCCGGGCAACGATGCCGCCATCGGCGGCCTCAAGGTGGTGACCGAGAACGGCTGGTTCGCGGCGCGCCCCTCCGGCACCGAGTCCATCTACAAGATCTATATGGAGAGCTTCAAGGGCGACACGCACCTCGACCTCATCCAGCAGGAAGCCCAGCAGATCGTCTCTGCTGCGCTTGCCAAGGCAGGCGTCTAAATCAGGTAGCCATCCTTGAGCCCCTGATGGGGTTGAACGTTGGATATAACAAAGGAGCCATAATGGCTCCTTTTTCATTGTCTGTTTTATGCCAGCGAGTTGTCAGCGCGCGGCTTTCACCGCCAGACCCAGCTGCCATACCGCCATGGCATAGTGGGTACTGTGGTTGTAACGGGTGATGGTGTAGAAGTTGGGCAGGCCGTACCAGTATTGGTAGCCGGTGCCCACATCGAGGCGCAGCAGGCTCGCTTCGCTGTGGTTGCCCAGGCTGCTGGTTGGCGTCAGCCCTGCGCGGCGCAGGGTGGCGACCGGGTAGCGGGTCTGGAAGCCATGCTCATAGCCGGGCAGTTGGCCCTGACCGCGTACTGCAACCGGTTGACCTTTCTCCCAGCCGTGGGCCTTGAAGTAGTTGGCGACGCTGCCGATGGCATCCACCGGATCCCACAGGTTGGTGTGGCCGTTGCCGTCAAAGTCCACCGCATAGCGCTGGAAGCTGGAGGGCATAAACTGGCCGTAGCCCATGGCGCCTGCATAGGAGCCCTTTGGTTCGGTGGGATCCATCCCCTCGTCGCGGGTCATCACCAGGAAGGCTTCCAATTCGCTCGTGAAGAACTCGGCACGGCGCGGGTAATCAAACGCCAGGGTGGCCAGCGCATCCAGAATGCGGGTCTTGCCCATCACCCGGCCCCATCTGGTCTCGACCCCGATAATACCGACGATGATCTCCGGCGGCACCCCGTAGATCTGCTCCGCCCGATTGAGCTCGCTTGCGTATTCACGCCAGAAGTTGACGCCGTTCTGTACGTTGTCGGGGGTGATGAACTTGGCGCGATAGCGGTTCCAGGCACCGGTCGGGCCGGTGGGCTTGGCGGTGGTCGGCGCCTGGGCATCCATCAGGCGGATGATCCAGTCGTAACGCTCTGCCTGTGCCAGCACCTGATGCAGCTGGGCGTTGTCAAAACCGTGCTTCTCGACCATCTTCTGGACGAACCTGTCCACGTTGGGGCGATTGGCGAAGTCCCCCTTGCTAACCCCTTGTGTATAAACGGGTTTGCTCGATGGTGCCTGATTGATAAAGGCGCTCTTGGGCTGGGGGACGACAACGGGCTTTGGCGCAGGGGCGCTGCTGCAGCCACCGAGCAGGGGGAATAACGACAGAGTGAGAAGAGAAGCAAGGCGACGCATAGGGTTCTCAAAGAGACTGATAAAGTGTCGCAATGGTAAAACATTGTCATCCCCGTGCAAGTGTTCCGTGCGCCTTGTTTGCCGCCAATTCATCGTGCGATGGATTAGCCCTCCGGTGAGGGCTGTGCTGTTTATGGCTGGGGGGGACGCAGGGTGTGGTAGCCGCTCCAGAGCCGGGTCAGGGTGGTGATGGCGCAGAGCAGGGTAAAGCCGTAGGCGAGCGGGGCGAAGGCGGCGGGCCACAGGCACATCAGCACAAAGAGGGCGATGGTCTCGCTCCCCTCGGTGAGGCCACCCAGATAGTAGAGGGATTTGTGGTGGTAGACCGGATTGTCGATCCCCCGCTTGCCCGCCATGATGGCAAACGCCAGAAAGCTCGAGCCGGTGCCCATAAAGGCAAACAGCAGGGTGGCGGCGGGCAGCGCATTGGCAGGGGCGGCGAGGGCAAAGCCCAGCACCACGGCGGCGTAGAAAATAAAGTCGAGCGTGATGTCGAGAAAGCCGCCGCAATCGGTGATGCCGGTTTCCCGCGCCACGGCGCCATCGAGCCCGTCCAGCAGCCGGTTGAGCAGGATGGCCGCCAGTGCCCACTGATAGCAACCAAAGGACAGCAGCGGCAGCGCCAGCATGCCGATGGCAAAGCCGGTGAGGCTCACCTGATTGGCACTGACCCCGGCGCGGCAGAGCGGTTTGGCAAGCTGGGTGAGAGGGCTGCGGATCACGGGGATCAGGTGGCGGTCAAACAAGGTGAACTCCTCGGTTAAAAACAGGATTCGGTAAGATTGAGTATGGTGCCCGGTGCATCCTCTTCGTCGTGGGTCACCAGAATAGCGGGGATGGCCAGCGCTTTGATCTGCGCGAACACCAGTTCGCGAAAGGCGGCCCGCAGCGGCTTGTCGAGGCGGGAGAAGGGCTCGTCCAGCAGCAGGGTGTCGGGTTCGGCCAACAGTGCCCGCAGCAGGCTGACCCGCGCCCGCTGACCCCCTGACAGCAGCTGCGGCAGCTTGTCAGCCTGATCCGCCAGCGCGACCTGTGCCAATGCGGCCAGTGCCTTTTCCCGCCGCGCGCGTTTTCCCTTGATGGTCGCTGGCATGCCGAACATCAGGTTCTCCGCCACCGTCAGATGGTCGAACAGCAGGTCATCCTGAAACAGCATGCCGATGCGCCGCGCTTGCGCAGGCAAGGTGTTGAGTTGCCGCTCGCCGAGCCTTATCTCCCCCTCCAGCCGGATCGGGCCGCCATCTGTCTGCGCGCCGGGCAGTACTCCTGCCAGCCCTGCCAGCAGGGAGCTTTTACCACAGCCGCTGGGGCCCATCAGGGTCAATACCTCGCCGGGTGCCACTTGCAGGGCGGGCAGCGAGAGCAGCAGATTTTCATCAAGGTAAAGCCGAAGAGGCGTGGTGCTCAGCATATGGCTATTTCCATCATGAGAGTTCATCGTGAGCCGCCCCCCTTGAGCGCCGGATTGATCCGCGCCGGCAGCCAGAGCGCCAGCAGATAGATAACGAGCGGCAGCAGCAGTTGCAGCAGACCGTATAGCCCCGCCAGTCGCCGGTTGAGGCCGCTGCCGATGGCCACCGCTTCGGTGGTGATGGTGACCACTCTGCCCGCGCCAAAGAGTAGGGTCGGCAGATACTGGGCCAAACTCACGGCTGCCCCGACGCCGAAGGCAAACAGCAGCGGGCGCGCCAGCAGTGGCGCTTTCACCTGCCACCAGGCTCGCCATGGCGTTGCCCCCAGCAGCAGGGCGCTCTGGGTGATCCGCGGATCGAACTGGCGATAGGGGCCATGCAGGCAGAGATAGACATAGGGAAAGACAAACAGCAGTTGGCTCCAGAGCACCCAGCCCCAGCCAATACCGCTACTTATTGAGTCATGTGCAAGCCAGTCCAACCCGAGCCGGATGCCAAACAGCAGGCTCGCCTGTGGCAGCAACAGCGGCAGGTAGATAAGCCAGAGTGGCCAGGGGCGGCGCCCGGCTTGCGCCTCCAGACTCAGCACCGTCATCACCAGTGCCAGCAAGCCGCTCGTCAGTGCCAGCAGGATGCTGGTCGTTAGCAGTGGCAGCAGGCTTGGCAGCAGATCCAGCCAGTAGTGACTGCTCCACTGGCTGGGCCAGAGGGCGGGAAAGGGCCAGCGGCGCGCCAGCGACCAGAGCAGCAGGGCCACCAGCACCGCCAGATTGAGGGTGATCAGGGTGAAGGCAAAGCCCGCTGCGAGCCGGTTGGCAAAGGAGTGGGGCGCCGCCCGTTTGCCATCGAGCCAGCAGCCTTTGCCCACCTCTTGATGAAGCCACTCCAGTAATCTGAGCATGGCGATCAGCAGCGCCGTGATAGCGAGCAGCAGCAGGGCGCCGCTGGCGGTGGCGCCGCGCCAGAGCAGATCCGGATCCTGATACCAAAGCCACAGCCGTACCGCCAGCGGGGCGGGGGTGTCAGGCCCGAGCAGCTGGGCGAGATCCACCACCGCCACTCCGTAGGCCGCCACCGCATAGATGGGCAGGCGCAGGGCAGGCCAGAGGGCGGGCAGCAGCAGGCGCCACCAGATCTGGGGGGCGCTGAAGCCAAGGCTTGTCCCCAGCCACTGCTGGCGTGCCAGCTGGATGGGTTGCTGCGCGGCCATCGCCATCAGCAGCAAAAAGGGGGTCTCCTTGAAAACGAGCAGTGCAATCAGCCCGAGCCCCCAAGGATCCCGAATGGTTTGCCAATCGGGGGGAAGATCAAACCCCGTTAGAGCTGGCGAGAGGAGCCGCAGCAGCCAGCCGGAGGGGGCGAGCAGAAAGGCAAAGCCGATGGCAAAGGCGACGTGGGGCATGGCCAGCATAGGCGAGAGCAGGCGACGGAGCAGCCCGAAAGCCCGGCTGTCGCTGTGGGCCAGCAGCAGGGCGGTCAACAGCAGGCTGCCAAGGGTCGAGGCGGCGCCAATCCACAGGCTCAGTGCTGCTGAGTGCCAAAGACCGGGTTGGGCGAGCAGCAAGGCGAGATGAGAGGCGGCCATCCCCTCCGCCAGCAGTTGCCACAGCCCCGCCAGCAATGGGATGACGAAGAGTGCCAGATAAATGACCGCCATCCCCGTACTCATAGTGGGGTGGCGTGTCAACTGGCGCCACGGTCGGGAGCGGGAAAGCGGGTGACCAGCGGCACTCATCAGTGACCGTAACGCTCGGCCCAGGCCGCTTCCAGCTTGAGCTGCCAGCTGGGGTGAGGCTCGGCCACCGCTTTGAAGCGCAGTGCCGGTTGCCCCTTGGCGGGGTCAGGCAGGGCACCGGCCCGCAGCACGCTGGGATCACCCCAGAAGGCCGGATTGGCCTTGCGCGCCTGCGCCGCCGGGCTCAGCAGGAAGTTGGCCACCACCTTGGCACCCGCACGGGCACTGGCGTTGAAGGGGATGGCGAGAAAATGGCTGTTGGTGAGCGCCCCTTTCTCCATGGCTACCGCTTCCACGCTGGGGGGCAGGGCGCCAATCTGGGCGGCGCTCTGCGCCTCCTGCGGATTGAAGCTGATGGCCATGGCCAGTTCGCCATCATCGAGCAGCTGGCGGGTTTCGGCGGCGCTGGTGGGGAACAGTTTGCCCTTGCGCCAGAGTGCCGGATGCAGCTCATCGAGCCAGGCCCAGAGCGGGGCGGTGAGTTGGGTAAACTCGGTATCGGTCGCCTCCCGATAGAGGGGGGCGGGGTCTGGCGTCAACTCCAGCAGGATCTGCTTGAGAAAGCTGGAGCCATGGAACTGGGGCGGCTTGGGGTAGGTGAAGCGACCGGGATGGGCCTTGGCCCACGCCAGCAGGGCTGCTGCCGAGGTGGGCGCTCTGGCGACCTCTTCGGTGTCGACCATCAGATTGAGCTGGCCGATGCCCCAGGGGGCTTCCAGCCCTTCCACCGGCAGGGTGAAGTCCTCACTCACCGGCAGGCTGCTGTCGACCAGTGCCATGTTGGGCAGCTCGGAGGTAAAGGGAGCGCCGAGCAGCCCCTGCTCCTTGAGCACCTTGAAGTTCTCGCCGTTGACCCAGAGCAGATCGATGGGCCCGCCAGCTTGCTTGCCTGCCAGCTTGTTGGCCAGCAGTTGACTGACGCTCTGGGCGATATCATCCACCTTCACCTGCACCAGTTTGACCTGATAGTCGCGCGCCAGCTCCTGCCCGGCCCACACCAGATAGGCGTTGATCTCCGGGCTGCCGCCCCAGGCGTTGAAGTAGACGGTCTGTCCCTTCGCCTCCTCAAGGGTCCGTTGCCAGTTATCGTCTGGGTTGGCCGCCAACAGCGGGCCGCTGGCCAGCAGGGGCAGGGCGCACAGCAGCGCATTTAGCCGCTGTTTGAGCCGAGATCTGCAGTGTGAGTTGAGGTGTGAGCAGAGCTGTGAGAATGGCTTGAGCATAAATGTTTCCCTGATTGTCAGGCGCCACGGCGCCAGCGGTGATAACGGGCCAGCAACGCCAGCACCCGGGTGGGCTGGTGGGCCCGTTTCCATTCACCTGCCACGTATTTGTTCCCCTCCATCAGGGTGGGATAGGCGTGAATGGTGCCGAGGATCTTGCCAAGGCCGAGGCGGTGACGCATGGCGAGCACGAACTCGGCGATCCGCTCACCGGCGTGAGTGCCCACTATGGTGGCGCCAAGGATAGTATCCTTGCCCGGCACGGTCAGCACCTCGACAAAACCGTGGCGCTCCCCATCGGCGATGGCGCGATCCAGCTCGGCCAGCTCGAAGCGGGTCGCCTCGAAGGGAATCCCCTGCGCTTCGGCTTCCTTGCGATTTAGGCCGACCCGGGCAATCTCCGGCGTGGTGTAGGTGGCCGCCGGAATAACCCGATAGTCGGCCCGAAAGCGCTTGAACTGGCCAAACAGGGCATTTACTGCCGCATACCAGGCCTGATGGGCGGCAAAGTGGGTGAACTGGTAAGGGCCCGCTACGTCTCCCACTGCCAGTATGCTGGGGAAGTTGGTGGCAAGAAAACCATCGACCGCAATGTTGCCACGGGGGGCAAGCTCGACTCCCAACTCTTCGAGCCCGAAGCCGCTCACATTGGCGACCCGACCCAGTGCCAGCAGCAGTTGATCCCCTTCCACCACCTGTATTTCTTCGCCCCGGCGCAGTTGCAGCCGGATGGGGAGATCCCCCTCGGCTGCGGGCAGATAGTCTGCTCGTTCGGCGCACCAGCCGGTGAGTAGCTGCACGCCATCGCGGCTCATCTGCCCGGCCAGCGCATCGGCGACCTCTCTCTCTTCGCGGGGCAGCAGTTGCTCCGAGAGTTCCACCAAGGTCACGGGAATGCCGAGCAGGGCGAAGCTCTGGGCCAGCTCGCAGCCGATGGGGCCGCCGCCCAGCACCAGCAGGCGGCGCGGCGGGGTGCGCAGCTGCCAGAGGCTATCCGAGGTGAGGTAAGGCACCTGATCCAGCCCCGGCAGCTTGGGCACCAACGGTCGGGCGCCGGTGGCGATAACGATATGGCGGCTGGCGAGGCGCTGGCCGTTCACTTCTACCTCCCAGGGGGAGACCAGCCGCGCCTCCCCTTCGATGCATTCCACTCCAAGCCCCTGATAGCGTTCGATGGAGTCGTGTGGCTCGACCTCCTTGATAACCTCCGCTACCCGCTCCATCACGGCGGTAAAATCGGCGCGGGAGTGGCTTGGGCTAAAGCCCAGCTCGTCGGCTTTACGCTGCTCTGCGGCAAAGCGGGCGCTTCGGATCAGCGCCTTGGAGGGGACGCAACCGCTGTTGAGGCAATCGCCCCCCATCTTGTGTTTCTCGATGAGCGCCACCTTGGCCTTCACCGCTGCCGCGATATAGCTGGTGACCAGCCCACCTGCACCGGCACCGATCACCAGCAGGTTGTAGTCGTAGCGAGCGGGTTTGCGGTAGGGGGAGAGCAAGCGGCGCAGCGCGAGCTTGTCGGTCAATTTCTTGACCAGCCAGGGCATCAGCCCCAGCAGGGTCAACGCGACCATCAGGCCGGGGGAGAGAATATTGCCGGTGCTGGTTAACTGGCCAAGCTCGCTGCCCGCCAGCACATAGACGAAGGTGCCGGGCAACATGCCAAGCTGGCTGACCCAGTAGTAGGTGCTGACTCTGATGGGGGTGAGCCCCATCAGCAGATTGACCAGAAAGAAGGGGAAGATGGGGATGAGGCGCAGGCTGAGCAGATAGAAGGCTCCCTCCTTCGCCATGCCGGACTGAAAGGTGGCCAGCTTGTCGCCAAAGCGCTGCTCGACCCAGTCACGCAGTAGAAAACGGGCGCTGAGAAAGGCGAGGGTTGCGCCTAGGGTGCTGGCAAAGGAGACCAGCAGCAGCCCCCAGGCGACGCCGAACACTGCGCTGCCACCCAGGGTGAGCAGGCTGGCGCCGGGCAGGGAGAGGGCGGTGCTCAGCACATAGATAAGCACGAACAGCAGGCTGGCCGAGACAAAGTGGCTGTCGACCCATTGCGCCACTGCCGCCTGCTGGGCCTGCAAGGCGTCCAGAGTGAGGTAACGACCGAGATCGAGGGCAAAAAAGGTGCCGATAAGGCTCCCCATCACCAGCGCAAGCAGCAGGCGGGTCCGGTTCATCAGGCGTCCTTGCTGTCAGGCTTGGCAGGGCGTTCCGGTTGCACCGGCAGCTGGCAGAAGCCCTGCGGCGCGATATCGAGGGCGGCGTTGAACTTGGCCGACATGTTCTGGAAGGCGATAAGACCGGTCAACTCCACCATGGCATCGTCATCGAACCAGAGCTTGAGGCGGGCCGCCTGCTCATCGCTCACCCCATCCAGCCCGGTCATCGCCTCGGTATAGTCGAGCACCGCTTTTTCCCGCTCGTCAAACAAGGAGCTTTCGCGCCAGTTGGCCAGCGCCTCCACCTTCTCGCTGGAGCCGGCTCTCTTTACCAGGGTCATGGCATTGATGTCGACGCAAAAACGACACCAGTTGAGCTGGGAGACCCGCACCGTCACCAGCGAGCGCAGCACGGGATCGATGGGAGATCGCTTGCGGTTGATGACGCCGTAGAGGGTGGCGACGGCGGCAAAGAGGCGCGGCGAGCGGCCCCAGCACTTGCCCGGAATAAGCACCTGACCATAGTTGCGCTTTTGCAGCCAGAAAAAGGGGCGGATAAACCAGGCATATTCCCGGTCGGGTTTGACCTCAACGCGCATCAGTTACCTTCTTGTCGTTTCACACTTACGGTTTTAAATTGGGTTTGTAGGCCTGGCCGAGGCGCTCATTCAGGCGGGTCAGGAAATCCTCGATCCGCGCCCGGTTGGTGCCCAGATCGCTTTGCCCCTGACGGGAGGCTGATCGCATATCGATGCGGGTCTCTTTGGGGCCAGCAAAGACCCGCAGCGCCACATCATCCTGAAAGCCGAACCAGCCGGTGGTGACCACGGCATCCAGACCGTCGGGGCTTGGTCGTACCTGCCAGCCCAGCTCCTGCATCAGCTCCTCAGCCTCAATAACCACCTCTTCGGGGGCGGTATGGGTAAAGAGAGGACCGGGATTTCTTTCAAATGCTTTCAGCGGGGCGCTATTAATTGGCAGATCCTGCGCTGTTCTGAGCTCTGCCGCCCAGCGTAGCTGGGGGGGATTGTAGGGATCTGTGCTCACATCGTTGATCAGCGGCATCCGCAGCGCCTGCAGCACAAAGGTCAGCGGTAGCAGCAGTGGCAAGGCGCCAAGGCCGCAGGCGTAGCGGTTGCGGCTCCAGGGCAGGCGTACCAGCAAGATCAGGGAAACAAGGGCTCCGATGAGACAGATCGCAAAACCGATCCACCAGGGCCAGAGATGAAGGCGGCTGCCGAGGGCGCCAGCGAGCGGGAGTAACCAGGCCAGCAGGGGCCACAAGCAAGAGCGGGGCATAGCACGGGATCCATCGTCGAATGTGGACAATGCCGAGAAGGATAAACTTAATTGCCTGATAACGTTAGTAAATTGATGAGAGTTTGGCGTGGTTTTGGCCAGTTTTGCGAGGAAGATGCAGAGGTCGGTGAAGCCCGCCTGAGGGGAGCTTCACCGAGAAGATGGTCAGTTGCGATGACTTAGTTGCGATAGAGCACTTTGATCAGGTGAAAGCCGAACTTGGTGCGCACCGGCCCCAGCACCTTGAGCAGTTCGCCCTTGAAGACGGCATCGTCAAAGGGCTTGACCATGTCCCCCTTGTTGAACTCCCCCAGATCGCCGCTGCGTTTTGAGGAGGCGCAGGTGGAGAAGCGCTTGGCCATCTGGCCGAAGTCGGCTCCCTTCTCGATCTTCTCCTTGATCTCCAGACACTGTTTTTCGGTCTTGACCAGAATGTGCTGGGCACAGGCTTTTTTCATCGGGGCGCTCCTGGGAGTGATGGCGAAGGTTGTTAACGCCAAGGGTGGTAGCAAATCGGGGCGCAAGAGTACCCCAATTTGCCACCGGCGTCAGCCATCACAACCCGCCATTTACCGGCGATCGTCAGCCCTGTTATTGGCGAGCGCGGGTGGCCAGCACGGCGCGGGGACGCGCTTGCCAGATGATCTCCAGCCCGAGCAGGGCGTAGAGGCTCCAGATGGCCAGCGGATTGAGCCACTCTCCCCCCAGTTGCAGGGTCATCAGGGCGCTCCCTGCCAGCAGCAAAGTGATCCCCGGCAGCCGCCAGTGGACGGGCAGGGGGGCCAGCAGCGCCATCGCCAGCAAAATGCCGAGACCAAACGGCAGGTTCAGGGCGGTAAAGGCCAGCGCCTGCTGGCCACTCATGCCGGTCAGCAGGGCCAGCAAGGCGCTGCAACAGGCGAGAAAGGTGATGAACTCGAGACGATCGGCAATATAGTCAGCCATCTGTTCGCTACGTGCATGCATGATGTGTCTCCTTCAGTTGATGGTTCAAGTGTGAGGGAGGGACGTTCGCAAAGGCAGCGGGATAATTCGATTGCGCTGAACGAGCAATTCTTAATCACCCGCTACGGCGGGCTTTGGTGTGTGCCGGGCCTGTTAAACGGTGAGGGTGGGGTGATGCCGACAAACTCTGTCGTGGTGGGTCTCTGGTGGTAAAGAGAGGGGGATAGGTGACAAAGGGGGGCCTTACGACGAAGACAACCTTGTTCAGGCCGGGTCAGATCGCCCTCATCGGGAAAGCGGGCGTCGTCATTGTCAGCAAAATGTGTGATTTGTGGTCAACCTCTTAAAAGATATGGTGAATTTGCCAATGGCACCGCGCTGTCGCTGGCCGATGCCTATGTTAGGATAAGGTTCGCCATTTTTCTGGCGCGCATTTTTGTGTCACGGCCATGCACTGCATGGCGTGCTGCGCCGCATTCGGGGTTGGCCCGAAAGGGCGCTGGTTTCCTTCACCACAGATTCAGGAATATTGACCTTTGACAGGATGCATTTCATCCCTGCTGGCAGGGCGTTTACTGTCCGGCCCTGCGTTTCGCCGCGGCCTGCGGGTACTAGGGGTGGGCCTGTTGCTGTCGCTGCTGGCTTCGCCCGCGTTTGCTGCCAAGCTCACCTATCAGGTCAAGGGGTTGAAAGGGGAGAACAAGGATAACGTTGAAGCCTACCTCAATGCCCTGCCGGTCTATCAGGAGCGGCAATACCGTCCGGCCCGCGCCAAAATCACCGAGAGCGTGCAAAAGGCGCTGCAGGTTTATGGCTACTACCAGCCGAAAATCACCCTGAGCCGCGACAAGAAAACTCCGTCCAAAGTGGTGATTGAGGTGGACAAGGGGGAGCCGGTCATCGTCTCCCGCCTCGATATTCTGCTGGAGGGGGATGCAGGCAGCGACGAGCTCTACAGCGCCCTGCTGGACAAGTTGCCCCTCAAAGAGGGTGAACCCCTCAATCACGCCAAATATGAATCCATCAAGGCGGATCTGGGCAGCCTCGGGCTGGCCCGCGGTTACTTTGATGCCAAGCTGAGCAAGAGTCAGGTCAAGGTGTTCCCGGACAAGGGGACGGCAGAGATCTTTATTCTGTTCGAATCGGGCCATCGCTACCGTTTTGGCGAGATCCGCTACGATGCCACTCCCGAAGCGCTTCACCTTATTCGCCCGCTTATCAACATCAAGAGCGGCGATCCCTATCTCGCTATCCGTCTGGCCGAGATGTCGCAGGATGTCTCCTCCACCAAGCTGTTCCGTCAGGTCGATATCAAGCCGGTATTGAGCGAGGCGAGCAACTATCGGGTGCCCATCGCGGTGACGCTGGATAACCGGGTCGATCACGAAATCGAGACCGGTATCGGTTATGCCACCGACGTAGGGCCGCGGATGAGTGCCACCTGGGAGAAGCCCTGGGTCAACCGCTACGGCCACCGCCTGTTTGCCACCGCCAAGGTGTCGGCGCCGGAGGCCGAGCTCAGCTTCGACTACCAGATCCCGGTGGGCAACCCGCTGCGGGACTACTACTCCATCCAGACCGGTTACCAGTACAAGGACAACAACGATACCCGATCCGATCTCACTACCATCGGTGTGCACCGCTGGACGCGGCGGCCGGAGAGCTGGGATCGGGACGTCTTTATCCGGCTGGAGAACGAGATCTATACCCAGGGCGCCGACGAGGGGAACAGCTTGCTGCTGATCCCCGGGGTCTCCTGGTCCCGACTGCGGGTGCGCGGCACCCTGGTGCCCGATTGGGGGGATCGCCAGCAACTGACGCTGGAGTTCTCCGACCCCAGATGGGGCTCCGACATCAGCTTTATGCGGGTGTGGGGACGCAGCAAGTGGCTGAGAACTCTTGGCGATAACCACAGATTCCTGATGCGGGCAGAGCAGGGGGCCATCATAGGTGACAGCTTCTCGTTGGTGCCGCCGTCTTTGCGCTTCTTTACCGGTGGCGATCAGACGGTGCGCGGCTTTGGTTACGAGAGCATCTCCCCCACCGGGCCGGATGGCAAGCTGACCGGTGGCCGCTACACCAGCGTGGCCAGTCTGGAATACAACTACCGCTTCAGCGAGAAGTGGCTGGGGGCCATGTTTGTGGATGGCGGCACCTCCACCACCGATTACAGCGAGCCCTGGAAAATAGGTACCGGCGTCGGTGTGCGCTGGGTCACCCCCATCGGCCAGGTCAGGCTGGATCTGGCGGTCGGGGTATCGGAGGAGGACAAGCCCTTGCGGCTGCATTTCGCACTGGGGCCTGAATTATGATGTTGTCTAAACGCTTTTTTCTTTGGCCGCTGCGGCTGTATCTTTCGCGGGGGTCTGCATTGTGATCTGGCTAAAACGCATCTTTCTCTGGCTGATGGGGCTGGTGTTCCTGCTGCTCATCGGCGTCAGCCTGCTGGGCTTTACCCATCAGGGCAACAAGTGGTTGTGGCAACAGGCCAAAGGGGCGCTGCCTTCCCTCAAGGGGGAGCTGGTTGCCGGTCAGCTTGGCTATGGCTGGACCCTGGAAGGGGCCGGCTGGCAGGATGAGCTGGTGGATGTCACGGTGGATCGCGCCGTGCTCGACTGGGATCTCGGCAAGTTGCTGCAGGGCAAACTCTGGATCAAATCGCTTGAAGTGACTCATCCGGTGGTGAAGGTGGCCGACTCGGAGCCTGCACCGGAAGAGCCTTCCGAACCCTTTGTCTGGCGCCCGCTGCCACTCAAAATTCAGGTCGACAGCCTCAAGGTGGCCGATCTCGATCTGGCGGTGCCCGGTGTTGCCGTGACCCTGGGGTCCCTCGATATCGGCGCCACCCTCAACCGCAAGGGGCTGATTGTACGCGGCCCGGTGCTTGATAACCTGACGGTGACGCTGGATGACGCGGCACCCGCCAGCGCAGCCAAATCTGCCAAGCAGCCAGCCGCTAACGAGAAGCAAGCCGGTGCTGCGGTGGCGCGCAACGACAAGGCCAGCGCCGAGACAGCCAAACAGGGCAAAGGGGCGCCAGCTGCAAATACGGCAAAGGCTGCCCCCATTCTCCTGCCCGCCATTCATCTTCCTTTCCCCATCAAGCTGGAAGGGGTCAGCGCGACCCGGGTGCAATATAAGCAGGGCGAGTTGATCGAAGGGCTCGACAGGTTGCTGCTGTCGGCCACTGCTGCCGACGATCGCATCGAGGTGCGCGAGCTCTCGCTGCGCCACGCCATGGCCGATCTGGCGCTCAATGGCCACATTCAGCTAAGTGATGACTACCCGCTGGCGGTGACGCTGGATGCCAAGGCCCGCAAGGGACTGCTGGATGGCGAGCTGCAAGGGGAGCAGGCCACGCTGGCGCTGAGCGGTTCGGTCGGCAAGCTGGGGTTGGCGTTGTCGGCCAAGGGGCCGGTCGCCGCCAATCTCAGGGGCTCGCTGGCCGCCCTCGACCCGGATCTCCCTTTTGATCTGGCCCTCGACTGGAAGAGCCTCGGCTGGCCATTTCATAAGCCTGCCAAAGATGAGCCGAGCTATCGGCTGGACAAAGGGAGCCTGACTGCCAAGGGCAAGCTCTCCGGCTACCAGTTTGCCCTCAATACCTCCGGCAAGGGGACCGATGTGCCCCCCTTCAAGCTTGCGCTGGACGGGAAGGGGGATCTGGAGCGGCTCAGCAAGATCGCCTTGCAGCTCAATGCCCTCAAGGGGGAGCTCAAGCTCGATGGCAAGCTCGCCTGGAACAAGGGGATCGAGTGGCAGGGGACCACCCTGTTCAAGGGGATCAATCCGGCCGAGCTGCTGCCCGAGCTGAAAGGGACGCTGGCCGGTGAGCTGGAGAGCCGTTTCGTGATGAACGAAGCGGGCCACTGGGAGCTGAAACTGCCCAAGCTCAAGGTGGATGGCAAACTCAACCAGTATCCGCTGGCCCTCAAGGGGGAGCTTAGCGGTAACGACAAGATGGAGTGGCTGATCCCGACGCTCTCGCTGCAAAGTGGCCCCAACCAGTTGCATGCCAAGGGCAGTATCAGCAGCGCCCAGTGGAAGCTCGATGCCAACCTGCTGGCTCCCCAGCTGGGGGGCATCTATCCCGGCCTGAAAGGGGATATCAAGGGACAGGTGAAGGTCAGTGGCAATCAGCAGACGCCAAAAATCGATGCGGATCTCGCCTCCGAGCGGCTCTACTATGCCGGCACCGACATGAAGGGTATTAGCCTCAAGGGCAATGCGGCGATCGGCGCCAAACCGGCCGGTGATCTCGCGTTGTTGGTGGCGCAGTTGAAACAGGGCGAAACCAAGCTCAGCCAGCTTGCCCTGAACCTCAGCGGCGATATCAGTCAACATCTGTTGACCCTGACCATGAAGGGTGACCCTGTTGCGGCCAACCTCAAACTGGGTGGCGGCGTGCGCGGGGATCACTGGCGCGGGGCGCTCTCCGAGTTGCGGCTGAAAACCCCGCTGCGCCGTTGGGACTTGAGCTCCCCGTGGGCACTGGATCTCGATCTGCCGCGTCAGCGGCTGGCGATGGGGGATCTCTGCCTCGGCTCCCAGGGGGCCAGCCTCTGCGTCAAGGGGAGTCAGGTTTCCGCTGCGCAGGGCACTCTGGAGTTTGCCCTGAGCGAGTTTGATCTCAAGCGGCTACGCCCCTGGTTGCCGGACAACTTCCGCTGGCAGGCGATGCTCTCGGCCGATGGCCGCGCCAGCTGGCGTGGCAATCAGCCGACCCTGCATGCTGTGGTGCGCACCACGCCGGGCACTTTTGTGGCAGATGGTCTCAAGACCGACTATCAGCAGCTGGCACTGGCCCTGGATTTCGAGCGGCAGCAGGCGGCCATTCGCCTCGATTTTGCCTCCAAGCAGATCGGCAATATCGATACCGATCTGCTGATCAGGGAGCCCGCCGGTCGCGGTCTGCTCGGCGGTCAGCTCAAGTTTGACGATCTCAAGCTCAATACCTTTGCGCCGCTCATCCCTGAGGTGCGCTCCCTGCAAGGGATCATCTCCGCCGATGCCCGCTTCGACGGCACCCTGGCGGCGCCCCTGCTGTTTGGCCAGCTCAACCTGCGTGACGGTGAAGTGCAGACCCACTCCGACATGGTGACCCTGACCAAGCTGGTGACCCGCCTCAAGATCGAGGGAAATCGCGCCGAGCTCGATGGCTCCATGCTGGTGGGCAAGGGGCCGCTGGCGTTGGGCGGCTGGCTCAGCTGGGCCAAGATGCCGGTCAGCGGCAGCCTCACCATTCAGGGTAAGGATCTGGAGGCGCAATATCCGGGCATGGGCCGGGTCAGAGTCTCGCCCGATATCGCGGTGTCGCTGGGGGAGGAGACCCGGATTACCGGTCAGGTGGATATTCCCTGGGCACGCATTCTGGTCAAGAGCTTGCCGGATTCGGCGGTGGCGGTCTCCGATGATGTGACCGTGGTCTATGACGATCTGCCCCCGGCTCCCAAGCAGGCCAGCCTGCCGCTGGCGATGAAGGTGGCGATCCGCCTTGGCAACGATGTGAAGCTCGATGCCATGGGGTTGAAGACCGATGTCTCCGGTGGCCTCAATATCCGTCAGGATCCCGAGAAACCGCTGGCAGGCAACGGCCAGCTGGTGCTGACCAACGGCCGCTTCAAGGCCTATGGTCAGAACCTCATCATCAAGGAGGGGCGGATCCTCTTCTCCGGTCCGCTGGATCGGCCGTTCCTCAACATCGAGGCCAACCGGGATCCCGATACCATCGAGGGTCAGGTGACGGTCGGGGTGCGGGTGACTGGCCCTGCCAGCAAGCCGGAGATCACTGTCTACTCCGAACCGCAGATGGCGCAGTCGGAACAGCTCTCCTATCTGCTGCGCGGCAAAGGGTTGCAGACCGGCGGTGAGGATGGCGGTTTCAACGGCCTGCTGGTAGCCGGCGCGGTGAGTCAGGCCAACGGCGTGGTGTCGAGCATCGGCGAGTCGCTGGGGATGAGCGATGTCTCCCTCGATACGGCGGGCAGTGGTGACAACACCCAGGTGACTCTGTCTGCATATCTGCTGCCGGGCCTGCAGTTCCAGTACGGGGTCGGGGTCTTCAGCCCCATCGCCGAGTTCAAGCTGCGCTACGAGGTATTGCCACGGCTCTATCTGCAGGCGATGAGCGGGGTGGCTCAGGCGGTCGATATCTTCTATCGCTTTACTCTGTAACGCTTCATCCCGTAACAGGGCTGATATGAATCTAAACGGGAGGCGCAGGCCTCCCGTTTTGTATTGCGCGATCGGCCGCGGGCAAGCCGTGATAAAGGTTGGCAGTGCAGAGGGAGAATGAATTGCGATGGGCCAAAAATGCGAAAACCCGGCACTAGGCCGGGTTTTCTGAATGATGGTGGAGGGAGAAGGATTCGAACCTTCGAAGGCAGAGCCGTCAGATTTACAGTCTGATCCCTTTG